>JARIBI010000116.1 GCA_029257435.1 Sporosarcina sp. | reverse complement strand
TCTTTTTAAAATGAACGCCTCCGAACGGTAAATCTGCCAGTTCTTCCTTCAAAATTTCACGGGCGATTTTCTTCTGTTCATCAACTGTATAGTCAACTTTTTCAGCTTTCATGCGCGCAAAAATCTCACGTGCAATTTTTTGGATTGTTTCATTGTTCAGCTCTTGAGCACTCAATCTTGCCAACAGTGCCTGCATTTCCTCAGGGTATTGGTTAAATTCTATTGGAGCATGATTGGTCTTAAGTAGTTGTTTCATTTCTTTCATTTCTTTTTTCAATTCGTGGATCACTGCATCTTGCGCAAGAACGGGCTTATGTTGTTTACTAAAAACCGGTTCAGGTTTCTCTTTAAGTGAGATAGGCTCATCGTATCCTGCAACGACTTCCACGCTCTTTTTTTTAAATAGTCCCAGAAACCCTTTAGATTGAACAATGGTGGAGCTTAGTATTACTGAATCTTCACCAAAGTCTTGACGGACTTTTTCCATTGCTTGGACCATCGTATCTGCTGTATACTTTTTCATCTTCATGCGACATCCACCACCCCTACACTCTGTACTTCCACAGATGCTTCCAACTCATTATAAGACAAGATTGGGATTTGCGGGAAATAGCGTTCCGTAATTTGTCTCAAGTACATTCTGACAGCAGGCGAACAAAGAATAACTGGCGATTGGTCAAGCAGTGCAACGCGTTCCACTTCGCTCGCAATCGATTCTAGAATAGCTTGTGAGTTCTGAGGATCGATCGTTAAATAATTTCCCTGCTCAGTTTGCTGAACACTATCTGCAATCAGTTTTTCAACCTTTCCAGAAACCGTCATGACTTTTAACGCTTGTCCTTGAGGTGTGTATTGTTCAGTTATTTGACGGGCTAGTGACTGTCTGGAATACTCTGTAAGCAGATCCACGTCAGCCGTGTACTTTGAAGAATCTGCCAGAGTTTCAAAGATAATTGGCAAGTTTCGAATAGACACATGCTCACTTAACAGTTTAGCCAGTACTTTTTGAATCTCACCGACAGAAAGCGGTGTTGGTGTCAGTTCATCCACAAGAATCGGATAGGACTCATGCACATGATCGATCAGCTGCTTTGTTTCTTGACGACCAATCAAATCTGCAGCATTTGCTCGAATGATTTCGGTCAAATGGGTAGAGACAACACTTGGAGGATCGACTACGGTATACCCCATAATTTCTGCATCCTCTTTGACTTCCTCGGTAATCCACTTTGCAGGAAGGCCGAAAGAAGGTTCTACCGTGTCTATACCTGGTATAGAATCGTCGCCGCCAGGACTCATTGCTAAATAATGATCCAGCAGCAGCTCTCCTCTAGCCATTTCACTGCCTTTAATTTTTATACGGTATTCATTCGGCTGGAGCTGAATGTTGTCACGAATCCGAACAACTGGAATAACCAGACCGAGTTCTAATGCAAGCTGTCTTCTGATCATAACTACCCGATCGAGTAAGTCCCCGCCTTGGGAGGCATCGACCAGAGGAATGAGTCCATAGCCGAATTCGAACTCCACCGGATCTACATTCAATAGATTGACCACGTTTTCCGGACTTTTCAAGCCTTCTGTCTGTTCGCTTTCCTCAAGTTCAAGTAACTCATCGGGATCCTCGTCTTTAGGTCGTGACATCATGAATGCACTTACAGCAAGTGCAATTGCGACTGGAATTGTTAGAATGTCATTTATAGGTGTTGCTAGTCCCAGTAAGAGAATTGTTACCGCTGCTACGTATAACAGCTTTGGCTGACCGAGTAACTGACTTGTAATGTCAGATCCTAAGTTTCCTTCTGATGCAGCCCGTGTAACCACAATTCCAGTTGCAGTGGAAATGAGCAATGCTGGAATTTGAGATACAATTCCGTCACCTACCGTCAGTTTTGAAAACTGAGAGGCAGCTTCTGCAAATGGAAGACCGAGCTGGACAACCCCGATGATCATACCAACGAGCAAGTTGATCATAACGATGATAATTCCAGCAATCGCATCTCCTTTAACGAACTTTGTAGCACCATCCATAGCACCATAAAAGTCCGCCTCATTACTAACTTTTTCACGACGCTCTCGTGCTTGTGTGTCAGATATCATTCCTGCATTCAAATCTGCGTCAATACTCATTTGCTTACCTGGCATTGCATCCAATGTAAATCGAGCGGCAACTTCAGAAACACGCTCAGATCCTTTTGTAATAACGATAAATTGAATAATAATCAAAATCACGAATACAACAAGTCCGACTATGACATTACCGCCGGTTACGAACGAACCGAACGTTTCAACGACCCCACCTGCACTTCCATCACTCAAAATCGCACGGGTAGTTGATACGTTAAGACCGAGACGAAAAAGTGTGAGTAAAAGGAGAAGTGAAGGAAAGATTGAAAACTGCAAAGCTTCTTGCATATTCATAGCTGTCAGAAGCACTAACAGAGCGAGTGTGATATTAATGATAATCAGGAAACTGAGTAACCAGTGAGGCAAAGGAATGACAAGCATCGCAACAATCATAATTACGGATGCGAGTACACCGATATCTTTAAACTGCATGTCATCCCCACTTTCTGTTGTTCATTTAAATTTTGCGCTGAATCCGGTAGACATACGCCAATACTTCAGCAACTGCTTTAAAAAATTGATCAGGAATTCGATCCCCAATCTCGGTATCTGAGTAAAGAGCACGGGCGAGCGGCCGATTTTCGACCATCACAATATCGTTCTCCTTCGCAATCAGTTTAATCTTCTGGGCAATGAAATCTACTCCCTTAGCAACAACAATAGGAGCATCCATTTCTCCGTCAGTATACTTTATCGCGATTGCATAGTGTGTCGGGTTCGTAATGACTACATCAGCTTGCGGAACTTCTTGCATCATTCTTCGCATAGCCATTTCACGCTGACGCTGCTTGATCTTGGATTTGATCAGCGGGTCACCCTCTGAATTTTTATATTCATCTTTGATATCCTGTTTGGACATCTTCAAGTTTTTTTCGTAGTCAAATTTCTGGTAGAGGAAGTCGAGTATGGAAATGAACAACAGGACAAAAGAAGCCGTTATTCCCATTAATGCAACCAATTCACCAACTGTCTTCATGACCGCTGACGGTGTTTTAAAAGCTAAATTCAATACTTTATCAATATTTAAATAAAGAATAATCGATGTGACCCCGCCGATAAACGAAATCTTTAACAACGATTTTAGCAACTCAACAATTGCTTTTATCGAAAAAATACGTTTTAGCCCTTTCATTGGATCTATCTTTTTTAAATCGAATTTTAATGGTTCTCCGGTAAATAACAATCCGAACTGTATCAGATTACCAGCAATTGCTGCGACCATCGCAATCAGCATGACAGGAAGCAAGATGAATGCCATTTCCTTAATCACTTCCATGTAAATCATCATCGTCTGATCGATGTCTAACTTCCCCATCGCTATGTATGTATGAAATGTTTCCTTGAAAAACTTATAAAAACGATCTTTCATGAATCCTGCTGCAAAAAACAAAAAAAGGAATACTGAAAGCAGTACAATGGCGCTGGTCACGTCTTGACTCTTTAAGACTTGACCTTTTTTTCGAGAGTCTTCTCGTTTTTTCGGTGTGGCTTTTTCAGTTTTCTCCCCCGCAAAAAATTGAAGATCCAAGCGCAACATGTACTTATCCCCCTCCTAACAACACCATTAAGTCCCTCATACTAACCGCCATCACTTCAAATATCTTTTGCATCATCGCTACAATAACGCCTCCCATGATGAAGAGTACAAGAAATCCCACTCCGATTTTTATCGGGAAACCAATAACGAAAATGTTCAGCTGCGGCACTGTTCGAGCTGTAATACCAAGAGCTAAGTCTACAAGAAACAAAGTGGCGACAATAGGTATGGCCATTTGAAAGGAAATTCCGAATACAGCAGCCATCGTTTTTAAAACGTGTTCAGCGACTCGCTCACTTCCGAATGATGGCCATAACTGGTCTATAGGAAGGAACTGATAACTATAAAACACTCCGTCCAGTAAAACGTGATGTCCATTCACTGCAAGAAGCAACAGCAGAGCTAACGAATTGAAAAACTGTCCCATCAAAGGAGATTGTGTACCCGTTTGAGGATCAATAACGTTAGCGATTGCGAATCCCATTTGAAAGTCAATGAGACCCCCTGCCACTTGAATTGCCGCCATTACGATGAAGGCAATAATCCCAATGGTTAATCCAATCAGTGCTTCTTTAAGCACGAGCATGATATAAGCTCCATTGATTTCAAGATCAGGTACATTCAATGTAAATACGAGCACCCATGCAAGCAACGCTGCAAATACAATTCTCATTACAGGAGGAATTGCTCGATAAGAAAATAACGGCAGCGTTACAAAAAATGCGGAAATCCGGGTCAAAACTAATAAATAGGTTGCAACAAACGGCATGAATGCTTCCATTAGAGCTACCCTATATACCGTGACAAGTTATCAAAAATATCAGCTGCATACGCTGTTACTTTGGATAACATCCACGGTCCAAAAAAGACGATAGCGACAAGCACAGCAACAATTTTAGGTACAAATGCAAGGGTTTGTTCTTGAATTTGAGTTGTTGCTTGAAAAATACTTACCGCTAACCCGGTCACTAATGCAACGATTAGAAGAGGTCCTGCTGTCATTAAAATCACCCATACCGATCGCTCGGCAACTGCAATGATCATTTCACTTGTCAAACTGAACCCCTCCTAAAAGCTTTGCAGCAATGATTTAACGATTAAGTACCAGCCGTCTACCAGTACAAATAACAAGATTTTAAATGGCAGTGAAATCATGACCGGCGGAAGCATCATCATACCCATCGACATAAGAATACTGGCAACAATCATGTCAATGACCAAAAATGGAATAAAGATCATGAACCCCATCTGGAAGGCTGTCTTTATTTCACTTAATGCAAATGCAGGAACCATCATCGTCAATGGTATATCTTTCATCGTTTCGGGTCGATCCGCATTGTTATATCTTAAAAATAATTCCAAATCTTTTTGACGTGTATGTTTGCCCATAAATTCTTTAAAAGGGACACTTGCTTTTTCATAAGCGTCATCCAATGAGATTTCTTCTGCAAACAACGGTTTCAATGCTTCATCGTTCACTTGCTGGAACGTAGGCGCCATAATGAAAAATGTTAAGAATAACGCAAGTCCCACCAGCACTTGGTTCGGCGGCATCTGCTGAGTCGCCAACGCAGAACGAACAAACGATAAAACAATAATGATCCTGGCGAACGATGTCATCAGGATCAGAATCGCTGGAGCTAGGGATAGAACGGTCAATAGAAGAAGCATCTTTACGGATGTCGATACTGCACCCGGATCACTATCCGAAAAAAATTGCATAAAGTCATTCATTCCGATTGCGCTCCTTCTCCGTCAGCTTATTGAGCTGGCGTTTCCTCTCGTTCTCGATTTCAGTCAGCTTATCTTTAAATAGGTTTCCGAAATCGTCTGGTTCTTCTTGTTTCTGATAAGGATTGGTCTTTCGATTTTTCAATCCGTTTACAAGTTTCATTACGAGACTTTGTTGAAGGACTTCATCTTCTTCAGAGTAATAGGCAGAAAGCTGAGCAATTTCCTCTGGATTCGAAAGTTCTTTTAACAGTCGTACATCATCGCCAACACCAATCAGGAAGAATTGCTCACCAATTTTCACTAATTGAACCGACTTCTGCTGTCCAAGTGACAAGCCTCCCATATTTTGCATGAGTTTGCCATGTTGAGTCACACGGTTGCGGGTGTTGATAAATTTGACCATTCCATAGATCAGAGCAATAACAAAACCCAGTGCTAAAAGAGTTTTAATATAATCCCATGCAGTTAAACCAACGGGTGAAGCATCTTGATTCATGTTCGACTTTTCAGGCGTCTTACTTTTATCAGCAGGCACTTCATCTTTTTTATTATTTTTCTCTAGAAAGTCCGTGACTGATGAATCCGTATCTGCCTGGACATTCAAAGGCGCTGCACTTGCAAATACGCCAACAGCAAAGAGCAACAACATACTTACGAGTGCATATTTTCGAATCTTAGCTAAGTGCTTTTTCAATTGCTTCAACAACCCGGTCTGCCTGGAATGGCTTCACAATGAAGTCTTTTGCACCTGCTTGAATTGCATCAATTACCATTGCTTGCTGTCCCATTGCTGAACACATGATGATTGTCGCGTTCGGATCTTTTTCTTTAATCGCCTTCAGTGCTGCGATGCCGTCCATTTCCGGCATGGTAATATCCATTGTTACGAGATCTGGTTTTAATTCGAAATACTTTTCAACTGCTTGTGCACCATCTGCAGCTTCTCCAACTACTTCAAAGTTGTTTTTTGATAAAATATCTTTTACCATCATTCGCATAAATGCTGCATCGTCCACTATTAGAATACGTTTTGACATTTCCATGACCTCCAAGGTTTATCGTAAATTATTTAATCGTTCTGTTTGACTTAAAATATCCGTAATCCGAACTCCAAAATTCTCATCGATAACAACAACTTCGCCTTTTGCAATGTGTCTGTTGTTTACGAGAATGTCAACGGGCTCACCTGCTAGTTTGTCGAGTTCAATAATTGAACCGCTCGACATTTCTAAAATTTCCTTAACAGATCGCTTCGTGCGGCCCAGCTCAACTGTAACTTTCAACGGAATATCTAGAAGCAAATTTAAGTTAGACGTTTCGGATTGACTTAGGGATGGTGATTCAAAGCTTGCAAACTGCGCTTGCTGTACATTCGCATGCTGGTTTTGCTGCTGTCTTGGCGGTAATGACTGCGGCTCACTATAAGGGGCATGCTGCTCTCCTTGACTATACTGCTGTGCAGGAGATTGTTGTTGTTGTTGCTGTTGAACCTCTTGACGCTGTTCTTGTTGCGGTGCAGGTTCTGCAACAGTTGGTGCCGCTTCTGCAGCTGCATCCCCTACTAATGAAGATACAAGCTCTTTCCCTAGTCTTAGAGGGAATAGCTGCATAATATTCGAATCAATGAGTGTTCCGACTTTCAAGTTGAAAGAAACTCTAATCAGTAAATCCTCTTGTGGAATACTGCCAGTGCCTTTATCTTCTTGAACGTCTAATAACTCGATTGTCGGTGGTGAAATATCGACTTTTTTGTTGAATACAGTGGACATGGATGTCGCAGCCGAACCCATCATTTGGTTCATCGCTTCTTGTACAGCGCTTAAGTGAATTTCCCCTAAGTCTGCATTTGGTGAAAGCCCGTCCCCGCCAAGCATGAGATCCGCAATAATTGCTGCATCACTTTGTTTGATCACGAGTAAATTTGTTCCGCTTAATCCTACTGTGTATTCAACACCTACTGCTACATAAGGATGAACAAATTCTGTCTCAAGGTCATTCCGATCAATCACTGAAATTGTCGGTGTCGTAATTTCGACTTTTTGACCTAATAATCCAGACAACGCTGTTGCTGAACTTCCAAATGAAATATTGCCAATTTCTCCTAGGGCGTCCTGCTCCATTTCATCCAGATAGTCATCTGTTGAAATACCTGTTTTCTCCGGCTCCGCTTCAGCTCCAGTATCGATGGACTCACCACGTAACAGAGCTTCTATTTCTTCCTGCGAAAGGATATTGTCACTCATCATCTTCGTCATCCCCTCCAATCAGGGTATCTAGTATTTGAACAGCCATATGATTTCTTAAATGGCCTGGTTGCGCAGTGAATTTTGGAATGCCACTCACTTCTATAGTCAGCGGGGCATCATAAGCCGCATCCAGTTGAAGAACATCTCCTAGTTGAAGATACAGTAAATCCTCAACTGTCAAAGAGCCTTCTCCCAGTTTAGCAACCACTGGCAAATCTGCTTTTTTAATTCTTTTTTCTAAGACAACACTTTGCTCAGGTGTCGGCTCTTTTTTATTCGTTTGCATCCAGTACCTGACAGAAAGATTTGGCACAATTGGCTCTAACACAACGTGAGGAATACAAATGTTGATCATTCCGCTGGATTCGCCAATAACGATGTTGAAGGAAATCACGACAACCGTCTCATTTGGTGAAATCATCTGCAGAAATTGTGGATTCACTTCCATCTCCGCAAGAAACGGGTCGATGTCCGCGATATTTGCCCATGCTTCCCGCAAGTTGTCAAAGGATCGTTCAAACAATCCTGTCAGAATTTTTGTTTCAATTTCAGTCATGTTATCAATTTTGCCTGAACTCTCACCATATCCGCCCATCAGCCGCTCCAGCATGGAATACGCGACATTCGGATTGACTTCCATGATAATGTTGCCTTCTAGCGGCGGGACTTCAAAAATATTGAGGAGCGTCATGTTCGGGATGGACCGAATGAATTCCTCGAATGGAATTTGGTCAACGGATGCTACATTAATTTGAATATACGTACGTAATTTTGCTGAAAAATAAGTAGTAAGCAGTCGAGCGAAGTTTTCATGAATTCTCGTCAAACTGCGGATTTGGTCTTTTGAAAACCGCAATGCGCGCTTAAAGTCATAGACCTTCACTTTCTTCGTTTCGTCTTCTTTTTTAATTTCGTCCGCAGTCATTTCCCCTGTTGAAATGGCGGACAGCAGTGCGTCTATCTCATTTTGAGATAAAATATCTCCCGACATTAGGCCACCTCCTTTTCACTCTAAATTGGTTGAACGATTATTGAATAATATAAGAAACGATATAAACTTTCTCAATCTTCCCTTCTTTCATCAGTGGGTTCAATTGAGCTTTTATGGCGTCTTCAAACGATTGCTTCCCTGTTTTTCCTTCGAAGTCTTTCGCTGTCTTCTCGGACAGTTCCTGGATGACGATGTTATTCACTTGGAAATCACGTTTCGTAAGTTCCTCAGCTGCTTTTTTATTGCTGGTTTGGATTTTAAGTGAAATCCGGATAAATTGACGTCCGCTTAAATTGGTTGTGATTTCAGGAACGTCTACAGAGGATTCGAGAATTTCATCAATGGACGGTTCTTTATCTTTAGCTTCGCCTTTGTTCAGCTGCAGCATGAGGATCAGTCCCACAACACCAACGAGCGTGATACAAACCAAAATAATTAAAGAGACGGTTAATACTTTATTCTTCATCTTCTTCACCTCGCAAATGTGGGTTCGACAGCAGTTGAACAGATTGATAGAAGGTTAGGATTCGTTCGTTCACCGTATCGATTGGATCGAGAACGACATATTTCGTCCCCGTCGTCAACGTGATGGTGGTATCGGGAAACGATTCTACTTTTTCTATGTAGAGTGCATTTAACTGGAATGCAGCTCCGTTTAAGCGTGTCAATTGAATCATATGTAAAGGGCCAGGCACAAGAGCCGGCCCGACCCTCCTTTAACGAGCAGATTATGTGGTGCGATTAGGTAAGCTACAGTCGTTGTTTTCCGCTTCAGACGGACGCTTTCCGAGGGGCTCGATTCCAGCCTCCTCATCGCTTCGCGCCTGCGGGGTCTTCAATCTTCGCTGATCCCTCCAGAGTCGCCGTCTTTCGCTCCAAACAACTAGCATAGTTAAAATTACTTGACTATAATATTAGCGCTTCAAGTTAACGAGTTCTTGAAGGATTTCATCCGATGTTGTGATGATACGGGTGTTGGCTTGGAAACCACGTTGTGCGACGATCATTTCTGTGAATTCTTCAGATAGGTCGACGTTGGACATTTCTAGGGAGCCGGATTTGACTGCGCCCATACCACTTTGAGTTGCAGTCGCGGTAAGGGGGGCACCAGAATTGGAACTTTCGGTGAAATAATTGTTACCTTTTTTCTCAAGACCACCTGTGTTCGGGAACTTTGCCATAATTAATTGCCCTGCATACTTCAAATCTCCAGCCGCATTAACGAAAAGGACTTTGCCATCATTCCCAACAGAAATTGACTGCGCATCTGTTGGGATTTTTATAGTTAAATTCGTTACTTCTGTACCTGTTGGTGCATTTTCAGCATTTGGATAATTACGATCATCATTTGTAGTATTTAATCTAGGAGCTGAATATCCATATAAAAATTTCCCGTTACTATCAACCAACGAACCACTTTTATCTAAATAAAAATTCCCAGACCTAGTATAAGTATTATTAGGATTGTTACCCGCATCTTTAACTATAAAAAAACCATCACCTTCAATAGCTAAATCCAAAGTATTCCCAGTAAACTGAGTAGACCCAGCCGTGTGAATTGTATCAATTGCTGCTAATTGTGAACCTAAACCAACCTGTTTAGGGTTAACGCCCCCACGAGTGGTTGTAGGTGCTGATGCGCCTGATACAGTTTGAGAATATAAATCACTGAAAATCGTACGACCCTTCTTAAATCCATAAGTATTAACGTTAGAAATGTTGTTACCAATTACATCCAACTTAGTTTGAAAGTTTTTAAGTCCTGAAATTCCTGCATACATTGAGCGTAACATATTGTGTTTTCCCCTCTCGGATTGTAAAGTGCATCTGCCTCTGTCGGTCGGCAGTGCGGCGGCATCCTCATTTCACGAGGTCCTGCCGGTTGTTCATTTTTCAACTTAAGATAATCGTTCCATCGATGTTCGTGAAAAGCTGATCTCTAGCTTCTGTACGATCCATCGCAGTGATGACTGTGGAGTTTTTAGCGCTGACGATAAGTGCAGCTTGATCCATCAGTACGAGTGAGTCGCGAATTCCTTTCGCTTTTGCCTCGTTTACTTTATCCGTGACATGAGCCCATTCGGCTTCAGAAATCATGATATTCCGTTCCGTCAGACGTTCTGTCGCATGCTTGCTGAGTTTCAGCGGCTGCGGTGCAAGCGCATGGTTCAGCTGCTCGACAAATGACTGTTTCGGTACAGATTGTTTCAATTGTCCGGGTCGTAGATGCGGCTGCGATTGGAGACGCTGAATGTTGAGCTGTTCCATACAATCGCTCCGTCCTATTAAGTTATTTGCTGATTGAAGTGAATTTGTTTCCTTCAATCTTTTCACCATTTTCAAGAATGTACATTAGCTTTCCGTCTTTATTCGAAACTGATACGACAGTTCCCGTTTTTTCAGTTTCGCCATCGAGATAACCCACTTTTTTGCCGATTAGCATGCTGGCGTCTACTAGGCTATTTGAATTCACTCCGCCTGATAGTACTTCAGAAATATTTCCTGGTGATAATTCTTGACCGTCTTCCATTGTGAATACTACAGAACCATTTACATATTTCACAGATGCAATTTTACCAGTGCCTTCCGTTACCACAGGTTTTCCATCTTCATCAGGTTTTTCAGCTACTTGGTGCCACTTAATTTCTTTCCCTACAAATGAATTGTATTGAATTAATTGGCTCTGATTTTGTGATTCTGCGAACTTCTCAAAAGCTTTTGTTAGATTCATAGTCTGTTCCAGTGCAGAGAACTGAGCCATCTGTGCAATGAACTCATTATCTTTCATCGGGTTCGTAGGATCTTGGTTTTGCAACTGCGCGATCAACAGTTTCATGAAATCATCTTTCCCTAGCGTTCCTTGACCTGTTTTTCGTTCGTCTCTTTGCTTATTCACAAGATACATTGAATCCGTTATCGCTTTTTGTCCATCTACCATTCAGTTACACCTCCACATCTAACAAATATTCTTGGAATGATTGCTGTTCATCATGCTCGTGCTCCTGAGTTTCCTGCTGATCGTCATTCCCTTTAAACTGTTGATGATTAAAGTTCTGACTGCGATCATTTCTCGTAGGATCTTGAACAGCTTGTGTTACGTCAATTCGATCCACTTGAATGTTTTGCTGATTAAACGACTGTCTCAGCTGATGCAGCTGGCTATCTAACATCTCTTTACCAAGAGCTGTTGAAGCAAGTATTCTTGCAGTCATAACCCCATTAATCTGAATAAGCTCAATTCGGATTTGACCAAGTTGTTCAGGATTCAGTTTGACTAACAAACGATTTGTGCCACCCTGTTGACCAAAGTTCGTCTGTTTAAATAGCCCTTGTAACTTTGCAAGCAATGCCTCAGATTGACTGTTTGGTCTCTCTTCAGGTGTCTCTAAAGAAAAAACGTTCCTAGATACTATCGGTTGAACACTCGAATTTTGAAGAATCTGGGATTGGTTTTGTTCACTTGTTCCCTCATTTGATGCCTGTTTTTGACTATTGTTTGTCACATTTAATAAAGCACTCATAAATTCTGAATTAGCTTGTATACGAGTAGTGTTATCATTCAATTTCCGAATGCCTTCACTATCTATAATTCTGATCAAATTACTACTTAATTGCGTCAAACTAGCTTGCTGCCAGCCAAGTAAATCTTTTGTCGGCAGTGTTGTTTCAATAGTCTTCAACAGCGCTAAAACGTTTGCTGCTTGCTGCTGGGTTTGTTGATCATTACTATTCAGCATTTCATTTAACACCTTAGAAAGCTTTGGCGCGTGCTCGTCCACAGCGCTTAAAAGTGTCCATAGATCGTTGGAATACATAACCTCCGCCAGTTCTTCTTTTGAAACGCCGGCTTCTTCTAACATTGTGCTGATGGTTTCCATTAGGTCTGCTGGATTCATCTCTAAAGCCGTTGCCCAATCCTCAAGCTGACTTGCTTGTCCTAGCTTGCCCAGACTAGTTAAGATGTTTTCTTGCGGGATTTGCGTTAACTCTTCTAAAGAAGCAGTAAGTTCTTCAACAGTAGCTGCAGAAAAAACATCACTGATTTTATCCGTTAATGAGCCTAGTTGATCATCTGCACCAGCAGCTTTTGCTATTTCTGCATTTCTCGTCATTCCTGCAAGCACGGAGCCGAATACTCCCCCTGAAGTTCCCGATGTTTGGACTGCATCTCCGGGTACAGCTGCTGGGGCAATTTTAGCTAATGAAACTGAACCTATATTCATTTTTTCACCTCCTAAGTCGAAATCTATTACTTTATGATTATATCATCATTTTGCTAAAAGAGCAGTATATTTAGCTGCATCTTCTGGTGACATTTTTTCCAGAACAGATGCCAGTGTAGTTGCTTTCATTTGCGATAAAAGCTGCAGCGCCTGAGCATCTTCCATCTTTGTAATAACAGGGGCTGCAGATTTTGCAGACATCTGTTCAAAGGTTGACACTAGCTGCCCTAATTCTTTTTTCGAGTCATCATTTGTTCTTTGCAATACTAAAATTTCTGCTTGAAGCTTCTCTTGAGCTAATGTCAGCTCTTCATTTTTTGCATTGGATTTTTTCAAGTCCTCTTGAATATCCATGAGCTGCTGTTCTTTTTGTTTCAATTCTTCTTTCATGACAACAACACGTTCTTCAAGGACTTTTTTATCTTTTTTTGTCGAAGAACTTTCTCTCTTCTGTTCAAGCACAGGAACTGAGGCAGTCCATTCTTTTGCTTTTTCAATAACATTAACATCAGCAACTTTTGCAATAATAAGCAGGACGGCAATCGCAAACACAAGCGGAATCACAAACCATGCAAGTAACATTTGAAAGAAACTTCCTGCTTTGCGCTCTTCTTTATAGGAGTCTGGCGTCTTATTCTTTTTACGTTTCACCGGCTTACCACCCATTTTCATTTTTGCGGAATTTCAGCGTAGAAAGTTCATCCAATCGTTCTGCTTCTTTATGTTCCATTTCTACTTGAAAAGCTTCATGATCTTTTTCCCGCATTTTTTCGTATTTTTTCACTTCAATCGTTTTATCAAGCAATCGTTCTTCGTACCAATTCATCTTGCTACGAGCTTGAATTACTTGCTGTTGTACAGAAGCTATTTTAGCTTCAATGCTTTCTATGAACCTTGCATAGTGATGAATTTCATTCACTGCAAACCCTTTAGTCATTTTCTCTTGCTGCACGACTAAGATATCTTCTTTCTTTTTCAAAAGATCATAAAGTTGAGTCGCAATCGTTTCAAATGACTCGATGGATTCCTTATATGCAGACTCTGTCTCATTCTTTTCCTGTTCACGAAACGTCAAGACTTTGTCAAATCGATAACGGTAAGCATTCACGTTTGACCGCCCCCAGAAGCGAGCGCAATTAATTCTTCAATACTTTCTTCCATTGAGATATTTTCTTTATATCCTTGTTTCAGGAACTTAGTAATGAGCGGTTCATATTCAATCGCTTGGTCAATTTCTTTGGAAGTCCCACGCTTGTATGCGCCAATATTAATCAGGTCTTCCGACTTATCATACGTATAGTACAATTCGCGCAGTTTCTCCGCAGCTTTGACATGTTCAGGATCCGCAATATGATTCATCAGGCGGCTAACACTTTTCAATACGTTGATGGCTGGATACTGTCCTTTGTTCGCGAGCGTTCTATCCAATACAATATGCCCATCCAAGATACCACGAACTGCATCGGCGATCGGTTCATTCATATCATCGCCGTCGACCAAAACTGTATAAAATGCTGTAATTGCACCAAACTCGTTCGTTCCGCTGCGTTCCAGCAGCTTTGGTAGTATCGCAAACACAGAAGGAGTATATCCGCGAGTCGCAGGCGGTTCTCCAACAGCTAGCCCAATTTCCCGCTGCGCCATCGCGACCCGCGTCACGGAGTCCATCATCAGCATGACATTCATGCCTTTATTTCTGAAGTACTCTGCAATTGCTGTTGCTGTAAATGCACCCTTAATTCGCATAAGTGCCGGCTGATCCGAAGTAGCGGCAACAACGATTGTACGAGTAAGCCCTTCAGGACCTAAGTCTCTATCGATAAATTCTCGAACTTCCCGACCACGCTCACCAATCAAAGCTATGACATTTATATCAGCCGTTGTATTTCGTGCAATCATTCCTAACAGAGTACTTTTTCCTACACCAGAACCGGCAAAGATCCCTACTCGCTGCCCGCTTCCCACCGTCAGCATGCCATCGATCGCTTTAACGCCAACCGCTAATTTGTCATTGATGGTCGGACGCGTCAAAACGTTCGGCGGGTTTTGTTCGGTTCTAACAGTAGCAAGTCCTTTTGGTAAAGCCGAATGGTCAATCGGATTGCCCATCGAGTCTAACACCTTACCAATTAAGTTCATGCCTACTTTAACTTCCAGCGGCTTTCCGGTTCCTTCGACCAAACAGCCGCTTGAAATTTCGGTTACATTCGTAAAAGGCATCAGCATAACGATTTCTTCGCGAAAACCGACAACTTCCGCTAATATTTTAGACTCGGAAGTACTTGTAGGATTCAAGTGGATAATGCACAAATCACCAATTGAACTTTCAGGACCTTTGGATTCAATCATAAGACCTACAACCCGTGCTACACGGCCATATTTTTTAAATGTATTGACGTTTGCTATTTTATTCGAAAGTTCTTCAGCTTTTTTCATGATCAGCCCTCGCTTTCCAATAGTTCCACAAGGTGCTCTTTCATCTCATTTAACTGTTCATCGATACTGACGACGATTCTTCCGTGGTTTGTTTCAATGTAGCATTCCGTATCTTCAAACTCATCGTTTACAAAAAGCAGCATCGGAACATCTGGCGGGAAAATCGAAGCCAGTTCTTCGCGACTATCAGATACTAGCTTATAGTACTCTGGTGATACATAAACTTTCACTTCACGCATTTCACGTGCTTCTTTCAAGCCGCGTTTTACAATGGATACATACAATTCATTATTTTCATCCAACGCTTGACCAAGAATTCGTTCAGCGGATTTCATTGCAATTTCTAAGATTAACCGTTCTTGGTGGTCCAAGTAGGATTGTCCATTCTTTTGTGCAGTTTCTATGGTTGCATTTGCTTGTGTTATCATTTCTTGCATATCAGAAATGCTTTTTTTTGTACCTTCTTCAAAACCAACTTGGAATGCCTCTTCATATGCACGTTGTTGAAGTTCTGCCTTTTCAGATTCCCATGCGTTTCTCATTGCATCGATGTCATCATGAGCGGTTTCCCGCATATGCTCAATAGCAGCTTTTTCAATCCCCGCTTGGGTTCGCGCCTCAGTCATTAAACGATCCCGTTCCATTATGACTTCCGCTAAATTCAGTTGAGAAGGCGCTGATGTTTCTGTCTCAGGCTCCGAAATTGTTCGGAGATTGCGAATTCCAATTTTCTTCACACCTGCCATTTGGTTCGTGCCAGGTCTGTAGATATTAGACAATCACATCATCTCCTCCGCCGCGTGCAATAATAATTTCTCCTGCATCTTCCAGACGTCGTATTGTAGCAACAATTCTTGATTGTGCTTCTTCAACGTCACGCAACCTGACCGGCCCCATAACATCCATCTCTTCTTTAAAAGATTCTGCCATACGTTGGGACATGTTTTTGAATAGAATATCTTTAACTTCTTCACTGGAAACTTTCATAGAGAGAATGAGATCTTCATTTTCACAATCACGGATAACGCGTTGAATCGAACGGTTGTCGAGCGTAATAATATCTTCGAAGACAAACATCCGCTTCTTGATTTCTTCAGCAAGTTCGGGATCTTGAATTTCGAGTGCATCGAGGATTGTTTTCTCTGTAGCACGATCCACGCCATTGAGTACTTCAACCACTGCGTCCACACCGCCTGTATCAGAATAATCTTGAGTAACTGTGGAGGAAAGCTTTCTCTCCAGAACTGCTTCAATTTCGCTGATGACTTCAGGCGAAGTTGATTCCATCGTTGCAATCCGCTTCGCAATATCTGCTTGCACTTCTTGCGGTAATGACGAAAGGATCATACCTGCTTGTTCTGGTTCCAAGTAGGACAAAATAAGCGCAATTGTTTGCGGATGCTCATTTTGGATGAAATTTAAAATCTGGCTCGGTTCAGTTCTTCTGGCAAAGTCAAACGGCCTCACTTGAAGTGAAGACGTTAAGCGATTAATGACTGCTTGTGCGTGTTCTTTACCCAAAGCTTTTTCAAGAACTGTTTTCGCATAACCGATACCGCCTTGCGAAATGTAATCTTGCGCAAGTGCAATGTTGTGAAACTCTTCAATAATTTCTTCTTTAACCGAAGACTCCACTTTACGAACACCAGATATCTCGAGTGTTAAGCGCTCAATTTCCTCTTCCGTCAAATGCTTATAGATTGCCGCGGACACCTCAGGACCGAGAGAAATCAAAAGGAGAGCTGCCTTCTGTTTCCCGGACATATCTTTATCTTTTTTTACCACGTTTGACCTCTCCTTAGTCCTCTGCTATCCATGTGCGTAGCAATTTAGCGAATTCTTCCGGTTTCTCTTTCGCCATTTTTTCGAGTTGTTTTCTGCGTAAGGTTGCTTCTGTTTCAACTTCACCGTTTATATCGCTTACTTCAATCGCTTCTAGCTGTTCTTCCAATGCGCGTGCTTCTTCCAGTGCCAGCGCTTCATCTTTACGGCGCTTCCGAACGTAAAGAATTACTAACGCAATAATTACTAATAGAAGTACTCCGCCTATTACATAAACCCACCAAGGAATTACAGTACGTTCTGCATCAAAATCAGCTTGTTTGCCACGAATCGGCTGAATAGAAACAGCGATCTTCTCAGCTAATTGTTCTTCTGTTAATTCGCCTGCAGATACTTTGTCGATTGAAGTTCGGACAATCGTTTCAAGAATCTGTTTGATATCGTCCTCCACACCTGGTTCTAAAGATCCGGGATCATTGGCAGTTGGTGGCTCCACCATTACCTGCAGACCTATGTCTCGGATTTTATATGGACTCTCAACGATATTTTTACGAATTCGATTCACTTCGTTATTGATCGTCTCTTCTACACGCTCATAATCTCCATTACTTGAAGAACCCTCAACAATTGTTGTGCGATTGTCAGTTGGATCTTCCCCTTCAGGAACACCGCCTGGTACCGCACCGTCTCCAGTAAATGTTTCTGTAATCCGCTGAACGCTAAGTGCGATTCCTTCCATACTTTCTTCATCAACTGGAGTCACTAGATTCTCTTCACGATTTTCTTGTTGGAAATCAATATCTGTTGTTACAGAAACAACTACTTTGTCTTGTCCCATCATAGACCCTAACATCATTTGAACTTGACGCTGCAGATCGCGTTCGATTGATTTCTTTATCGTCATTTGGTCAGCAACATTAGATCCGAACTGGTTGTTTTCATGATTCAAATCATAGTATTCGAAATACTGATTCATCACGACGATATCTTCTGGTGCCAAGTTCGGGATACTTTTTGAAATCAAGTTATATAATCCTTTTATTTGTGGTTCGCTGAATTGTTGTCCCGGCTCGGTCTTTAGGACAATAGATGCACTGGCCGCTTGAACGTCTTCATTTACAAATACCCCTTGAGTCGGAAGGGTAATCATTACTTTAGCGTCCTGCACACCTTCGATTCCTGTAATCAATTTAGCAAGTTCATTTTGCATAGTTGCGAGCTTAATCATATTGAATTCATTATCCGTTGTTCCAAATCCAGCATTTTCGGAGAAGAATGAGTAATCAATTCTTCCTGAATTCGCAAGGCCCTGTGATTCTATGGATACTAGTAAATTATCGACTTGTTCTTTAGGCACTAATATAGAAGTACCCCCTGGAGCAATCTTACTAGGCACGGCCTGTGCATCCAATTCTTCTTTTATTCTTCCAATATCCGATCTGGATAAATCTTTATATAGAGGCACATAAGTTGTGCGAGATAAGAAGAAAGTTAGTAGTGCTGCAGCGATAATAATGGAAGCAGCCACACTTATATATAAGACTTTTTGTTTTTTTGTCCGGTTTGACCAAAACGCTTGTAAATCGTTTTTGATCTTTGTTAATCTTTCTTTCATTCTGATCCTCCGGTCGGCGAACGTCATCCGTACTAGCTCTGAAGAATAACGTTATATTTTTCTTACACTGGCATACGCATAATTTCTTGATATGCTTCGACAACTTTATTGCGTATTTCCATCGTGGCATTCAATGCTATTGAAGCTTTCTGTGCTGTAATCATTACATTATGTAAATCAACATTGTCGCCGCGAACTAACTTTTCGGTCATAACATCAGATTGCACTTGTGCTGCATTCACGTCTTGAATGGCATCCTTTAGAAAGCTGCCAAACTTTTGTTGTGATTCGAATGTTGTAGGAGAGGATTTTGTTACATCAGGCGAAACGCCTGGTCCCATCGCCATAATTGAAGATATTGCCATTTGAGCTCATCCTTTCTTCCTTTTATTTCCCGATTTCTAGTGCTTTCATCAACATTGCTTTGTTGGAATTCAGGACTGTGATATTCGCTTCATACGAACGAGTAGCAGACATCATATCGATTGTTTCACGTAATGGATCGACATTAGGCATTTCTACATAACCTTCTGCGTTGGCATCTGGGTGTGCAGGGTCAAAAACTTGTTTAAAAGGAGTTTCATTGTCTTCTTGAATTCTGGAAACCGTTACGCCGTTTCCGATGTTTCCTTTATCTCGAGTTCCCATTGCGACATTCAAAAAGTTTGAAAATTGACCTTGTTTTGGTTGAAACGATACCGACTTTCTTCGATATGGCTGCCACTCCCCGTCAACCATCTTTCCGCGCGTTGTGTCGATGTTTGCCATATTAGAGGAGATTACATCCATACGAAGACGTTGCGACGTTAATGCCGAAGCAGAAGAATTTAAGCTATGGAAAATTGACATCTTTAACGGCCTCCTTTAATAACGTTATTAAGAGAATTGAACTTGCTGCTAATTCGATCAGCCAGTGCATTATAGTAAATTTGATTTGCTGCAAGGTCCGCTTGTTCTTTATCCATATCTACCCCATTGCCGTTCTGGTTATAGCTGAAGTTTGAATAAGTTCTGTTTCCTGAACCTGTTGTTGCAGGTGCAAATTGTATATGGCGCTGATCGGTACGGTAAGCGTCTAACTGAGCCGTCTTTGCTTCATGCAAGTAACTTTTAAAATCTACGGTCTTAACTTTATAGTTTGGCGTGTCAACATTCGCCACGTTTTGCGAAATTGCTTTAGTTTTGTCAGATGAAAAATTCAGTCCTTTTTCTAAAGCGGAAATTGTTCCCCCATAAAGGTCCAAATCAATCCCCTCCTTCGTTTATAATTAAGAAATCTATTAAATTCGACATAATCTACTAAAAGTCAACAATTACTACTCATTGTATCGGATTATGGACCATTTTGTCTATACAAATAATATATAAAGATTAGAAACTTTACTTACATATGCGTGTTTGTTCACAAGAAATACCAGTTCCACTGGGTCTTACGACTCTATTTAGCCAATTCATAATTAGTGATTATTTAAAAAACTTTTATTTAATTTCTATCCTTTTCAAACCATTTTTCTGGAATCAAAGTATGCATAGTGGTTTTTATATAAAAAAAAATGAGTAAAAAGCGAATACGCTTTTTACTCATTTTTTACTTGACAGTCTTATGATTTTTGTTTTTCAAGCTCTTCAAGGAACTTACTGTTTAGCACTTTAATATATGTGCCTTTCATTCCTAGTGAACGTGATTCGATTACTCCAGCACTTTCAAGCTTTCGAAGTGCGTTAACGATAACGGAACGTGTAATTCCAACGCGGTCAGCAATTTTAGAAGCGACCAGAAGCCCTTCATTGCCATCCAGCTCATTGAAGATGTGCTCAATTGCTTCATGCTCACTGTATGAAAGTGAGTTGATTGCCATTTGAACGACTGCTTTACTGCGAGCTTCAGTCTCGATTTCTTCAGATTTCTCACGAAGAATCTCCATACCAACTACTGTAGCACCGTACTCAGCAAGAATTAGATCATCTTCTTTAAAGTCATCGTTTAAACGCGCAAGGATAAGTGTACCTAAACGCTCACCGCCGCCGATGATCGGAACAATTGTAGTTAAGCCGTTTTTGAATAACTCTTGGTTCTCAACAGGGAATACTGTGTATTCACTTTCGATACCAATGTTTTGTGAAGTTTCACGAATCTCAAATAGTTGTTTTGTATATGCTTCCGGGAATTTGCGATCTTCAAACATTTGCTTCATCCGCTCGTTTTCAATCTGGTGATGGATTTCAAGACCAAGAAGCTTTCCTTTTCGGCTAACGATGAATGCGTTACAGTCAATTACTTCACTAAGCTGCTCCGCCATTTGTTTAAAGTTCACTTGCTTACCCGCAGTTTCTTGAAGCATAGCATTAATTTTTCTTGTTTTGACTAACAGTGTCATTATATTTTCCTCCTCATTAATTTCGGAACTGATAAGAATATTCTAAAGGTTTTCAATTGTTAAATAAACTATTTTGTCTCCATTAAAGGATGAAATGTGACAAATCTTTGTCTTTCACGATACCTTGCAGCTTTTCATCGACATAAGCTGGTGTAATTCTAATGCTTGTCGGTCCAATATCCGATGCTTCAAATGACAATTCCTCAAGAAGGCGCTCCACGATTGTATGAAGTCGTCTTGCTCCGATGTTTTCGGTATTATCATTAACCTCGAATGCAATTTCTGCGATTCGGTCAATTGCGTCATCTGTGAACTCTAACAGGACGTCCTCAGTTGCAAGAAGTTTCTCATACTGGCGTATAAGAGAGAAATCAGGTTCTTTCAGAATTCGGACAAAATCCTCTTTGGATAACTTATCTAATTCAACACGAATCGGGAAACGGCCTTGCAGCTCCGGTATTATATCGGATGGCTTCGCCATATGGAAAGCTCCTGCAGCTATAAACAAAATAAAGTCGGTTTTCACAGCACCATATTTCGTAGTCACTGTAGATCCTTCTACAATTGGTAAAATATCACGCTGAACCCCTTCCCGGGAAACGTCAGCACTGGAAGAACCGCCACTCTTACTAGCAATTTTATCCATTTCGTCGATGAAAATAATTCCCGATTGCTCTGTTAGCTGGACAGCCTGACGAGCAATTTCGTCATGATCTATTAGTTTGTCCGCCTCTTCAGCTTCTAATACTCTTCTTGCATCTTTTACAGCCATCTTACGCTCCGTCATTTTTTTCGGCATAAGCGATGAAAGAGCGTCTTGCATATTCGATCCCATCTGTTCCATCCCAGAACCTTGAAGTGCATCGAACATTGAAGGCTGTTGGGATGTAACTTCAACTGTCACTTGCTCTTCTTCAAGTTTACCTTGTTTGAGCAAATCAGCGATTTCACTGCGCTTTCGCACAGTTTCTGTTAGTTCCTCTTGTTCATCAGTGTCACTCTCATTCTTTTGCCCGCCAAACAGCATTTCAAACGGATTTTGCATAGACCCCTTCTTTTTCTTAGTGGGAACAAGTAATTCTACTAGACGCTCTTCCGCTTGGACAGCTGCTTGGTCTTTCACTTGAGCACGCTGCTTTTCTTTGACAATACGGATCCCCGTTTCGACGAGATCACGCACCATGGACTCAACATCTCTTCCCACGTAACCGACTTCAGTAAACTTAGTTGCCTCCACTTTTACAAAAGGCGCATCCACAAGTTTTGCTATGCGGCGTGCGATTTCCGTTTTACCGACTCCTGTCGGCCCAATCATCAAAATGTTTTTGGGGATGATTTCATTTTTTTCTTCATCTGTTAACAAGTTTCGTCTATAGCGATTTCTTATTGCAACTGCAACTGCCCGTTTCGCCTTATCTTGCCCAACAATATAACGATTTAAAAACGCAATCATTTCTTTCGGTGTCAGTTGTTGTGAATTCATTCCCCAAGCACCTCCACGATAATGTTGTCATTCGTAAATACACAAATTTCAGATGCTGTTTCAAGTGCAGCACGAGCGATTTGTTCGGCGGTTAATGTATCGCCAGCATATTTCGCTAATGAACGTCCAGCTGCTAACGCATAGTTGCCCCCCGATCCAATCGCAAGAATACCATCATCCGGTTCGATGACTTCCCCTGTCCCTGATACAAGCAAGAGCGTATCCTCATTCATGACAAGAAGCATCGCTTCCAGTTTACGAAGTATCTGGTCGCCTCTCCATTCCTTCGCAAGCTCAACTGATGCCCGCTGAAGGTTGCCATTGTATTCGGTGAGTTTGTCTTCAAACAAATCGAATAAAGTAAATGCATCAGCCACGGATCCTGCAAAACCAGCAAGCACATTTCCATTAAATAGTCTGCGGACTTTTCTTGCGGTGTGTTTCATTACTACACTTTCTCCCATGGTCACTTGACCATCGCCAGACATAGCACAAACTCCCTTATGCCGAATAGCAAAAATCGTAGTTGCATGAAATTCCATTTAAATTTCCTCCTAAGCACGCGGATGCGTATTCATATAGGTTCTTCTTAAATGCTCTTTCGTTGTATGGGTATATATTTGTGTCGATGATAAATCACTGTGCCCTAAAAGTTCTTGGACAGTTCGCATATCCGCTCCTGCAGATAGTAAATGGGTTGCAAATGTGTGACGCAGCATATGCGGATAAACATTTGACTCAATGCACGCCCGCTCAACGATAGCATCTAAAATATGCCTGACACCACGTTCAGTAAGGGGACCGCCGCGCAAGTTCACAAATAATCGATCATGTTTTACAGTTTTCATCAACAACGGTCGGCTTGTTTCTATGTATTGCTCGATTGCAGACTGTGCTAAGCTGCCAAATGGGACGTAGCGTTCTTTTCTTCCTTTTCCCATCACACGGACAATACCAAGATCGTTATCAATATCACCTAAACAGATCGATGTAAGTTCACTTACACGAATCCCAGTTGCATAGAGCAGTTCTAGCAGCGCCCGATCACGATGATCTCTTGGCTTTTCTCCAAGGCACGCTTCAAAAAGTTTGTCAAGTTCCTCCACATAAAAAAAAGCAGGAAGACGTTCTTCCTTTTTAGGATGATGCAGCAAACGAAATGCTGTGTCATTAATATCATAACGGGCATTAGCAAAACGGAAAAATGAACGAACTGAAGAAATCTTTCTGGAAATACTGGCTCTCGATAATTCGCGGTCATATAGGCGTGAAGCAAAAAGACGTGCTTCTTGATATGTAATGCTCTCTATCGTAAGAATGCCTTCGGTTTTTAAGAACTCAAGGAATTCATCTACATCTCTTTCATATTCCGTTACAGTGTGGACTGAATAGTTTTTTTCCAAACGAACATACGCAATATACTCATTACGAATCTGGAGCGTCTTTTCATCCATTTTATACACCTCCCGAAAAGCGAACAAATAATCAGCATTTAAACGCTCGGCAAATAGCGTATTCGATTATCTTAACTAATTGAAAATGCCGACTACTCCTTAAATTCAAATTCATCCACGATTTACTATACACGATTGACAGGTATTTCTACAACTATGAGCAACTGGGTTGTCAGACCTCTATGGATACTTTTTGAGAAAAGACATTAATTATTCACATTTACTTCATACTTTCACACAAAAAAGAAGAAGAAAGGCTATCTTCCTTCTTCTCATCAATCTTATAGCTGGTGTTCAGTTTTAAATGTATCCAATGCGTCTAGGGCACGATTCGCATGTCTTTCTGCACGCTCCAGTTTAGAACGGACACGCTCACCTAGATCCGGGAACAATCCGAAGTTCACATTCATTGGCTGGAAGTTCTTTGAATCAGCTTCTGTAATGTACCTTGCCATGCTCCCCAAAGCTGTCTGATGCGGCAGGATATAAAGTTCTTCTCCTAAAGCCAGTCGCGCAGCATTCATCCCCGCAACTAAACCAGCACCGGCAGACTCAACATATCCTTCCACTCCTGTCATCTGTCCAGCGAAGAACAAATTCGGGTTGGCTCTCAACTGATAAGTTGGTTGTAAGACTCTTGGTGAATTGATGAATGTATTGCGATGCATCACACCATAACGAACGATTTCAACATTCTCAAGGCCAGGAATGAGTCGCAATACTTCTTTTTGAGCGCCCCACTTCATGTGCGTTTGGAATCCAACAATGTTGTACAGCGATCCTGCTGCATCATCTTGGCGAAGTTGTACGACAGCTTTTGGACGTTTACCTGTTTTTGGATCTTCCAGCCCTACAGGTTTCATGGGACCGAAGAGCAGCGTCTTATCTCCGCGGCTCGCTAAAACTTCGACAGGCATACAACTCTCGAAGTACACTTCTTTTTCGAATTCTTTCAGTTCCGCAACCTCTGCGTTTACTAATGCATTGTAAAAGACAGCAAACTCTTCTTCATTCATCGGACAATTGAGATACGCAGCTTCTCCTTTGTCATATCGAGATTTCAAATATACTTTGTCCATATCGATGGAGTCCTTCTCAACAATAGGAGCTGCCGCATCATAAAAGTATAAGTATTCTTCACCTGTAAGCTGGCGTACTTTTTCAGCCAGTGCTGGAGAAGTGAGCGGACCCGTTGCAATTACAGTGATGCCTTCGGGTATATCTGTCACTTCTTCATTTATAACTTCCACTAATGGGTGATTCCGTACTTTTTCTGTTACATGCGCTGAAAACTCATGACGATCCACAGCAAGCGCCCCTCCAGCAGGAACAGCGCAAGCATCCGCTGCAGCAATAATGACAGAGTCTAAACGTCTCATTTCTTCTTTAATGACGCCTACAGCATTCGTCAGTGAGTTTGCACGTAGTGAGTTACTGCAAACAAGCTCTGCAAATTTATCTGTATGGTGAGCTGGAGTTTGCTGAACAGGTCGCATTTCGTATAAACGAACCTGCACTCCTCTACTTGCAATTTGCCAAGCCGCTTCACTTCCAGCAAGTCCTGCACCGATGACATTCACAATTGGTGTCACATTGAACCCTTCTCTCTAGCAATGTTATTCTTGAGGTTTTTCTTTATAGTCGCATTCCGTACATTGGATTTGCAATCCTTTTTTCAAACGTTTTTCGACAAGTGTACTTTCACACTTCGGACACGGTCTCGAAATCGGTTTATCCCACGAAATGTATTCACATTCAGGATATCGGTCACACCCATAAAAGATCCTGTTTTTCTTGCTCTTCCGCTCGACGACTTCGCCTTCCTTACAAAGCGGACACGTAACACCGATTGGTTTAATGATTGCTTTTGTGTTCCGGCAATCCGGGAAGTTCGAGCACGCCATGAACTTACCATAGCGACCCATTTTATAAACCATTGGAGATCCGCACTTTTCGCAGTCTTCTCCTGCAGGCTCGTCCTTAATTTCAATTTTTTCCATTTCTTCATCTGCGACTTTCAAATGCTTCTCAAAATCTACATAAAACTCATCAATGACCTTAACCCATGGCATTTCTCCCACTTCAATATGGTCCAGACTTTGTTCCATTTTAGCTGTAAATTCCGCATTAGTAATGTCAGAGAAGTATTGATTGACTGCGGCATTAACGATTCCGCCTAATTCAGTCGGAACAAAACGTTTTGCATCCAGCGTGACATATCCTCTTTTTTGAATCGTATCCAACGTAGGAGCATATGTCGACGGCCGCCCTATTCCTAGTTCTTCCAGCGTTTTCACTAAACGCGCCTCCGAAAACCGTGGCGGCGGCTGTGTGAAATGCTGTTTCGGATCAATCGAAGCGCAAGTGACCGTTTCCCCTTCAGCTAGAGGAGGCAGAACATTATCCTTTTCTTCTTCTTTATCATCATGACTTTCAATGTACACTTTCATGAACCCTTGAAACTTCACTTGCGATCCAGTTGCTCTGAATTGGACATCGTTGTTCAGTAAATCAACAGTGACTGTATCAAGGATTGCAGGCGCCATTTGACTTGCAAGGAAACGTGACCAAATAAGTTTATATAATTTCAACTGATCTTTTGATAAAAACGCTTTCATCGCTTCAGGTGTGCGAAGTACAGATGTCGGACGGACTGCTTCGTGTGCATCTTGAGTTTTCGCAGCTGAAGATTTGCCTGCCGCTTTTGTTTTGCGTGTGAATTCCTCGCCATACATAGACTCAATATGAGTTTTAGCTTCAGCTTGAGCCGTCTCAGAAGTTCTCGTAGAGTCTGTTCTCATATACGTAATTAGACCAACGATTCCTTCTTTGCCGATTGTAATTCCTTCGTACAACTGCTGTGCAACCATCATAGTTTTCTTAGCACGGAAGTTTAACTTGCGAGCTGCTTCTTGCTGCAACGATGATGTAGTAAATGGTACTGCAGGATTACGTTTACGTTCTTTCTTTACGACTTGGCTTACGGTAAAATCGTCGCCATCCAAGGTTGAAAGGATTCCATCTACTTGTTTTTTGTCGGTCAATTTGACTTTCTTACCTGCGGTTCCATAGAAAGAAGCTTCAAAATTCCCTTCTTTTTTACTGAATCCTGCCCCGATTGACCAATACTCTTCTGGTTCAAAGGATTTAATTTCTTCTTCGCGATCAATAATAAGCTTTAGCGCAACAGATTGAACACGTCCCGCTGACAGCCCTTTCTTAACTTTCTTCCATAGAATTGGACTGATATTATAGCCAACAAGCCGATCTAGAATTCGGCGTGCTTGTTGAGCGTCTACTAGGTCAGTATTAATAGGTCGTGGATTTTTAAATGACTCTTTAATTGCATCTTTTGTAATTTCGTTAAACACAACGCGGCAGTCTGAGTTTTCATCCACACCAAGTTGATGTGCCAGATGCCAGGCGATTGCTTCCCCTTCTCTGTCGGGGTCAGCTGCGAGAAAGATTTTTTTTGCTTTTTTGGCTTCTTTTTTCAAGTCTTGTAAAATGGGGCCTTTTCCGCGAATCGTAATATACTTCGGCTCATAGTTATTTTCTACGTCGACGCCCATTTGACTGCGCGGCAAGTCTCTTAAGTGCCCAAGGGATGCGCGCACTTTGTATTTCTTTCCTAAATAACGTTCAATGGTTTTTGCTTTTGCTGGTGATTCCACAATTACTAGGTAATCTGCCATTCTAATGTGCCCCCCTTAAAGAGGTTCTTTGTATTTATTCATCTAAAAGAATATCTGTTGCAAAATGTATAACAGTTTTCATGGAAAAGCAACTATTTTAGTAAAAAGACATTTCTATCGTCAAGATTCGACAAGAGTTTCTATGATTTGAAAACCGCTCCAAACCGGCCGGGCTCCTTCATCCAAAAGTTTGTTCGGACCGAGTGACAACGGCGAATCAATAGGTCCTGGCACTGCGAATACTTCTTTACCATGATCGAGGGCATGCTCAATCGTACTCATCGTTCCGCTCTTAACTGCCGATTCAGTAATGACAATGGAACTGGACAACCCGCTAATAATCCGATTTCTCATCGGGAACGTCCATTTGGCAGGCGGATGGTAAGGAGGAAATTCAGTTAGTAATAGGTGTTCTTTTGCAATAGTTGCAGCAAGCTTCTCATTTTCTTTCGGATATAGATGAAGAAAACCATGTCCAAGGACCGCGATTGTCTGCCCCCCATATTTTATGGCGGCCTGATGTGCCATTGTATCTGCACCTTTCGCAAGTCCTGAGACAATGACAGAGCCATGCTGAACTAATGGCGGCACAATCATATTCATAGCACAAATCGAATAGTTCCCAGCTTTACGCGAACCAATAATTGCAACTTTGCTTGTTTTTTTCAATAAGTTTTGATTTCCTTTAGTATAAAGAACTGCAGGTGGATCTATTAATTGTTTTAGTTGTTTGGGATAGTCAGGATGGGTGTAAGGAATGGGGATGATTCCTTTTTCAAGTAATAAATCTAAGAGGGGCAATGGGGATAGTCGGGCAAGTTTTTCAGTCAGATTTGCATGCTGTTTTTGTGATAAATTCGGTACGTAATTATTTTCATTTTCACTTCCCAGCAATCTGGCAAGTTTCGGATAAGAAGCCGGCCACGCATAGTGAAGTTTCAAAAGTTGATGATCTTGTTCAGATAGCTTCATTAAATACCTCCTCTTCATTTAGAAAAAATGCAGCGTATCTATTGAATACGCTGCATCTTCTATCTTAGTGGGTTTTACACTTTTCGTATAGCCCTTTTTCTTTAATTACTTTAATCAATGTCTCTCCGATAACAGAAGGTGTCTCTGCAACCTCTACACCAGCGTTATTGAGGGCTTTGATCTTTTCGTCAGCAGTTCCTTTACCGCCAGAAATGATGGCACCAGCATGGCCCATACGCTTTCCTGGAGGTGCAGTTTGTCCACCGATGAATCCTACAACCGGTTTCTTCATGTTGGCTTTGATCCACTCGGCTGCTTCTTCTTCAGCAGTTCCGCCGATTTCACCAATCATAACAACTGCGTACGTATCTTCATCTTCGTTGAATTCTTTCAATACATCGATGAAGTTTGTTCCATTGACTGGGTCCCCGCCGATACCAACAGCTGTTGTCTGACCGATACCCGCTTCAGAAAGCTGGTGAACCGCTTCGTATGTCAATGTACCAGAGCGTGAAATTACGCCTACGTGGCCTTTTGTGTGAATATATCCAGGCATAATGCCGATTTTAGATTCTTCAGGCGTAATGACGCCAGGACAGTTCGGTCCAACAAGACGCGTCTTTTTGCCTTCCATGTAACGCACTACTTTCACCATATCAAGAACAGGAATGTGCTCTGTAATACAGATGGCCATATCAAGTTCAGCGTCTACCGCTTCCATGATTGCATCTGCTGCGAAAGGTGCTGGAACGTAGATAACGGAAACGTTTGCGCCAGTTTCTTTGACAGCTTCTTCCATTGTATTAAATACAGGAACGCCATCAACTTCTGTGCCGCCTTTGCCTGGTGTTACGCCTGCAACGATTTTCGTTCCGTATTCAAGCATTTGCTGGGTATGAAATTTTGCAGTCCCGCCAGTGATACCTTGGACGACTACTTTTGTATTTTTATCGACATAAATACTCATCGTTTGTCCCTGCCTTTCTTAGCCTACGATTTCAACAATCTTTTGCGCGCCGTCTGCCATTGAGCCAGCTGCAATAATATTAAGCCCTGATTCGTTCAGCAATGCCTTACCTCTTTCCACGTTTGTTCCCTCAAGACGAACAACCAGTGGTACTTCAAGGCCGACTTCTTTCGCTGCTGTGATGACACCTTCAGCAATAACATCACACTTCATGATTCCGCCAAAGATGTTAACGAAAATCCCTTTAACATGCTCATCAGAAAGAATGATTTTGAACGCTTCAGTTACTTTTTCAGCAGTCGCGCCGCCCCCAACGTCAAGGAAGTTTGCGGGTGAACCGCCGTAGTAATTGATCGTATCCATTGTAGCCATAGCAAGTCCGGCACCATTGACCATACAGCCAATGTTTCCGTCTAGAGAAATATAGCTCAAGTCGTACTTGGATGCTTCAATCTCTTTTGCATCTTCTTCTTCGAAGTCGCGCAACTCAACGATGTCCTTGTGACGGAACAATGCGTTGTCGTCGAAGTTGAATTTCGCATCAAGTGCAAGCACCTGATCATCCCCTGTTACTACAAGCGGATTGATTTCTACGATGGATGCATCTTTTTCAACGAATACTTGGTATAGACCCGTCATGAATTTCGCTGCTTTGTTAACGAGATGTGCAGGTATGTTCATGTTGAATGCCATACGGCGTGCTTGGAATCCAGTTAATCCAGATACTGGATCGATGACTTCGTGGAAGATCTTTTCAGGAGTCGCTTCTGCAACTTCTTCAATATCCATTCCGCCTTCTTCAGATCCCATAAGTGTAACACGATCAGTAGCACGGTCTACAACAAGACTGATGTAGTATTCTTTTTTGATGTCAGCGCCTTCTTCGATAAGTAAACGCTTGACCTCTTTCCCTTCAGGACCTGTTTGGTGAGTCACCAATGTTTTTCCTAAAAGTTCTTTTGCGTACGCACGGACTTCATCGAGATTTTTAGCAATTTTGACGCCGCCCGCTTTTCCGCGGCCACCTGCATGAATTTGCGCTTTCACGACAAATACTTCAGTGCCAAGTTCTTTCGCTGCTTTTACCGCCTCTTCCGGAGAAAATGCTGCAATTCCTTTTGAAGCTGCAACTCCATAATCACGAAGCAGTTGTTTCCCTTGATATTCATGGATATTCATCTTATATCCTCCAATCAAACTGATAACTATTCTTTACTGCGTATTCTATTGTAGTAAACTTGTCATACTATGTCCATATTTGTATTCGTTAAGTGCGAAATTTCTGTTCTATTACAGGTTTTTGCTGTTACTTTCCGCTCTTAGAACGATCTAATCTGTAAACATATGCCAATACTTCGGACACAGCTTGATAAAGTTGGTCAGGAATCGTCTCATTCACTTCCAGCTGGCCGAGCAATTCAACTAGACTTGGGTCTTCTTGAATAGGCACACCGTGTTCACGAGCTTTCTCAAGTATATTTTCCGCAACTTGCCCTTTTCCTTTGGCTGTCACTTTTGGTGCCTCATTCAGCTCTGGCATATAGGTTAACGCGACTGCTTCACGGCGTTTGTATCGTTTTTCACTCATATCCGGAAATCGACTCCTAGTGTTCCGTTCTCTGCAGACAAGGACGATTTTTTTGAAGGTTTAACATCTTCTTGAAACGGCTTGAACCGGACAGCCGAAAGCTGATACCCCTCCGTCTCCAACCCTTCTGCCAGTCTATCCTGAAGCAGCTCTCCAACCATTTTCAATGCAGGATCTTCGTTAAAAATAGTCAATGTGACCACTTTGTTCTGAACTTGCATATCAACTACAGTTTTCTGGATGGTTTCAAGATCCAAGTAAAACAGAACACGTGCATGATCCGGGTCAATTTTCCCGTTCTCTTTCATTCGTCCGTTCCATTCAATCGTGGCATCGATTTTCCTGCCTTGCAGCTTAAGCGGCACTTGCATGATTATTTGCTGTTGAACACCCGATTCGGCGGATTGCAGCGGCTGTCCATTCAGTCTTGAAACGACTGTTTCAGCTGCATCCCGAAGTCCCGCTCCGGCTGCTCCCTCTTGCAATAGCGCAACCAGCTGCGGTTTCAGAGAGTCCCGAATTTGGGCAATATGAGGATCTTTTGCTGCGAGGCCCGCTTCATAGTGAACACCCATTTTCGCCAATACAGATTGTATGGCTTGTTTAACCGTGCTTCCTGAGAGTTCGTCACTTACAGCTGCTTCTGCAGCTGCTACGAAAGATTGAATGACCGGCGAATCTGATTGCATCGCCTGCCTAACGAGTACAAATAGTTTTTCTTGCCCGCCTTGAGCATTCAGCATTCCTTGCAGCAGAACCGGCAATCCCGATTGTGTTGCGTTCGGCACAGTGCTCTGGACAACTGTTGAATTCTGATCCCTATTGGTCAGATTCATTGATGTCTGAACAGTATTTTGGCTAGGTAGCATCTGTTTTGCAGATTCACTGAATAATATCTCACTAAATTTTGAAACTAAAGTATTTGCAGTTCCACTAGTTTTGGATTGCGTTGTTAATAAATTCATTAATTGAGTTTTCACATCTGCCGGCAAATCCGATTGCTGAATGTTCCGCTGAAGGCCCGCAGAAACTTCAGGTGACAGTTTAGTTACACCGACAGCCGACTGTTGAAGCATTGTCAACAACTGCTTAGCGTCAATTTTAGGCTCAGTTTCCGACGAACCCGTTTTACCAAAAGTCGACTTTGTCTGTTGGGCCGCTTGCTTTTCAACTGCCTGAATTTGAGTTTCCGTCTTTTGAGATGAACTTACAAGTTCCGCTAACACCTTCGGCAGATTGGCAAGTGACGTTTGCGGAGGTAAGATTCCCGCTGTCTTCAGAAGTTGAACAGCTTGAAACCGCAGTTCAGGCGGAGCAGATTTGTCCAAAGCTGCTGATAGCGTTTGTGCCAACAGCTTCCCTCCATTGGTTTCCAATAAAGGCTGTTTAATTTGCTGCAGAATTGTTTGGATATCCGTCTTTTGAGCAACAGGTATTTTATTATCGTCCTTTACGGCCAGCTGAAGTTTATCGAGTACACCGTGAAGTCCTGCCTTTGTTTCAATTCCCATCATCGCTTGAAACAATTGAGGTGTTATAGGCAACTTAAGAGTTACTAACTTCCCTATCGATTGAAGTGCTTCCTGCTGTTGTGCCGGGGGTGTTTGCTTCAGAAGCGTTTCACCTGCAATCAATGATTCTCGCGTGATTGGAATTTGCTGTTTCATGAAAAAGTCAACAAGTTTACGCATTTCAGGAGTCTTCGTGAGTTGCAGCGTTTCGAGAAGACTGCCGATTTTCGCACTTTGACTTTCTCCTTGGGCATGAGGTCCAGAAACTAGTTTCAATTGTAGTTCAGGCTCAGTGGATTTCACTTGAAAATAATAAGAATCTCCTGCCTTTAGCGGGACTTCTAATTTTGCATTCAGCTTTTGGGTGCCGATTTGGACTTCTGCCATTTTACCCGGATACAGTTGCTTGATGGTTCCGTGAAATAGTTGCCCTTCCTTTAGTTGAGCGGGCTGCGCTGATTGCATGTTTCCAATATTAGCTGAGCTGAGGTTTGGGGTTATAGACGGATTGTTCATAAGGGGGCCGCCTTTCTTGCGATCATTGTTTTAATGGGCTCGAATGTTTTACGGTGGTGAACAGATGGACCACACTCTTCAAGAGCCTTCAGGTGCTCTGGCGTCCCATAGCCAGCATGTTTATCAAAACGGTACATGGGATATTCCTCATGCAAGTTGTCCATTAACTGATCCCGAGTTGTTTTCGCAAGTATGGAAGCAGCAGCGATCGTTAAACTTTGAGCATCCCCTTTTACAATGGAGGCAGATGGGCAGTTCACAGACAAAGGCATCGCATCCGCAAGGACTTGATCGGGTTGAACAGACAATGTGCAAATCGCCTGTTCCATCGATTCACGAGTAGCTGCGTATATATTAATTTCATCGATTCGTTCTGCCGGCTGCACATGAACAGACCAGGCTACCGCGATCCGCTTGATAATTTCCGCAAGACGCTCACGTTCGTTTTTAGGGATCTGCTTAGAGTCATCCAATCCGATCAACTCGTCTGCTTCAAGCGGAAGAATGACAGCTGCTGTCACCACAGGACCCGCTAACGGACCCCTGCCGGCTTCGTCCGTCCCAGCTACTTTAGCGCCTGAAAACGGTGCAAACGATGCATCAAACTGCTGTTTTTCTATATGGTTAGCTAAAGATGCGCAGCGCTTTTCATACGCTCGATTCCAGCTGTTCAGCGCCTGCTGTACTCCCTTGCGTGAATCTGCCATCAGCTCCGCCATCCAAGGTTCGGGCTCATTCGTTTCTTTTAGTTGTAATTTGATCGCTTGTATAGTTTTCACATGCTCACCTTCCATCCTTATTCAGTTCCTTACTTCTATTATCGGTTACTGCGCTGACTTTTAGATACACAAAAACCGAAGCCAGGTGCCGGCTCCGGCTAGGTCATTCCTGTTCTTCTGTCCAGTCGAATGTCAATCTTCCAAAATTCCCAGTTCTGACGTCTTGTATGATCAGTTCTGCAACTTTGTCATAATCGATTTCTCCGCCAGTTGTATAAGCTTTGCGGCGTACACCTACTGCTTCAAACAATTCTGCTATGTTGTTCTCTACAGTCGCAAATCCATACCGTTCTTCTAAACGGCCAGAGTACCGGTTTGATAAAAACCGCAATCCGTACATCGCCAAATCTTCCATGTTCACAATCGTATCTTTAATAGCCCCCGTCAATGCAAGTTTCTGACCGGTCTCCGGATCTTCGAACTTCGGCCATAGAATACCTGGAGTATCAAGCAATTCCAGTTCTTTTTCGTACTTAATCCATTGCTGTGCTTTAGTTACCCCTGGCTTATTTCCTGTTTTCGCTATGTTTTTATGAGCAAGTCGATTAATCAGCGTTGATTTTCCAACGTTCGGAATTCCAACGATCATCGCACGAATTGCACCGGGCCGGATTCCGCGCTTTTTCATCCGCTCAATTTTGGGCGCGAGCACTTCTTTAGCCGCTTTCGTTACCGCCTGCAGCCCTTTGCCTTCAAACGAGTTAATTGCGACTGCACGAATGCCTTGATCATCAAAATATCGGATCCACTTAGCAGTTTCATGTTCATCTGCCAAGTCCATTTTGTTTAATATCAGTATTCTTGGTTTTTGATGAATGACTTCATCAATCATCGGATTCCGAGAAGATAATGGAAGCCGTGCATCTACAAGTTCAAAAACAATATCTACAAGTTTTAACTGTTCGGTTACTTCTCTTCGGGCTTTCGCCATGTGACCGGGAAACCATTGTATGGTACTCATATTTATAACTCCTTTTGTATCAAGGCTTTGCAACCTTATCAGCTTTTTTTTTCTGTTTTTGGGCAATTTTTGGGCAAAAAAAACTTTTCAAGCCATAAAATCGTTTACTCCCATTTTCTCTATAAATCGGTTGATTGCTCCTACTGACTTTTCTTGAGATGCATTCAATAAGTGCGTGTAGCCATTTGTTGTTTCTTCTTGAACATGTCCCACTCTTTCTTGAATTTCTTTAAGCGAAATTGTTGGGTCATTTCTTAGTACAGAAATATGAACATGTCGAAAACTGTGAGGAACTGCATTTTTCTTCCACTCAAAGCCATACTTTTCCTGACAGTTCACTTGTAATAATTTGTTAACTCGTCCTAGAATTTCTCTAAAACTGTGAGAAGTAATAGGAGCACCATATTCAGTTCTGAATAGGAAATCAACCTTCTTAAATGCTACTGATGGGAAGTTTTCTATGTGATTATCAAATTTCTTATTCCGTTCAATCACACGTCCCAAAGCCTGCATAACGAATTCAGGCAGTTGTTCCACTCGTTCACTCGCCACAGTCTTTGTTGTATCAAGATAAAATTCATCAACTCTCAAATCATGAGCTTGCAAGGATTTGTCAATTGATACTAAGTAATTTTCAAAATCAATATCAGATTCAGCCAGTGCAGAGGCTTCTCCAATTCGACAACCTGTTCCAATAAGAAATAGAGTCAAATCATAATAATTCTTATTTCTACGATTTTTGAGTTCAGAAAGTAGAGCATTTACTTCCCTCTCATCTAAAAATTTCATTTCAAGTCTTTTTTTCTTTGCTCGTTTTTCTTCAACAGTTGCGTTGAGTTTGACAACTCTAGATGGAGAAAATGCAATAGCATTATGCAAAACGCCATAATCGAATATTTTATTCAACGTGCATTTGATATGTTGCATGGTTGAATGAGTAGATTTGTATTTCCCTCTATACTCATTTAAGCAGTTTTGAATAAGTAAAGGCGTAATATTATTAAGTAATATATCATCAGCGATCAGCTCGGAAAGTCTATCAATTACAAGAATCTCACGTCTGATTGTTTGTGGTTTAACAGTTGTTTGCCATGCATCAAACCAACTTTTTTTGAGGTCACTAAATGTTACCATTGACGAACCTTTGAAAAACCCTTGCTTCTTTGAAATAAGTTCATCAATCTTATCAACTAACTCACGCTCAGCTTGCCGTCTTGCTCTTGTAGTGTTGGTATGGTAAACAATAGAAGCACGCTTTCTTTTACCAGTTAAAGGATCAACATAGCGTTCAGTAGCTACAAAAAATGAATCCCCATTTTTATTTTTTCTTTCTTCAAAATACATATTCTATTCTCTCCAGTCATGGTCTGAAAAAAGATAAAATAGAATTCTGATTAGCTAATCCTATTTTATCATACACACGCTTATTTTGCTTTAATTCTTGAATAGCCATGTTGTTTCCAGTAAAGAAATTCTTCAAAAGTCTTGAAATTGATAAAAACTAATTTATGAGTTGGGTTTATTACACCAGCTCTAAACTGCTTATTAGCTCTCATTTCTGATAGCCAACGATTGAGGGTATAAATATTTAAACCCTCATATCGTATTAACATGGATTTCTTATTCCCATACAAAGCATGACTATTTTCAACAGACACATATTTTATTTTCATATCGCACCTCTTTATGCACCAATCAAATATGATATAGTGACATTATAAAATTATTTTCAGGAGCCCTGATTGCCGTCAGGGCTTTTTATTTTTCTTAATTTCCAAACTGTTTCAGGTGTTTCATTTTGGATTATTTCTCCTACTCCTGAAATGTCAAGGCGGTAAATGGACACATCAGCTTCAAATTCGTTATCGATTAGATTCCTCTCGCCAACAACAAATGATGGCTTAAAATCTTTGAAATAATTATCTGGAAGCTCATCATAAGAGATTTCAGGTTGTTTCAATCCACGACTTACAAAGTATCTCGGTTGATTAAATGCACTAGGTATTTCGATCAACTCTTTCGTGATATATTTCGTTATATAGTTAGCAGCTCTTTCTTTACTTTGAATTTTTGAAACTGTACTAAATCCATTCTGCCAATTTTCGGCATTATAAATCTGAATACCACTTTTCTTGATAAGCCTATTACTTTTTGAACTACGAGCTTCTACAAGTAGCGGGCATAGACCTCCTGTTACACCATGAAAATGAATTCTTCCTGACTTATGCAATTCAGGTATAAACAAGTAATTAAATTTCCCGTATTTTTCGCGCTGATATTTAAGCCAAGCTTGTAGTCGTTTTCTAGAATACTCATAGTTTTTAGCATTAACCTTGTTGTCATTCAATGTTAGTGTCCAGAATAAATCAAAATTATTTGAGAGGCAGTAATATTTAATTTTCCTTTTTATTCGGTATGCTTGCTCTAAAGTTCGTTTTTTTTGAGCTTCCTCATCAACTTCACTAGGCTTTAAAATTTGATTAGAATTATTATTTTTAGATGGTGCCCTTATTCGATTTTCTCCATATCGTATAATTTCTAAATAGTTATCAAATCTAATGATTTTCGAATTATATTCAGCCATTTTCAAGCTCTTTTCTTGTTCTATTCAGCTTATCTTGCGTGTATGTCAAGTAATACACGCAAGTTTTAACTGAGGCACTTGGCTTGTGGCAAGCCACCGCCCTGAGCCTCATCTATTTTTGATAGTGTTTTCTTGAACGG
>JARIBI010000028.1 GCA_029257435.1 Sporosarcina sp. | reverse complement strand
TGACAAATCCATTCTTTTTCAACCGTCCAATTATGACGGATTTTCATCCAATCAATAATTGACTGGTAATAACTTTCCTCGCGTATTGTATAACCGAAAATGCCATGAGCAGCCTTATCAGCAACTGCTTTGGACACTTCGTCAGGTACTTTGAAATCCATATCTGCAACCCAAAGCGGCAGCAAATCTTTTTCACCGAACAACCCTTCTGCACCATCCCATTTAACGCTTGATGATTTCATACGATCGATTACTGTATCGAAATTGTATTTCATATGTCCTACTCCTCTCTGTTCGGAACGATTCCGATTGTATTTATGGTATTATCGTATCGCTAACGAGAAGCACTGTACAAAAATTAGCCTATGCCTCAATTAATCTGCGATTCTTAGTCCTTTGGTTCATTATAGTCAAATTGAATCGTACTCAAGTCATCAAATTGTTTGTGCATAATTGAAATTTCAGCAGTGACTGTTTCGAATGCATCATCCCCTGTCCCCTCGATTTCCTTTACTTCTGCTACAGGCAAATCTTGATAGAATGCAGTTTTAGGTGCATACAAACTGTGAAGTATGACTCTTCTAATTGGAACGTCAATAGATTGCAAAGCTAGTAAAGCCTTCTGTAATCGTTCGAGATCCTTCACATTGTCGTATTGGATCGGTGAATCTTTTGGTGCGCCTTCTATTCCAAACGTGTACAAATGATAGACAATACCGGCACATTTCCCATCATCCAAATAGTCTCCACATTTCAAAACCTCATCCGTCGGTCGTTCTGTATCAAATCCCTCTGTTTGTAAATCTGATTTGATTGAATCCACTGCGCCAATTTCATCTTGGGATAAATAGGTTTCAAAGGTTTCTGGATTCTTATCTTTTATATGAGATTTCATGTCGTCAATGTTGTCGTATGTATCGGTTATGTCAACGAGTATCCCGCTGATTGATACGACTTTGACATTATTTCCGGACTTTCGAGCTGTTTCTTGAAGTGAGTTCATATCAGGAAATGCTTCATATACTAACTTAAATGCTTCTTCATCAGTGAAATTCATGTTTTCCGGCAGTTCCATAAAGAAATCTACAGCCTTCTGATTCGTTTCAAACGTGAAATTACGAAAACCATTATTTTTCAGATGTTGAATTGGTTTCGAAGTTAACAATTGCTTGTTAGCGTCATAAGATTTTTTCTTTTTATCGTAATTATCCGACTCGATATGGTGAAGATTATTAACTTGAACAGAAAACTTGATTCTGTCTTCATCTAATGTAACAACTTCGGCATCGCTTAGATTAAGTGAACCTGCGTCATATTGCTCTGGACTAATCAAAACTTCGGAATTCACGTTATGTTTTTTTGAACGTATCTCACTATATCTTCATCAGAAGATCCGAAATAGCTTTTTAATGCTATTATCACTCCAATACTTGTCACTATACCAATCAGCAAAACTGAAGTTCCAATAACCAATAGTCTTTTCTGTAAATTTTTCATTCTATCCCCTGCTTCTTTGGAATGACTAAAGACGAAAAACAAGTGCGAAAAACCTGTACTTCTAGTTTTATACCCTCACCTGTCTTAGAAACTCATATCCATTTAAAAAAATTTTCCAATTCCGTATATAATTTTCCGTGTTATTCTAGTACGATTGATGTATGAAATTAGTTTCAATGGATACTACTGATAGGAGGTCATTCTTTTGAAAAAACTGTTATGTATAGGTTCATTTTTAATCGTTTCAATTCTTTTATCAGGATGCACGGAGAAAGAAACGCCTGCAGATCGAGTAGAAGCGTACGTTAATAATTGGAATGAAAGTAAATTCTCTAAAATGTACACCGATTTTTTAACTGAGGATACAACAAAAACGTACGATGCAGATGAATTTGTAGATCGACAAGAAAAATTAGCTAAAGACTTAGGGATTAAGAATCTGAAAGTCACGTACAAAAAAGCAAAGGAAGAAACTGAATGGAAAGAAGAAGAACCCGCGGTCTTTCCTATTAAAATTACAATGGACACAATCGCCGGTCCAATTGAATTTGAAAAAGAACTTACATGGAACTACGAGACTCATGAGGATACGGACAATTGGTATACTGAATGGGATCCGTCATTTA
>JARIBI010000099.1 GCA_029257435.1 Sporosarcina sp. | reverse complement strand
ACAGCAAACACGGTACCGACACCTACAAAACGAATGATTTTTCTCTTCAGGCTGCTTTTCTTTTTCATTGTTTTTTTATGTTGTTCTTTATATTCGGATCTTTTCATATCGATTCTCCTGCTTTTTTGACTGCGAAGTTTTAGTCGTAATGGACAGCATACAATTGACGAAAGGTGCTGTTTGAAAGTTGCGAGATTCAACTTTCAAGGGCGTTCGAACAAGTGTATGAATAATAATACCTGCTCGGATTAGGGATGCCTATGTACGAAACTATTGTGTTTGTTTAAACATTCATGGTTGTTTCTTATACAGGCACTTACAGCTCTCCCCACTTATACCCACTTAGTAAATCTAGAAGGCAGCCCATCCCCCCTTCTTAGATGCCTTCACCTGACTAAAAAAGAAACAGCCTACCGGTTACAGTAGACTGCTTTTCATTACGGAGATTATCGGTATTAATCATTGGGAACTATAGTTATAGGAAGTCCTTCTTTGTAAATTTCACATCCTCTTAATTGATAAATTATTTGATCGCTTTTTTCTATTACTTTAATACTCTTACATGTATCCTCTATTACTCCGTGATCACCGAACTCATCGAATCGTGTATCAATTTTAGAACTCAACTTTTCATCGGAATACTTTAGGTCGTGAATTACTGGATCGCCTTCATCAGTGTAGTTTACCACACGAACTTCACTGTCCTTATTGTTAGAAACATCTTCCGTGAATTTTTCAAGTACATCAAGATTTTTTATAGTTCCGAGTGAATTGACGACATCATGTTTAGAAGGTGAATAGTCACCACACCCAAAAAGAGAGAGTGATAGTAAAACAAGAATAGATACTTTTTTCACCAGATCCACTCCCTATATTTTGTTTTATAATGGTACCTGGACCACATACAATTCAGAAACTATTCCGAATTGTATGTGGTCCAGGTACGTTATTTGATTGGTTGATACTGGTTTTTTTCTCTGTTGTTATCAACAGTTCCTTATAATAGCAATAAAAATAAAAGCGGTTGAATAATATTATTGATTCTCGGAGCTATTCCTTCTTTCTTTTCCATATTAAATGTAGTGAATACCTTTTTTTTGAACTGGAGTATAAGAATCAATGATTGATTGTAAGTCATTATTAGATACTTCGTAATCAATATCATGTGCAAATTTACTTCTAATTTGTTTGAACTTGAGATACGGAATGGCTTCCTGTCTGGTAAATATACCAACAGCCACTAACACGTTCAATTTTTTAGGGTAGATACATTCTAGTTAAATTAAAAATCGAGGGTTCTACCAATACAATATTTAATTAGGCTTCTACCTGATGCTCAATTAACAATTGACCTTTTAACACCACAGTTAAAACTGAATCTTCCAAGTAGATTTATCAGTCCATTTATCCAATGTGGTTACTGCATCGCCGTTTGTTAACATATGTTCCTCCCATCTGTATTTAGTTTTAATGATAACTAGAGAGCGATGTCTGCACACGAAACTATCGTGTTTTTCCGACATTCATGATTTCCTTTTACGTATTCTCCACATTTCTCTAATCACCGGAACTTACCTTAACTCATCCCCGTAAGGCACAATCTTCTCATTCAACATCTGCAGCCATTCACGTTTCATTTGCGGGCCATATTTCAACGATTTCGCTTCTGGGTGGACTTCTTTGTATTTATCGAAGTGTTTGCTGTCGAGGATGCCGCCGATGTTCGAATTAGTGATGCCTGTGCACGAAACTATCGTGTTTGTTCAAACATTCATGATTATTCTTTACACAGGCGTCATGTTTTACTTATTCTATTGAATCCACGGCTTGTTTTGCCTCTAACAAAGTCAAACCAAATTCCTTACGCAATATTTTGATTGCTTTTATATCCGATGTTGTTTTGAGAGTATCTCTTGCATAAGCTTGAATCTGCTTTCGTTCTTCCGGATTTTTGGATGAAAACTGCTTCAGATCATCTTCTCCTCTATTTCTTATCAAAATGAACAAAACGACTACAATCAGTAGCGCGTTTATTCCCCATGACATCCTCTCACCTCCATCGATTCAGACGTTGCATGCAATTTATTTCCCATTCAGAAAATACGCCTGCACCGTACAATTCGGACTCTATTTGGAATTTTTCTAGAGTGGTGTATTACACAGGCACCGATTTCATTTATAAGGCATCGAATTTGCCTTTTCCTTGATGAATTGATAAAACTTTATAAATGTCTCAGTATATTGTCTAAGGCGATCTTCAACATCCTGATCTGGTTTAAATTTAAATTTCACTGCTAATCTATACAAGTCTGTATTCTTCGATCCTTGGGAAAGCTCAATTTCATACCCAAGTAATTTTGCCAACTCCTCAGAATATTTTTCAGCTATCGACCGAATTAAATCTGTTTCCTGTTTTTTATATGATTCTACAAATATTGAAGCAGTTCGGTCTTTTTTATAAACAAAAACAAAGTTCCATTTCCTGTTTAAAAAACGATGCCCTTTAAAATAATCTCTTTTCCCGCCATATCTGGCTGTATAATCCGTGCGGTTATTTATAAAACTATCTACTTTCTGCAGGAAGAAAGTGACGTCTTCAGCAACCCTAATTTTACGTTCTTTTATTGCTACTTTCTTGTTAATATAATAATCTTCAAGCTTGTATGGAGGTATAATTTGATCGGTGTCTATAATTAGTTGGTTCTTTATCTTGTATGGTTTGATCGTTACACATTTCACATCAATATTATTTTCATATAACCAAGTACAAACTGAAAGGATTCTTTTATCTATTTCTTTTCCGACAATAATAATCCGTTGAATGTTATTAAGAATATTATTTAACTCTTCTTCATTGTCTACTTCTAGAAATTCGATCATCTCGTCCTTTGCATTAGTTGAAGGGGTATCAATTCTTAAATAATCTTCATATATTTCAAGAATGTCTGCAGGGGTAAGTCTTGCACAATAAGAAGCATATTTTAACGATTGAAAGTCAACATTGCTGCCGGTAGTATCTCTCTTCACTTCAATTATTACTAGGTTACCTTCTTTATCAATTGCTAGAAGATCCAATCTTTCATTTACCTCAAATTTATCATATTCATGGGCTATGATTAGTAATTCTTCACCAAGGACTTCAGGGCTTTTCCGGATCCATTCTTCTATGTGTTGTCGTTCTTTTAAATCATTCGCTGAGAACGTAGATTCTGGTATTTCTTCTAGTCGATTATTTTCTGAATCAAATCTATAAATGGCAATATCCCCCTAATGCAATAGTTCAAATTAAAATATAAGTGCAACTGTGTACCGTTTTATAATGGTATGTAGTCCAGGTACGTTATTTGGTATCACACACCCGATTTTACTGAAGGAACGGCGCCATTAATACTTTGCCTTTTCCGCGGTAGACATTTACCAATCCTTCGCCCGAAGCCGCCGAACCCATAATTGTTTTTCCAGAACGCTCGACAGTAAACTCTAAACCGCCCGACCAAGCAATCGCCATATTCCCATCGATTTTCAACTCATCATTCTCTAACTCGATTTCTATAAGCTCCTCTCTCGATACGGATGATTCCAGTGCAATCGTTCCTTGTCCGGTCAGTCCAAGATTGAAAAGACCTTCCCCGCCCAATGCAGCAGATGAAAGATTAGTGCGCATCACGGCCTTATGTTTTATTCCTGAATCACAAGCCAAAAAGAGTCCATCTTCAATGACGAGTGACTGATTCCACTCGTCAACATCCAATAGCAATATATGCTTGAACGTCGGTTCTAAAACAAGTGTACCGCTTCCAGTGTATTCAGGTTTAATGCCCGATTCTTTGGTAACTTTGCCCCTAATTGTTTTTCCAATAAAGTCTCCTACACTTTTAATGCCGGTGGTCGCTCTCACATTTCCTGCCATCCATTGCATGGCTCCTGCCTGAATTGTAATGTTTGTCTGACTAACATCGCATACTAGCTGTCTTCTTCGTACATTCATTTCAGAAGCATAATATGCCGATTGAGCACTAGCACGATCAATACTTAATTCTCTTTGAAACTCTACTACTTTAAAGGGGCCTAGCTCTTCCCTGACTTTTACATTCTCATTGTCTTCAAAGTTTTTGATCGTAAACATATTAATCGCCCGCTTTCTAATAATGGTACCTGGACTATAGGTGTTATTTTCGAATATTTGTGCTAAACTAAAGTTATACTGAAAAGGTGTTAAAAGTAATCACCCTGCTTACTTGGTCGTTAGCGGTGGGTGGTTACTTTTTTCTGTTGGTGTATAAAGCAATCATCGCTACAATGGTTGTTGCCATTGCTGCGAGGAACAACCCAAATTGGAATAACATGTTCATTGCTTCGTATGTCACCATATTAACACTCCCTTTCTCAAGGGAGTGCCGACCGCCCATCCGCTATATGTCGCTGCGTCTATATCATATCACTGACCGCAATGCGAAACCATACTCCTAATAACCTCGTCGAGCTAATTGTTTGATGTTAATGTAACAAACTTTCGCGTTTATTCAAGCATTCATGAATGTTTCATACACAGCGGCATTTAATACTCGAGAGAACACTTCATATATTTCATTAATCAAACATCCCCCACCTCCATATCCTGTATAGTGAAACTACATACACTACCCCACACAACACAAACTGGAGGCGACACATAATGGCTAGAATCATCCTTACAACCGAAAGCGGTGCCGATTTGCCGGAATCCCTAGCGAAGAAGCACAATATACATGTAGTACCGATGCACGTCATCATGGACGGCAAAGACTATTTGGACGGTCAACTCCCTGTAGCAGATATTTTTGATTTTTATAACCGCACGAAAAAAATCCCTTCCACTGCTGCTACGAATATGCATGAGTACCAGGAGTTTTTCAAAACTATCCGGACGGAGTTTCCTGAAAGCGTCATCATTCATATAGGCTATACATCAAAAGCGTCTGTTTCCTATCAGAATGCATTGACGGCTGCGGAAGATGTAAAGGATATTTATTTACTGGATGCGTTGAACGTCACAGGCGGATTGACTGCAATTGTGATGTATGCGGCTGCCTTGCTCGAAGAAGAGCCTGACATCGATCCTGTACGTCTGGTGGAGATGATTGAAACTAAGGTTCCGAAGTCAAGACTGGCCTTTCTTCCCGACAGCCTGGACTTTCTGCGGGCTGGCGGACGGGTCAGCAATATGGCGTATCTCGGCGGCGCGTTGCTGAAGATCAAGCCGTGTATTGAATTAGTGGACGGTAAGCTTACGTCGACTAGGAAATATCGCGGTAAGATGGAGAAGGTCACTGAAAGTCTGTTTCATGATTATCTACAACAATACAACATCGACAGACAGCAGATCTATTTCATTTATTCGATCGGACTCAGTGAGACGATCAAACAACGGATCGATGAAATTGCGATGGAACAAGGATTCGGGAATAGTATGTGGATTGAAGCTGGAGCGATGATCTCGACGCATTCCGGTCCTGGAGGATTTGGTATTGCGGGGCTGGAA
>JARIBI010000221.1 GCA_029257435.1 Sporosarcina sp. | reverse complement strand
GCTGCAAACATCGCTAATCGGAATAGCATATCGTCCGAATGATAAGCAATCGCTCCCGCACCAAGTAAAGACATGATCAGACCCAACTGACTCACTGTTGAGAATGCGAGAATCCCTTTTAGATCGGTTTGCTTCACTGCAAAGAATGACCCCCACATCAATGTAAGCAATCCAATACCCGATACGAGCCAAATCCACACAGAAGACTCTGCGAAAATCGGCGTAAATCGTGCAACTAGATAGAGCCCGGCTTTAACCATGGTCGCGGAGTGCAAGTAGGCACTGACCGGAGTAGGCGCCTCCATTGCATCTGGAAGCCAAATATAAAACGGAAATTGAGCAGACTTTGTGAATGCCCCGAATAACAGAAGCACCGCTGCGAGTGTAAATAACGGATCTCCCGAGTAATCGGATAACCCGGAAATCAATTCACGAATCGAGTATGTATCTCCCAAAATCCCGAGAATTACGAAGCCCCCGAGCATCATTAATCCTCCACCAACGGTGATCATCATTGACTTTAAGGCACCGAATCGGGAACCATCCCGCGTGTACCAATAACCGATTAGCAAGAATGAAGAAATCGACGTTAACTCCCAAAATAGGTAGAGTGAAATGACATTATCCGACTGGACAACACCAAGCATCGCTGTCATGAAAAGCAGCAGGTATACATAGAAATTACCTAGCTTTTCTTTGTGCCTATCTAGATAGAAAATCGAATACAGAACAACCAACGCACCAATCCCTGTAATGAGCAGTGTGAATAGAAGACTGAGGCCATCTAGGTAGGAGACAAAAGAGATTCCTAGTGAAGGGATCCAATCGAACGAAGAGACTGCGTGTTCGCCACTTGCTGTCAGTGGTAGGTAGGTACTGTAATAAATGAACAATACCACTGGAATTATCAAAACAAACCAGCCTGTATGTATGCCAGCAACACGACGAAACAGCGTCGGGATGAAAAGAGCTGCTAAAGCTGGCAAGAAAATCAACCAAACAAATTCCACTAAAAATCCTCCTTCCTCGTACTTACAAATTGTAGACATTGTTTTAAAGTATAACGTAAACATGCGCATTTTGCACTGTGGGGAATTGAAAGGGATTGCGGTAAATCAATCTCTTCCTATATTATAGAGACATTGGGAAATCCATATAAAATAACCAGTCAGTCTGAGGTGTAGTATGAAAAATCCGTATTTGTTCAGTTATTTACCTTTCTTCACAATTATGCTGTTTAGTTTAACGTTTGGCGTGTATACAGTTGGTTTTTCATTGAGTCTATTTCGAGAAATCGGCTTGTACAATGGTCTGTTGGAATTTCTTACAGATACCCAGCTCCGATTGTTCTTATTAACCATCTATTCACTTTTTTACTTCATGGTATTCAGTGCGCTTAAATTGATTGCAGCGACCATACATGAAACGGCTATGTTATTCTTTTACAAGGCAAAACCGGTAACAGATAATTCTGTTGACCTTGTAACAGACGATCGAGGGGGGAAGTTGATTTACTTCATCGGGGCGCTAGTATCTGCTTTTGCTATTCAATCAATTTACTGGCTGCTAATCGTGTTTTTAACAGTCACATTCGTTTATTTTGTCTACAGCACGTATATGCTGCATCATCAGCTTCCATTTTCGGCGATTATCGGAATTATATTTTTCGAATTCATTGTATGGGCGTTATTGCTTTCTGCTGTCGTTTACATTTTACTAAGACTTTATAACGGGATTGCCGCAAGTATCCCAGGAGTTGAAAAAGACCAGCTGCCAGTAGGCAGCTAGTCGGAAAGCGCGGCTGTGAAAACCTTCAGATGTAATTTTTGTTCGCTCTCTTTCTGAAGTGACTGAGGCCGGTCATAACCGATCCAAATCGCAGCCGTATAATCATCATTCAGTCCAGCAACCCATAAATCTTTAAAATGACTTGTTGTACCCGTTTTTGCACCTGTATACCCCGTTGTGGATCGCAGACCTTTCGCTGTTCCCGTCCGAACCGTCTCCTTAAGCATAGAGCGGATGTTTGTCGTAGTCTTCTGCGACCACACTTCATTACGCTCATCCTCCCATTGATATAATACATTCCCTTGCCGGTCTTTAACTGAACGTATCGATCTAGCCGGTTTAAACGTGCCATCTATAAAACTCGTATAGGCATTTGCCATTTCATACGGAGTCATGCCGTTTTCAAATCCGCCAAGAGCTGCAGTAGACTGATGATCTCTTTCAGTAACATATTTGAACCGAAAAGGAGTCAGATAAGAAAACGATTCTTCAATGCCGACACGCTGGAAAATCCGGACTGCTGTCGTATTATAACTTTGACTGAACGCTTTTTTGACAGTGGATACTCCATACGAGTATCGTCCGAAGTTTTCAGGACAGAAATTCCCTATGCAGATGCCGCTCCCATCAATCAAAGAGTTTTCCGTATATGGACCACTTTCTAAATAGGGGCCGTATACGAGCAGTGGCTTAATGATTGACCCAGGCTGCCGCACTGCCTGAAACGAGCGGTTGAAGTCTGTTTTCCGATAGCCGAATCCGCCATACACACTAATGAGTTCACGAAATTGGTTGTCGATAACAGCTGCACCAGATTGAATCCCGCTTCCTCCAATTGCGTCTGAAACGCCGCTTTCAAGGCTGCGTTGCTTTATGGGATCAAGGGAAGTATCGATACGGACTCCAGAATTGATCACTTCAGAGATGCGTTTTGCTAAAGATTGCTGAATTTTTTGTTGTGATTCTTCGTCTTTTGCTGCTTGTAATTGGACAGAAAACCCTTCCTTTTCACTGATCAGCTGCTTTAGCTCGTCAACTGCATATGTATGATAAGCAGGGAATTGACTGTTTTTCTGTTTTAGCCTTAGTTCTACTGGAGCACTTTGTGCGATTTTTCCTTCATTCACTGAGAGTACTTCATTGTTTACCAATACTTGAAGAAGCCGCTCTTGACGCTTTTTAGTACGGTCAAAATGCTTCAATGGATCATACAAAGACGGGTTGTTTGGAATTGCTGCAAGAAAAGCAGTTTCCGCTTCGCTTAATTGTGCTAATGGCTTGCTGAAGTAATAGGTAGCTGCAGCGCCTATTCCATAGACTTGATTTCCAAAATACATTTCATTCATGTACATCTGTAAAATCTCATCTTTTGTAGATTGTTTTTCTAGTTCGGCAGCGTAAAGAATCTCTTTGAATTTACGTTCGTAGGTTTTTTCAGGAGAGAGAAAACGCATTCGTACAACTTGTTGTGTGATAGTCGAAGCCCCCTGGCTTAGTCCATCCGAATTCACGTTTACTGCAAATGCCCTAGCAATCGCAGCGACATCATACCCTCTATGCTCGTAAAATCCTTTGTCTTCGCTTTCGAGAAATAACTGCTTTGCAAATAAGGGAATCTCAGAAAGTGGAAGAGGATCACGCCACTCTGCATATTCTTCTGCAAATAATTGTCCATTACGATCGTAGAGCACCATTGGAATTGTCACTTCAGGTTCAGAGAATTCAATGGTTTCTTCTACTTGTTCTTTATACGCATTCGCCTCATGCCATTCCGCTGCGACTTCCTGCTGAAGCCAGAAAAGCAGCGGGAGACTTAACAAAGCGACAGCAAATCCTGCAAGCTGTCTCACAACTGGTCCCTCCGTTCTTACAAGTACCTATACAAAATATAGCACACTCCAGTATTTGGAGTGTGCTATATTTTAGGAGTTTTTTTGTTGTGAGTCTGCCAGGAAATCTTCGAAATCTTGTGTCGGTTTCCGTCCTGCGTAGTAAAGGAAAGTAAACCCAAGCAGGAACAATAAACCGGTTATGATAAAGACCGAAGATATACCGAGGAATCCACTAATAATTCCTCCGACCATAGGACCGATAATGTTGCCTAAGAAACGGAAGCTTGTATTGTAGCCCATTACTTCGCCTTGGATATCAAGCGGTGCTTCACGTCGGACAAGTGCAGTGGTGATTGGAATCATACCACCCATGGAGATACCGAATAGCAGACGCCAAATGACTAACTGCCAGATACTGCCTACGAAAGCTTGCGGGATGATGAAGATGAACGAGAGAAGCAGTAAAAATCCCAGGACTTTCTCGTACCCGATGTCATCGCCAAGTTTTCCCCATTTCCGGGCAAATAAAAGGTTTCCGACACCCGCAGCACTAAAGGTGATTCCTGCTAAAAGGGCAACGTCCTTTGCATCCGTTAAATGAGAGACGTAAAGTGACAGCAATGGCTGGATACTGAAGTTCCCGATTTGAATTAGCGCGGTTACCACCATGACGTTCAACATGAGGCGATGGTGTAACAACCCGCTCAAGATCGTTTTTCGGGAATAGACAATACCACGGGTGCTTTTAACTTTGCGTTGTTCTTTAATTCCGAAGATGATAATAAGCGCAGCGATGATTACGGAGACTGAAGTAATGACAAATGTATATTGAAAACCGAACGCATCAGCGAGAAGTCCGCCTAATACTGGACCAAACAACGTACCGGTGACGCTGCCCATTTGAAGGGTTCCTAACCGTTTTCCGGCTTCTTCACGTTTGGTGTTCGCGGAGATGAATGCAAGAGAAGTGGGGATGAAGCCTGTTACAATACCGTTTAGAAGACGCAGTATGAAAAACGCTTCAACAGAATGGATGAACCCCATTAAGAATACTGAAATAGCGATACCGAATCCGTTAATAATCAGTATCGGCTTAAATCCGTATTTATCCGCGATTCTTCCCCAAATTGGAGACATGATGAGTGCGGAGATGAATGTCGCGCCGAAAACGAGTCCGGACCATTTTTGAACATAGGCATCTGAGTAATCGCCAAATGTTTCAATATATAATGACAAAAATGGCATAATCATAGTCATTGTTCCGGCAACTAGAAAGTTTGACACCCAGATAATGATGAAATTTCTTTTTTGAATATCCATTGGTGACCTTCCTTCTATAAAAAACTGTATTTAAGTAGTATAAAACAATTCGGTTCCCGAAGGAAGTCAAGTGCTCGCAGTTCGATTTCACGGAATGATGTGGTAAACTAATTTAGGGTGAGAGATTTGCATAAAAAATTTTATATGCTCATGCTTTCTTTGGCATTGATTCTTGTTGTATCCGCTTGTGGAAAACAAGAAGCTAAAGAGAAAGAGCCGGCGCCTGAAAAAGGTGAAACGACTCAAGCAGACGAACCAGAAAAAACGATTCCTAAGGAGGACTCCCAGATGTATCCGCAATTATCCAATGAAGTAGCAGCAGGAGAAACGCTTATTACTATGAATACCACGCTTGGTCCAATTAAAATCAAGCTTTTTGAAGAAAAAGCACCAAAAACAGTTAAGAACTTTTTAACTCATGCAAAAGATGGTTATTATGATGGTCTTATTTTCCACCGTGTTATTAAAGACTTCATGATTCAAGGTGGAGACCCGACTGGTACAGGTATGGGTGGAGAAAGTATCTATGGAGATTCGTTCGAAGACGAATTCACGATGGATCTTTTCAACTTGAATGGTGCATTGTCAATGGCGAATGCCGGTCCGAACACAAACGGCAGCCAATTCTTTATCGTTCAAGCTTCTAACTTAGCTGGCGCTAACGCAGATCAGTTGAAAAAAGGCGGATGGCCTGAAGAAATCGCTGATGCATATGCAGAGCGTGGCGGCACACCGCATCTTGATCAGAAGCACACTGTTTTCGGACAAGTTATTGAAGGTTTGGACGTTGTCAATAAGATTGCGACAGTTAAAACTGGTGCTCAAGATAAGCCTGTTGAAGATGTGAAGATTGAGTCGATCGATGTTCAAGGCGAGTAATTACCACTAAATTTATTTGGATAGGAAGTGATATCCATGGTGACAGTTCTAATGCCCTTCCTGTACTTTCCGGAAGACAAATCAGAATACATCCCAGCGGCCATTTCCTTTGCTTTTTTCATGGTACTCCTTGTGCTGACCTTTATGTGGATTCAGCGCAATTCCAAAAAGCAAGAATTGGAAACGAAAGAACTAGAAGAACGCATTCTGCGGGAACGAAGAGATGCGCGTGAACAACAAAAAGAGCATCCTCATTCATGAGGATGCTCTTTTCTTAGTTTTCCATGCTTTTTATAAAGCGCTCGACACCATCTTGAACAGTGGAAAGACAAGTAGCGACATTCATACGTAAATATCCGCGACCCGCTTCACCGTATTTTGTACCGGGCTCAAGTGCCAACTTTCCTTTGTTTAGGAGCTTGTCCATTATTTCATCTTCAGAAAGTCCTGTTCCACGGTAGTCTATCCAAAGCAAATACGTTCCTTGGGGTTTCGTGATTTTAACGCCTGGGACCCGAGCAGTCAATGTTTTAATCACATAATCCATATTATCAGACACAGTCTTAAGTAACTTTTCCAACCATGGTTCTCCATGGCGATAAGCGGCTTTCAACGCGACATTTGCAAAAGCGTTTAATTCCATTTGGCCGTGTGCCATTCCGTTATCGCGTAATTGCTCACGTAATCCTTCATCAGGAATAATCATCATTGCCGCTTGAATTCCAGCTAAATTGAATGTTTTAGTAGGTGCGACACACGTAATGATTCGATTTCCTTCATCTCCGGCAACGGTATGTAAGGGGGTATGCTTGTATGGAGCAAACACTAGATCTGCATGGATTTCATCGGACAAAATAAGGACATCGTATTTAGCGCATAGTCGAACAATTTTTTGCAGCACCGGAACCGGCCATACAATTCCACCCGGGTTATGGGGATTGCAAAAAATGAATAGTTTGACATTTCTCTTCAGAGATTCTTCAAATTTATCGAAGTCAATTTCATAGGTGCCATTCTTCTCGACAAGCGTACATTCTTCTAACGTACGAGTTTGCAGATTGGGTATTCCTGAAAATGGCGGATAGACAGGGGGAGTGATTAAAACAGTTTCTCCTGCTTTTGTGAGTGTCTCCACAACGGATGCAATGGCAGGAACAACTCCATGATGCGATAACATCCACTCATTATTAGTCTGCCAGCCATGCTTATTGGACATCCATTCGCGGATAGCGTCTTTACAATCCTCGCATACGTATGAATAACCGAATACTCCATGATCCAAGCGTTCTTTCATAGCATCGATGACAGGTTGGGGTGCAGAGAAATCCATATCTGCAATCCACATCGGGAGGACCTCTTCAGGATTGTCTATACCATAAATGCGATCCATGCGATCCCATTTCATTGACGATGTATTCCGTCTATTTTTTACAGCGGTGAATTCTTTCATACATAATCCCCCTAAGTCTATTTTCTTTTTCATACCTATGCTATCATAAATAAAACGAAAAAATCAGGTGACTTGACGTGCAAACTGCAGAAATAAATAAAAAAGCAATGATTTTACTGGAAGAATGGGATCCTTTCCTTGCAGGCCCAGAGGCATATGAACAAGAAATAGTGGAAGTTGTAGCGGATCTTCATGTAATGGATCATCCAACGGACCTGGCAAAACGAATTCGCGAAATCTATGAACATTCGTATGCACTGTGGATTCCTTTAGAAGAGTGCATGCAAATTTCGTATAAGTTATTGGCTGTGAAATTCGAAGCAAAATGCATCATTACATAAATCTCAGTTTCTAACAGTTCAAATCCCATCTAAATGACTATCTTTTGCCCCGAAACTATTCAAATGATATACTGATAGTGGCCGCAATGGCAATTTCAGATAGTCAAAACAGAATTGGGAGCTGTTCGCATGACAGGTAAATATGAAGCAGGTGAAGAACTGTCAGGTACAGTTACGGGCATTCAGCCTTATGGTGCATTTGTAGCTCTTGATGAATCTACTCAGGGACTCGTCCACATTTCTGAGATCACTTACGGATTTGTGAAAGACATTCACGAGCATTTATCGGTTGGTCAGCAAGTAACTGTAAAAGTGTTGGAAGTGGACGAGACAGACAATAAAATTAGTTTGTCCATCCGTGCGCTGCAAGAACCTCCAGCACCTACAAAGAAATTTATCCGTCCCCGCAAGTCTTTACAAGAACGAGTGGACGAACAAGATGAAAAAGGATTCAACTCTCTTAAGGATAAGCTGAGAGACTGGATCGACAAATCAGGATATTAAAAGGAGAAAAGGCGATTATGCCTCTTCTCCTTTTTTGTTTTTTCGCAGCCGGTATTGTAAGTTTTGACGACTCATCGATAGTGCATTCGCTGTTCTAGTAATATTACCGTCGTGAATTGTTAATGCTTTTTGCAAATAGTAGGATTCCGCTTCTCGTAAAAACTTGTCGAGAGGCAGCAGGTCCTTTTCGCTAGGCATGATGAACGATGGCAGCGGAACTGTTCCTTCATCCATAACAGCACTTTTACTTCTGAAATGCTGCGGAAGCATTTCAAATGTAATTGTTATTTCAGCCGAGGAGAGGGAAGCAACTTCGTTTAATAACATTTCCAGTTCCCGAATATTCCCTGGCCATGTATAGGAAAGAAATAACTCTCGGACTTCATCTGTAACATCGCTCAAAGCCGTCCCTAAACTTTCTTTGCGCCGTGCTAAATACCTTTTAACGAACGGAAGAATGTCTTCTTTTCTCTCCCGAAGAGGCGGAAAGCGGATTGTAAATGAAGCGAAAAAGTAATAAAGCTCCTTTAACAGGCTTCCGGAAGCAATAAGTTCAACAGGGTCTTCACCGATACTTGCGATGAATTGACGCTTATGAAGATCTGAGCTTTCTAATATTCGGAGAAGCTTGCGCTGCAGTTCTATGGATAAAAAATCGATTCGTTCGCAAAATAGAGTGAACGGAGCATCGGTTTTCAATTCTGACGCAAGCCGGTCAATCGATTGGGTATCGGATCGATTGCAGTACAGAGTATAAAATGATGAATCCGCTACAGGAACTTCGTGATGGATTCCCTGAGCAACGAGGTCTTTACCGGTACCGGCTTCTCCGACAAGGAGGACAGGAAGTTTCGCACGAACCGCTTTTTTGGCAGTAGCGATAATTTTTTTCATGGATTCTGATTCAGCGACAATGTTGTTTAGCAAAACAGGTTCTCGATCCTTCGTTAATGGCTGCAGCACAAACTTCTCAAGTGCGGTCACGTCATGTGATAGCTCCACTGCACCGATCAGCACACCGTTGTTGACAATAGGATACGTGTTATTAATGGTCGTGATTTCAGTTTCGTTTTGGTTCCAATACGTCTGTTTAATGTTCAATTGCTCTTGTCCGCTTTGCAGCACTTCCATCAACGTACTCGGCTGCTGACGAAAGTTGAATAGTTCTAAGATGGACAAATCGCGGATATCATCAAGATCCAATCCCTCAATATCTTTCATTTTATCGTTATAAATAATTGTTCGGCCCTCGCTGTTTACAGCATGGATACCAACCCCGGCACGCTGCACAGCAAATTCATAAAAAGGGAATAGTGATTCGTCGAAAGCACTCATAGATTGTCACCGCCCAACTTATTTTCTTCGTGTAAACAATAATACTTGCAATGTGCAATATTATCTTGCATTATTATAAATGTAATTAACAATGAAGTGCAAATATTATTTGCGCAACCCATTTAAGGAGGACTACCATGATTCCATACAAACATGAACCATTCACAGACTTTACACTTGAAGAAAATAAAAAAGCATTCCAAGAAGGTCTTAAGACCGTTGAAGCATACTTGGGTAAAGATTATCCCCTAATCGTAGGCGGAGAGCGCATCATGACTGATGATAAGCTCGTATCTTTCAACCCGGCTGACAAAGAGGAAATTATCGGCAGCGTTTCTAAAGCAAGTAAAGATATTGCCAAAAAAGCTATGAAGATTGCAGACGAAACTTTCGATACTTGGAGAAAGACAGAGCCAGCTATGCGTGCAGATATTCTTTTCAAAGCTGCAGCAATCGTTCGCCGCCGCAAAATGGAATTCTCAGCACTATTGACTAAAGAAGCTGGTAAGCCTTGGAACGAAGCTGATGCAGATACTGCAGAAGCAATCGACTTCCTAGAGTACTACGGCCGTCAAATGTTGCGTTTGAAAGACGGAATGCCAGTAGAAAGCCGTCCAGGCGAATTCAACCGTTTCGACTACATTCCTTTAGGTGTTGGCGTTGTTATCTCTCCGTGGAACTTTGCTTTTGCAATCATGGCGGGTACTACAGTAGCTGCACTTGTAACAGGAAACACAGTACTATTGAAGCCGGCTTCAACAACTCCAGTAGTTGCTTATAAATTCATGGAAGTACTGGAAGAAGCGGGAATGCCTGCAGGCGTTGTAAACTATGTACCAGGTTCTGGTTCTGAAATCGGTGACTACTTGGTAGATCACCCACGTACTCGTTTTGTGTCATTCACAGGTTCACGTGAAGTTGGAACACGTATCTTTGAGCGTGCTTCAAAAGTGAACGAAGGACAAATTTGGTTGAAGCGCGTGATCGCTGAAATGGGCGGTAAAGATACAATCGTTGTTGACAACGAAGCGGATCTTGAGCTGGCTGCACAATCTATCGTTAAATCAGCATTCGGTTTCAGCGGACAGAAATGTTCAGCATGTTCACGTGCGATCATTCACGAAGATGTCTATGACACAGTAGTTGCTCGCGTAGAAGAACTTACTAAAGAATTGACTTACGGTGACCCGACTGACCAGTCTAACTTCGCTGGACCGGTTATTGACAAAGCTGCTTACGATAAAATCATGAGCTATGTTGAAATCGGTAAACAAGAAGGTCGTCTTGTTGCAGGCGGAGAAGGCGATAGCTCTAAAGGGTTCTTCATCGCTCCAACTGTATTTGCAGACGTGGACGCAGATGCGCGCATCATGAAAGAAGAGATCTTCGGACCGGTCGTTGCAATCGGTAAAGCGAAAGACTTCACAGAAGCTATCAAGATTGCAAACGACACAGATTATGGTTTGACTGGTGCAGTTATCACGAACAACCGTGAGCACATCGAGCAAGCTCGAGAAGACTTCCACTGCGGTAACTTGTACTTCAACCGTGGTTGTACAGGTGCAATTGTTGGATACCAGCCGTTTGGCGGATTCAACATGTCAGGTACCGATTCAAAAGCGGGTGGCCCAGACTACTTGCAACTTCACATGCAAGGTAAAACAACTTCAGAAATGTTGTAAAACTAAATTCAAGCAGTCGCCTGTCAGATGACAGGCGCTGTATCTACATACCTAACCGAGGAGGGAATTTGAATGTCAGTATCTCAACAAGTGATTGAACAAACGAATAAGTATGGTGCACCAAACTATCATCCACTACCGATTGTTATCTCAGAAGCAGAAGGTGTATGGGTTAAAGATCCAGAAGGCAACAAATACATGGATATGCTATCTGCATACTCTGCAGTGAACCAGGGGCACCGTCATCCTAAAATTATTCAAGCACTAAAAGATCAGGCAGACAAAGTTACTCTAACTTCACGTGCATTCCACAGCGATCAGCTGGGTCCTTGGTATGAAAAAATCACTGAACTATCTGGAAAAGAAATGGCGTTGCCAATGAACACCGGTGCTGAAGCTGTTGAAACCGCTATCAAGGCAGCTCGCCGCTGGGCATATGACGTTAAAGGCGTTGAAGAAAATAAAGCTGAAATCATCGGCTGTGAAGGTAACTTCCACGGACGTACAATGGGCGCAGTTTCCCTTTCTTCAGATCCAGAATACAAACGCGGTTTCGGACCAATGCTTCCAGGTATCAAATTAGTACCTTATGGCGATATTGATGCACTTGAAGGTGCAATTACTCCAAATACAGCAGCGTTTATCATTGAGCCGATTCAAGGCGAAGCTGGAATTCTCATTCCGCCTGCTGGCTACTTGAAAAAAGCACGTGAACTATGTAAAGAAAATAACGTTCTTTTCATTGCAGACGAAATTCAGGCCGGCCTATGTCGTACTGGTAAAATGTTTGCATGTGAATGGGAAGACGTGAACCCGGATATGTATATCCTCGGTAAAGCACTAGGTGGCGGAGTATTCCCAATCTCTTGTGTAGTAGCTGATAAAGAAGTACTTGAAGTGTTCAACCCAGGTTCACACGGATCTACATTTGGCGGTAACCCTATGGCGTGTGCGGTTTCAATTGCATCTTTAGAAGTACTTGAAAACGAAAAACTGGCAGACAAGTCTCTTGAACTTGGTAACTACTTCAAAGAAGAACTCGAAAAAATCGAAAATGATGTCATTACAGAAGTTCGCGGACGCGGTTTGTTCATCGGAATGCAGTTAACTGTTGAGGCTCGTCCATACTGTGAAAAGCTTAAAGAACTAGGATTACTCTGTAAAGAAACACACGACACAGTAATTCGTTTTGCTCCACCGCTAGTAATTACTAAAGAAGAACTTGATTGGGCACTTGAGAAAATTAAAAGCGTATTCGCTAACTAAAAATTCTTTCCAATTCCGTTGTTCAATATGATACTATGAATAAGGAAAAAACATTATGAAACAAAGAGGCGAGCCAATACAATGACTGAAAACCTGAATCTGTTCACATCTACACAAGTTGTTATTAAAGAAGCACTTGACAAGCTGGGCTACGATGAAGGAATGTATGAACTTCTCAAAGAACCAATGCGCATGACGGAAGTCCGCATCCCGATTAAGATGGACGATGGAAAAGTAAAAGTCTTCACTGGATTCCGCGGTCAGCACAATGACGCTGTTGGACCAACAAAAGGCGGAGTACGTTTCCATCCAGATGTTACTTTAGATGAAGTGCGTGCACTTTCCATGTGGATGACACTTAAAGCCGGAATTGTAGACCTTCCATATGGCGGCGGTAAAGGCGGTATCATTTGTGATCCTCGTGAAATGTCTATGGCTGAATTAGAACGTCTTAGCCGCGGCTATGTCCGTGCATTATCTCAAGTAATGGGACCAGCAAAAGACATCCCAGCACCAGACGTTTTCACGAACTCACAAATCATGGCGTGGATGATGGATGAGTACAGCAGAATTGATGAGTTCAACTCACCAGGCTTCATTACAGGAAAGCCAATCGTTCTCGGCGGTTCGCAAGGTCGTGACCGTGCGACTGCTGAAGGCGTAACAATTATTATTAACGAAGCAGCTAAGCGCCGCGGTATCGATATGAAAGGCGCTCGTATCGTTATCCAAGGTTTTGGTAATGCGGGAAGCTTCCTTTCTAAATTCCTTCACGATGCGGGGGCTAAAGTAATCGGGATTTCTGATGCTTATGGAGCTTTACACGATCCAGAAGGCTTAGACATCGATTATTTACTTGACCGCCGTGATAGTTTTGGAACAGTAACTACATTGTTCGAAAACACATTGACGAACCAAGAGTTGTTGGAATTGGATTGTGATATCCTCGTTCCTGCAGCAATCGAGAACCAAATTACAGAACACAATGCAAATAACATTAAAGCTTCTATTGTTGTTGAAGCAGCAAATGGTCCAACAACTTCTGAAGCTACGAAAATCCTTTCAGAACGCGGTATCCTTCTTGTTCCTGACGTGCTTGCCAGTGCAGGCGGCGTAACCGTTTCATACTTCGAATGGGTTCAGAACAACATGGGCTACTACTGGACAGAAGAACTTGTTCGTGAGCGTATGACTGAGAAAATGGTCACTGCGTTTGAAAATGTTTATTCTGTATCGACTACTCGCGGTATTGATATGCGTCTCGCGGCGTATATGATTGGTATTCGCAAAACTGCGGAAGCTTCACGTTTCCGTGGCTGGGCTTAATTAGTATTTTGAGAACACCCCTGCATTCAGGGGTGTTCTTTTTAGTCTGCCAGGGGTATGGGCATAACAGTTGCATCCCAAACTGGCGTAAAACATAATAGAAGTAGTCTGAGGAGGCGATGAGTTTTGGATAATTTCGTATTTCAAAATCCAGTAAAATTATTGTTTGGTAAAGGACAAGTTTCGAATTTAGCAAATGAACTAAAAAAATATGGAAATAACGTTCTTGTCGTATACGGCGGAGGAAGTATCAAAAAGAATGGTGTATATGATGATGTAATGAGTGTATTAAAAGCTGGAGGACTCACTATTCATGAATTTGGCGGAGTGGAGCCTAACCCCAGACTTTCAACTGCGATTGCAGCAGCAGAATTATGTAAGCGTGAGAATGTAGATGTAATCATAGCTGTTGGCGGCGGCTCGGTTATTGACTGTACGAAACTGATTGCATGTGCTGCAAAATATGATGGCAATCCCTGGGACTTTGTTGTACAAAAAGCGGTACCTCAAGATGCCCTTCCATTCGGTACGGTATTGACGCTATCTGCAACGAGTTCTGAGATGAATGCAGGTTCTGTTATTACGAATGAAGAAACTCAAGAAAAGTATGGATGGGGAACACCATTTAACTTCCCTAAATTTTCCATCTTGGATCCGACGTATACAATGTCAGTTCCTAAGGATCAAACAGTTAATGGAATTGTAGACACGATGTCTCATATCTTTGAAGAATACTTCAATGAATCATCGAATACTCCTTTCCAAGATGAAATGTGTGAAAGTGCTCTTCGTACGTTGATTACAACAGGCGCAGAAGTAGTGAATCATCCTGACGATTACGAGCTAAGAGCGACGATGATGCTTGCGGGTGTATGGGGATTGAATGGGTTCCTTCGCATGGGGTACACAGGTGACTGGGGAACGCATGACATTGAACACGCGGTTTCAGCAGTATATGACATTCCTCATGCTGGCGGACTGTCTATCCTATTCCCAGAGTGGATGCGCTATACAATGCATTTAAATCCAAAACGATATGCACAGTTAGCTGTAAAAGCGTTTGGTGTAGATCCTGCCGGCAAGACAGATGAAGAAACAGCATTAGAAGGCATTGTTAAACTAGAGGAGTTCTGGTCATCAATCGGAGCACCGCGTAAACTCGCTGATTTCGATATTGATGATTCGAAAATCGAGCTAATGGCTGAAAAAGCAGCAGCAAGAGGTCCGCTAGGGAACTTCGCCAAGCTTGCAAAAGAGGACGTCGTCCAGATTTTAACGAATTCATTGTAATAAGAAAAGCACGAGCCGACTGACTTATTTCAGTTTAGGCTCGTGCTTTTTTGTTATTCAGGAAGCTTTTTTCGATTCTCTGTAAGAATTGAACTGTTTGTACCTGTCCACGATTTAACTCCGTCATCGCCAACTAATGAAATCATGACGTCTTGAATACCTTTCTGATTCAAGATTGTTGTTAACAACCGGTCTTTAACATTTAAAACATATTCAACTGTATTTGAAGTTGCAACCTCAGCGATTATTTCCACATGGAGAAATTCGCCTTCCTTCACAACCTCGACTCGCTGGATATCCACAATATCTGGATCATCTGCAAGCAGGTGAGCTATATGTGCAAGCATTTCTTCATCGGTTTCACCGATAGCTCCTCGTGCATTTTCTAGGAATACCTTTCCTACTACATAAAACATCATGACGCCAATAATAATGGAAGCTACACCTTCAGCTGCGAACCAGCCGAAGAAATGAGCGAGTAAAACAGCAGCAAATGCAATTAACCCACCGCTTGTCGCAACTAAGTCTTCCATAAAGACTAACTTAGTCGGCGGCTTGGCCTTTTTGAGGTGTTTAAAGCTTTTAGGGAAAGAGGAGAGACCGGCGTGTTCAACCCCTGCATCATGAAAGACTTCTTTTGAAGCTTTATATAGAACAAAGGATTCTAAAACAATTCCGATCCCGAGAACAGCTAGGTTAATCCATAATCCGCCACTTTCTGAAGGATGAAGGATGTGATGAATTCCTCCTACTATGGTTTCGTAGGAAAGGATCGCTACAATCAAAACCGCTCCAAGACAAACAAGGTTAACTATCCTGCCAAAACCATTCGGGTATTTTGGTGTTGGTGCTTTTTTCGATAGTGCAGAACCGACGTACACAAATAATTGGTTCGCGGCATCTCCGATTGAATGCATCATTTCAGCAAACATGGCAACGTTTCCGGTTAGAAAGAACGCTCCGGCTTTTAAAGCAGCGATAATAACATTCACGATAGCTGCTAGAAGAGCGGGCTTGTTACCGTTTTTTAAAAGTTGAATCCAATTAGTCATGAGGTGTGCTCCTTTTAAATCTAGAATAGGCGATTCACTTGATTTTACCTTAGTTTGTTAGAATTAAGCTAGAATTAGAAGAGATGCACTCCAAATACCGAATTTTTAGAATGACGTTCTCTGATATACTATATGCTATATCCATAAACAAACTATTGTAACCACAATAGAAGGAAAGTGATGTGTTTTTATGAACAAACCAGCAATACATCCAGCAATACCAATCATTATAGGGGTTATTTCGGTTGCGTTATCGGCGATTTTCGTGAAATTGGTATCTGCTGAGGCGGGGGTTACTGCATTTTATAGAATGCTTTTCTCAGTACTCTTTATGTTGCCGATTTTCTTATTGAAATACAGAAAAGAAATTACGCTGCTGAAAAAACGAGATTGGATATTTTCAACTATTGCAGGTGTATTTTTAGCATTCCACTTCATCTTTTGGTTTGAATCGCTGAATTATACATCCGTTGCAAGTTCTACAGTATTAGTAACACTGCAGCCTATATTTGCATTTGCGGGTACATACTTTTTCTTTAAAGAAAAATTGTCCTTTAAAACTATCTTATCCGCAGTAATTGCGATATCAGGCAGTGTCATTATCAGTTTCGGTGATTTCCAACTCGGAGGAACTGCATTTTATGGAGATATGCTTGCGCTGATCGGCTGTGCGTTAATTACAGCTTACTTATTGTTCGGTCAAGATGTTCGTCAAAGATTATCTTTAATCACGTATACATTTGTAGTTTACTCAATCAGCTCAATTACACTTTTCTTCTATGTATTAATAAAAGGAGAATCGTTTGGTCCTCATTCGCAATCGGATTGGATGTGGTTCGTACTTTTAGCACTTATCCCGAACTTACTGGGTCATACCTTATTTAACTGGGCGATTCGGTGGGTGAGTACGAATGCTATCTCTATCGCAATTCTTTTTGAGCCTGTGGGCGCATCGATCTTAGCCTATTACATCTTCAATGAGAGTTTATCGACAGCTCAAATCATCGGGGGAATCGTTGTCTTACTGGGGATTTTGCTGTTTGTTGTCGATGGCCGTAAAAAAAACCCTGCTTAATTTCAAAAAAAGCTTGCAAACTATATACTATCTGTTGTATATTATTACTTGTCCTTCGGAACACGCTTTATCAGTTCCAAAGGCAAGTAATACTTTTTAAAAAAGTTGTTGACACGATAATTACACCATGTTATGATGTAAGAGTTGCTAAAACAACAGCGAAACGAATAAATTTACCAATATGAACCTTGAAAACTGAACAGCAAAATGTCAACGAAATATCGTTTGAGAAGCCGGTTCTGCCGGTGGAACAAACACAAACAGATCTTAATCGATCTGATAGACATCTTAAATGATGCCAGTACGAATTGAGCAATCAATTCTCTACTACAATTCATTCATTTGATGAGTGATTGTCTGAGTGGTGAGGTAAGGTGCAACGCTAGGAAGCGAACGAACAAGGAAGGGAGCGTACTTAGGTACGTGACCGACTGAGAGAGTGAAGCTGACGACGTGATGTGCCTTGCATCGCCGCTCAGAACTTATGGAGAGTTTGATCCTGGCTCAGGACGAACGCTGGCGGCATGCCTAATACATGCAAGTCGAGCGAATCAATTGGAGCTTGCTCCTTTTGATTAGCGGCGGACGGGTGAGTAACACGTGGGCAAC
>JARIBI010000093.1 GCA_029257435.1 Sporosarcina sp. | reverse complement strand
ATATTAGGAAGGAATCGCAATTCGAAGCCAAACGTGCGATAATAAAGAAAATGCGCGAACGGACATAACTATCCGTAGAAAAGGATGAAAACATGAAAACAATTGATGTACTCGTAAATGATAAAAGTGGTATTGCTTTAAAGAAAGGCTATCCGCTTATTTTAAAAGACGCTGTCATGAACCCGGAAGTATTAAAAGAAGAAGGCGACCTGCTTCGTCTGATCGACCGTAACCGCCGATTCATTGCCAAAGGCTACTACGGTAACCAAAACAAAGGAATCGGCTGGGTGTTAACGAGGAAAGAAGAAGAAGCCATCGACTTCAAATTTTTCGAATCCCGCATAAGCGCAGCAATTGAACGCCGCAGTAACTTTAAAATGAACACCCAAACAACTGCATACCGTCTATTCAACGGAGAAGGCGACGGAATTGGCGGACTAACCATCGATTACTTCGACGGCTACTACATGGTAAGCTGGTATAGCCAAGGGATCTATTCGATGAAGCATCACGTCTACGGCGTGTTAGACAAAATCGTCAATGCAAAAGCGATCTATGAGAAAAAGCGCTTTGACACAAAGGGGCAGTATATCGACCAAGACGATTACGTATCAGGAACTCCTGGAGATTTCCCAATCATCGTCAAAGAAAACGGCATGAACTTTGCAGTCGATTTGAATGACGGTGCCATGACTGGAGTATTTCTGGATCAGCGTGACGTCCGTGAAGCACTGCGCGACAAATACTCTGAAGGCAATCACGTGCTGAATACGTTTTCTTACACAGGTGCGTTCTCAGTCGCAGCGTTAAGCGGCGGTGCTGTGAAGACTACAAGTGTAGACTTAGCAAAGCGCAGTTTAGCGAAAACGATTGAACAATTCAGCGTAAACGGTATCGACTATGAAGCACAAGATATTAAAGTAATGGATGTCTTCGATTACTTCCGTTATGCGAAGCGCCATGAGCTGAAGTTCGATGTGGTCGTATTAGACCCGCCTAGCTTCGCGCGTTCTAAAAAGTATACGTTCAGTTCAGCAAAAGACTATACAGCATTGCTGCAGGACGCAATCGCAATTACTGAGAAAAAAGGATTTATTGTCGCGTCGACGAATAACGCAAGCTTCAGCATGAAGAAGTTTAAAACGTTCATCGACGAAGCATTTAAAGCAACAGGTACGAAATATAAAATTTTAGAAGAATCCTCTTTGCCAAAAGATTTCCGTACGAATCGGGACTATCCTGAATTCAACTACTTGAAAGTATGCATCATCCAGAAATTGAAATAAGTGATAACGCCTAAGTGCATTGGTGCACTTAGGCGTTTTTTGTCACAAAACCGTTGAAGACACAACTGAATTTATGAAGTATTCTTGAAGCAACAGAACAATTCGGGAGGTTGATCGGATGAAACAGATTGCCGGAATACTCATCATAGGCGTATGGCTGCTGTCGGGATGTTCGTATACATTTGCACACGAAGACGGCTACCGGATGGCGGTCATTAACGAAGGATTCCCTGTACCGAACAATGCGTATGAAGTAAAACCGGAAGATTGCACGACAGAAATTGCGAAGTCTGCAAAATATAAAATGAATGACATTGGTGACGAAGAAGGCACGCCGCCCCCTGAGTATTTAAAGGAAATCGAAAAGTGGGGCTGGACCGAGATGCTGGATGAACGTGTTGGGAATGTCCACTACTTCAAAAAGAACGGGAAAATCATGTCGCTCATTATCCAGCGTGATGTTTTTGACGTGTTTGAAATGAGCGACGAAGTCAAGCTTTGAAAACATCTCATAAAGACACATAATTTACCGGTTTTCAGCCATCCTTCTCATAAGGAGGTTTGAAAACGATATGAAACGTCTTTTTGAAGGAATGATTATGGCGGCACTGCTACTGGTCTTAAGCGGCTGCGGGGGAATGAATGAAAAAGTCCCGGTGAATGCAGAGGCTGTGAAGACAGTTGAAACGAGTTTAATCAACACCGAGGGGAAGCAGATTGGGGAAGCGCATTTTACAGATGCAGATGGAATCTTAACGATTAGTTTGAGAGCTGAAGGGCTGGAGCCAGGGATACATGGCATCCATCTTCATGAAAAAGCAGTTTGTACATCGCCAGATTTCAAATCAGCGGGCGGTCATTTTAATCCGACAGATCAGCAGCATGGTTTTGATAATCCGAAAGGGTATCACTTAGGAGATTTACCGAATTTAGATGTGGATGACGAAGGAAAAGTAGCAGTAAAAGTGACCATGCATAATCTTACGCTGCAGCCTGCAAAGCCCAATTCGCTAATGGATGGGGATGGCAGTGCTCTCGTGATTCACGCAGATCCCGATGATTATAAAACAGATCCTTCGGGCAATTCAGGAGATCGAATTGCGTGTGCTGAACTCAAAATTAAGTGAAAAAAACAGCCAGGCTGAGCGTTATGTGCACAGTCTGACTGTTTTTTATCTAAGTAAGAACTCTTCGGAATAATACGGTTGCATGTCTTGGTTAAAGCTCACACCGATACCAAGGCTGCTATAATCTTTTAAAAGTATGTTTTCACGGTGGCCCTTCGAATTCATCAGTCCTTCGTGTGCAAATATACTGCTGGACTGACCATAGGCTAGATTTTCACCTGCACGTTTAAATCCGATCCCATCTTCCTTAATCCGATCAAAAGGGGACAGCCCTTGTAAATTATCATGGCTAAAGTAGTCATTGTCTGCCATATCTGTACTATGTTTCCGAGCGGTTCCTGAAACTGCACTGTCCCAAGAAAGGATGGAGCGGCCGTGCCGCACTCGAGCTGCATTCGTAAGATCGAACAACTGGCGTTCAAACCCATTACGAAGTGCCTCGCTGCGATCTGCATAGAGTGATTTTTTGTTGTTCTCAAGCTCAACAGACACAAGTTCAATGGCAGTTACGGCGGTATCTTGATGGGTATCATAAAATACATAGGCGTAGACATCTCCGAGTTTGAAAAGATCCATGCCTTCGTCATCTTGAAGAACAAAAATGTTCAGCCCTTTTCGCATCTTAGTCAGGGGCTGGCCGAGTGCTGCTCTGACGTCAGCTTTTGTAGCGCCGTACGAAACTCCGATTGTGGATGAGATCAGGTCGTCATTCGTATAAATGGCACTGACGCGATTCGATTCGTCTAGTGAGACCATGACGAAGTTTTGATAATCTGTGTGATACGTTTGCCATTCGGCTCCGTATTCGTTGAGAGATTGACTCTTTGATTCACCAAGTTCAGCTGCTACTTGTTCAGCAGAAGCCCCTATTTCTAGATTGTTAATGGAGATGGGGGTGGCAGTTGGCTTTGCAAGGGCAGGTTTATCGACGGTTTGTTTCGCATCCCGCAATCCTTCAGTTTTGTCCGAGATGATGCCTGCCAAATCATGTGTGGCAGTTCGTAATGTATCGATTGTCGATTCAATCGTGTCTTTGTTCACAACGTCTTCAAGTTTTTCATCTATAGAATCTAAGAAGGTTAGATCGACATACTTAGAGACCGGTTCTTCCCAGTAAGGCTTTGCAAGAAAGAGGGCAACGAGAAGCAGCAAGAATAGAAATAGTCGTTTCAAATAATTCGCCTCCTGTACTTAGTATACCTTGCTGAAGCCGATTGAATACAGCGTGAACTCTTTAACTTTATATGGCAGATAGTTCCTGTCCGATGAAGATAAAGCCTCCATCGTATGTCACAGATCTTTAAAGAGGTGATAGTTTCCAGCAGAGTGGATTGAAGGTATACTTTGGGAAAGAGGGTTAGGTGGGCGGAAAGTTGAAGGTACTTACATAATGAGGAGCGGGTGGAATGTTTGGCGGTCTAAGCACAATCCCCAATTGGTTTTATCTAATAGCGTTTACCGTCGTTATTTTAATTGTAGTAATCACGGAATGGAAAACGAGATAGGAGTGCGGATATGAAAAAGATGGTCATTCAGAAACCTAAGTTATCAGCGAGAAGGGAACCGCTCAGCACTGAGCAGATCCCAACTGATCCGGGAACGCTGCGCAATATTGAAATGGAATATGGAGATTTACGTTTTACGAGTGGAATGCAGCTCGCTACAGATGATGCAGTATTCACCGATTGTACATTTGCCGAAATGGATTTATCCGGTGCCTCATTTGTTGACACTGTATTTGACCGATGCGATTTCTCGAACGTTGCAGCAGGACATGCAGACTTATTGCGCTGTGAATTCCGAAACTGTAAACTGACAGGAGCAAATTTCGATCATTCAGGGGTCAAACATGTACGATTCGAGGAATGTGACGCACGTTACAGTAGCTTTAGCTTTAGTAAGCTGCAGGCGGTTCAGCTTGAAGACTCCCAGTTTTCGGAGTCGGATTTCTTTGAATGCGTATTAAAAGATATGAAGCTGACCCGCAGTCAATTGGAAAATGCGAATTTTAGAGAAACGGATCTGGCGGGAGTGAATTTAGCTAAATGTACGTTCGAGCGATTGGAAGTGACCCCGTCCAAAATTGCATCGTGCATAGTTTCAAAGGAACAAGCAATCGGATTCGCACGGATGTTCGGGTTATTGATACACGAAGAATCATGATATACTGAAACGAACCAAACGAGGAGTGTGTGTCACCTATGCTTACATTTGAAGAAAAACAAACCATCATTGAATCTTTCCCGGAATTGTCGCGTAAAGACGTTTCCATGAAGCGCGTCAACTATCACTATGCGGATAGTAAATTCGATAAAACTGTTGTCGTTCAACATTTACATCCGAATGGCAACGCATTTATTTATGTTGCGGACGTTCCTGGTTATGAGCCGGACAGCCGCGGTCTCGTGAATGTGCGAGAGGCGTCTGAAGCAGAATTACGAAAAACGATCGAAGATGCAATTGCAGGATTGGCAGAAGAAAAAACTGAAGCAGAACCGGTTGAAGAAGTCTGGTTAGACGGACACAATTCTAAACTTGAGTTGAAAGAAGAGCTCGGAGCTTGGAATATTTATCACGGGTTGAATTTAGAAGACAGCTTCGGGGATTACCAAGAAGCTGCGGACTATCTGAGAGAAGAAGGATTTAAGAAAGTGGAGGACGGAGGGATCGTCCGATGAAGGGGAAATCCATTGCGATTGCAGTGATTGTCCTGACAATTGCAGCGGTAGCAGCAATCTACTTCCTAGTTATGGCGACATTTAAACACGATCAGCATCCTGCAGATACATCGATGGATGCCCCTGTTTTTATTGAGCTGAAGGAACAATCCGTTATCGTTCGATGAAAAGAGACACACACTCCGAGACGGAGCGTGTGTCTCTTTTTTTAGATTAATTCTTCTTACGAAACGGCAGCCACCAATTCCAGTCTCCGAACAGTTTCATAAGGCTTGGAACGAGCAGCAAACGGATAATGGTCGCATCAATTGCAACCGCAATCGCAATACCAACACCAATTTGCTTTACTGGCATAACATCCGTAAATGCGAATGCACCTGTTAGCACAATCATGATGAGCGCGGCAGATGTAATGACTTTACTTGTTGAAGCTAGACCTTCGACCGTCGATTTGTCATTGTCACCGGTTGCTAAATAAGATTCTTGCATACGGGAGATTAAAAAGACTTCATAGTCCATACTTAATCCGAACACAAGGCTGAAAACGATAACGGGAATGATCAATGCAATCGTACCAGGGTGAAGTCCGAAATGGCCGTATTGGAAAATATAGACGAGCAGTCCGAATGATGCGGACAGTCCAATAATGTTCATAAGAATCGCTTTCAATGGAATAAGGAGTGATCGGAACGCAATCATTAAGATAATGAATGTCGATACGATGATAATGAGCAGAGCAAAGACGATATTATCTGCAATTTCATCAAATATTTCTTGGTTGAATTTTGCTTCCCCTCCGATTTGTAAATTCCAAGGAGTTTCTTTTTCAGACCAATTTCGTGCCCATTCCTGCGCTTCACTGGATGCCCCGTCTGCTTTAAGCGTTACAGGAATCATGAGCTGGTCTTTTTCGATAAACGCATCGAGCAAAGGCTGCAACTGTGCAGATTGCTCGGGCAGCTGAAGGGCTTGAGCAAAATCTTCAGGCTGGCCGATTCCGCTTTCAGAGAAAACCGTCGTCACTTTACCAGTGAGAGGATCTTTTTCGAGTGCATCTTGTACTTCTTTCAGTGCATTCAATCCGTCTTCATCTTCCCAGCCGCCTGTACGCACGGCAATGACAAATGCGGTAGATTCATCTCTCATCCCGAAAGCGTCTTCCATATGTTCATAGGCAGAACGGGTGTCATAGGAAAGAGGCAGAGAGTCAATCTGAGGAATTGTCAGCGTCATATTGCGGACGGGAATCAGCGCAATTCCAAGGATAACGAGTGCCACAATCGTGATCAGGACTGGACGCTTAATGACACTTTCTGCAAAAGTGCGCCAGCGGTCTGTTACAGTTTTAACTCGAAGAACCTTCCATTTGTCAATCCGTTCTTTCAGGACCAGGAGTACCGAAGGCAATAGCGTAATCGAAGCAAGAACAGCCATGGAAACGACAATCATGCCGCCAAGCGCTATGTTTTGGAAGATATCCACTCGAATGAGTAACATCGCACCAAGGCCAATAAATACACAAAAAGCTGAAAAAATAATAGATCGTCCTGCGGTTTCAATAGTGGTGCGAACTGCTTCAGGGATCGACTGAATTTTACGTTCTTCCCGATATCGACTAATGAATAAAAGAGCAAAATCGATACTGAGTGCGAGTCCAAGCATCGGAATGATATTCAGTACAAAGATGGACAGATCCACTTTTTGGCCGAACAACGCGAGTATCCCGAACGATGTCACGATGGTAGCTGCTCCGATAAGTACAGGGACTATCGAAGCGACTACTGTGCCGAATGCAAATAACAGTACAATGAGTGCGATCGGCAGACCGATTGCTTCTGCGACCATTAAATCTTTTTGACTGGCTGCATTAATATCTTTGGTAATCGGCGATTGTCCCGTTAAAGTAATGCCATCTTCTGTTCCGACCGTGTTACGAATTTCAGTGACAAGACCGGATTTGTCGCTTTCACTGTCGTCAAATTGAAGCATTGCATATGAGATATCATTCTTGTATTGGTCTGATTCATCCAATGGAGAAATGATATCTTTCGTGATATCGAGCTTTTCGATAGAGGTTAGGGCATCTGAAATCTCGTCGTCTGTTTTCCCTTCGAAGACGAGAAACATGGTTTCGTCAGGCTGATCAAAGTCTTGCGTCAACGTCTTAGAGACGTCTTCTTGTTCTCCGTCCATACGGAATCCATCACCTTCAAGGAGGCCTGGGAGGCGGATAGCAAAAACAGCAAAGCCGACTAGCATCAGGAGCCAGAAGGCGATGATCCACTTATACCGAGCGGCGACGAAACCAGAAAATGCTTTCATGTCGTGACCTTCTTTCATATGTAAGTTTCATTATGTTCATCATATCGGGTAGTCAAGAAGAATGGAACTGTTTCGTTGGAAGAATTCGTATTCTTAGTATCGAAGCGATGTCATTTGGAGGGGAAGAAGGCATAAAAAAACCGTTCCCTAGGAGGAAACGGTTTTGAAAGGTTGAAGTTAATTAGTTCTTTTCAACGTTTGTAGCTTGAAGACCGCGTTGGCCTTGCTCGATTTCGAAAGTTACATCCTGGCCTTCTTCAAGAGTCTTGAAGCCTTCGCCTTGGATTGCTGAGAAGTGAACGAATACGTCGTCGCCATCTTCGCGTTCGATGAAGCCGTAACCTTTTTCTGCGTTAAACCATTTTACTTTACCATGTTCCATGTTTGTTTCCTCCTCGTATGCGGATTTCGCATACACTGTGTTACTATCCTTGCTCAAATCTTGAAAGTGTTAAGTGAACTTAACCATCGCGTCGAACAAAAATAATTCTCTTTAATCATAACAGAGGGCTGTTGGCAAAGCAACCCATTCGCTTCAAATTAAGAAAACAAGGCCAGCAATTGATACAGCACTGCAGCTACCAATGCAGAGATCGGCATTGTAATTACCCACGTGATGACAATCTTCTTTGCAGTGCCCCATTTGACGCCTTTTACACGCTGCGCAGAGCCTACTCCCATAATGGAAGAAGAGATGACATGTGTTGTCGAAACGGGCAAGTGAAGCAGCGTGGCACCGAAGATAATCGCAGCTGAGTTCAAATCGGCAGCAGCGCCGTGAACCGGACGGATCTTCATGATTTTACCGCCGACCGTTTTAATGATTTTATAGCCACCGATCGATGTCCCGATACCCATTGACGTTGCAGCTGCAATGCGGACCCACAGTTGAATATCATCGCCTGTTTGAAGGTCTGCAGCAATGAGAGCCATCGTTATAATTCCCATCGCTTTTTGAGCATCGTTTGTCCCGTGCGTAAACGATTGGATGGCAGCAGTGAGAATCTGCAAATACCGGATTCGTTTGTTTGCTTTAAACAAATTCCGGTTTTTCAGCACAGCACGCAGGATATTCATGACGATGAATCCTCCGACAATGGCAATGACCGGTGAAATTAGAAGTGCTTCCATAATCTTAATGAAACCAGTATAGTTCAAAATTCCAAATCCAGCCGCTGAAATTGCAGCACCTGCAATTGAACCGATTAAAGCATGTGATGAACTTGAAGGTATACCGAAATACCAAGTTACTAAGTTCCAAAGAATCGCCGACAGAAGAGCGGCTAAAATGACGAGCGATCCATTCTCCAGCGTGAATGGATCGACGATATCTTTAGAAATGGTTTTTGCGACGCCGGTAAACGTTAAAGCACCCGCAAAGTTCATCGTCGCTGCAAGTAAAATGGCAACACGAGGCTTGAGCGCGCGCGTGGAAACGGATGTGGCAATCGCATTCGCTGTATCATGGAAGCCGTTAATGAAATCAAATGCGAGAGCACAAACTACGATCAAAATCGTTAAAAGCAATACTGTATCCATCAGATTGCCCCCTTACGCGTTACGCATGATGATCGTCTCAATCGTGTTGGCGACATCCTGGCAGTAATCTGCGATATCTTCCAGCAGTTCGTATATATCTTTAAATTGGATGATGCGGATTGGATCCGTTTCGCGAATGAATAATTGTTTAATGGAAGTGCGCAGCACCTCATCACAAATTCGTTCGTATTCTTTGATGGTAACGGCATGATCGCGCATTTCTACAAGTTTTCTGCGTTCTAACAACTTCATAGCTTTTACAATTTCGTCAGAACTTTTCACGATGTTATCCATGAATGTCTGAACGTATTCATCGATTTCTATCAATGAAAACATTTCTAAATTAGCGGCGAAATGTTCGATTCCGTCTAAAATATCGTCCATTTTAATAGCAAGCTGTAAAATGTCCTCACGTTCAATAGGTGTCATGAACGAAGTGTTCAGTTTTGAAATCAGCTCGTGGATCAGGTCGTCCCCATCCGTCTCATATTTCTTTAAACGAATGCTGACTTCTTTTAAGTCTGCAACGGATGTCACTTTATAATCATTTGCGTAATGCATCGCTTCTTGCACGTGTTCTGCAATTGTTAGCAATGCTGCAAAAAAAGGATCTGTTTTTCTTGGACTGAACATGATTGACCTCCATCCGATTAACGGAAAGTGTATTGGTTAATAACTTATCTATCATAGCAAATTCAATTGCTGAATAGGAACATATTTTGACCGGAATCGACAAAAAAGTAACTTTGAACAGATTACACTCTACCAATTGTTCACAACTATAGGGAGAACCATACAAATTGCGCAATAGGTAACAAAATATTCTTTTAAGTGAATCCTTTCTAACAGTCATCCGTATAGAATAGACATAAGGGGGTGTTTGAAATGGAACTGTTCGGCATGACGATTCAAGAACTGTATTTACCAATATTGATTATCGCAGGAATTGCAACAATGCTGTACTTATTCTTCAGTGATTTAACAGATGGAGCCGGCGATTTGTTTCCTTTATTTGATCCGGCTGTGCTTTTGCCGTTCATTACGTTAACAGCAACGTGGGGATACGTACTGGAACTGGCTACAGGACTTGGGAGCGGCCATATTCTAATTATTTCATTGGCTGCTGGCGGAATCCTCGACTTTTTACTATACTTCTTCATTTTACTGCCACTTAAGTCTGCAGAAGTTTCAATTGCGTATACAGATGATTCTCTTGCAGGGAAAGTGGCTAAAGTCATCGTCCCGATTCCTGCAGATGGATTTGGTGAAATTGTAATCGAAACAGTGAACGGCATATTGTCAAAGCGAGCATCAGGCTATGAGAATCATCCAATCGACTACGGGAAAGAAGTACTGATTATCGAAGTCGATTCAGGGACGTTCATCGTCAAAGAATATGAACCTTTCCGTTTCAAATAATCTTACCAGCATAAGGGGGAAATGAAATGCCAGTTGAATTACCAGGAATGTGGATTGCCATTGCAATCGCGGTATTTGTTGTATTAGCTGTAATCCTTGTGTACGTGACGAAATACCGTACTGTAGGACCGGACGAGGCATTAATTGTAACAGGAAGCTATATTGGGACGAAGAATGTCCATACTGACGATTCCGGAAACAAAGTCAAAATTATACGCGGAGGCGGAACGTTCGTCTTGCCGGTATTCCAACAGGCAGCGCCTCTTAGTCTGCTGTCCAGCAAACTTGAAGTAACAACGCCTGAAGTGTACACAGAGCAAGGAGTTCCAGTCATGGCAGATGGGACAGCAATCATTAAGATTGGTGGATCAATCTCAGAAATTGCTACAGCTGCCGAGCAATTCTTAGGGAAATCGAAAGAAGACCGGGAGAATGAAGCGAAGGAAGTGCTGGAAGGTCATTTACGTTCTATCTTAGGATCAATGACAGTTGAAGAAATTTACAAAAACCGTGACAAATTCTCTCAAGAAGTACAGCGTGTGGCGTCACAAGATCTTGCTAAAATGGGATTAATAATCGTTTCCTTCACGATTAAAGATGTTCGTGACAAAAACGGATATCTTGATTCCCTAGGTAAGCCGCGTATCGCTCAAGTGAAGCGGGATGCCGATATTGCAACTGCTATTTCGGAGAAAGAAACGCGCATCAAGAACGCTGAGGCTTCTAAGGAAGCGCAAAAAGCTGAAATTGAACGTGCGACTGAAATTGCAGAAGCCGAAAAAGAAAACCAATTGAAAGTCGCGGAGTACCGTTTGGAGCAAGATGCAGCCCGTGCCCGTGCCGACCAAGCGTACGAATTGCAAACGGCCCGTTCCAAGCAGGAAGTTATGGAACAAGAAATGCAAATCCGCATCATTGAGCGCCAGAAACAAATTGAACTTGAAGAAAAAGAGATTCAACGCCGTGAACGACAATACGATTCTGAAGTTAAGAAAAAGGCAGATGCGGACCGTTATGCAATTGAGCAAAATGCAGCCGCTGATAAGTCCCGCCAGCTTGCTGAAGCGGATGCTGAAAAATACCGTATTGAAGCCCGTGCAGCTGCAGACGCTGAAAAAGTCCGTTTGGACGGTACGGCACGTGCGGATTCCCAGCGGGCTCAAGGTGAATCTGAAGCGGATATCATCCGTCTGAAAGGTCTCGCAGAAGCAGAAGCGAAGCGCAAAATTGCGGAAGCATTTGAACATTATGGTCAGGCAGCAATGCTCGATATGATTGTCGGCATGCTACCGGAATACGCGAAACAAGTTGCAAGTCCACTTGCGAATATCGATAAGATTACAGTGGTGGACACAGGCAGCGGAGAAGGCGGCGGTGCCAATAAAATAACTGGCTACGCTACCGATCTTATGGCTACGATGCAGGAATCGCTTGGCGCAACAACTGGTCTTAACATTAAAGAAATGCTAGAAAGTTACGCAGGCAAAGGGACATTGCGCCCGAGCCTTGATAACCTGGCAGAAGAACTCAAGAAACCACGTTCACCACTCGCAGCATCTACAGAAGAAGCCGCAACTGATGAAGCTTCGGGTAAAGAGTAATAGTATTGAATACAGATAGCTGTTCTCTCCAGGTGACTGGGGAGAACAGTTTTTTTGTGTTGCGTGAGCTCGGGAATTTGGGATAGCGCTCATAAAACTGTGGAAATGCTCATAAAAACGGAATTGCGCTCATAAAACTCAAAAACCGCTCATAACCCCTGAGATGTGATCATAACTCAGGAAAAGTGATCATAAAACAGGATATGCGCTCATAAAACTCAAAAAGTGATCATAACCTCACCGCCCGCGGACCGTTTCCCAGGCTACCAGCACACCCGCTCGCGAAAAGTGCCCTTAACCAATCAAAACCAAGAGCATTAAAGGGACGCTTCGTCTTGCGATGCCATCTCTGTGAAAAAATTCTACATCTTAAGAAACTCTTCATATTTTCATACACATCTTCTAAAGATTTGGCTGTCATACTCAACGTATCAGCAAATTAGAGGAGGACAACAACGTGATTCGTGTAGAACATATTCAGCATTCATTCAAAATCGGGAAAAAAGGAAAAGAGCGCCCCGTGCCCGTCCTGAAAGACCTATCATTCGAAGTCAAAAAAGGATCCATCATCTCCATTGTCGGCAGAAGTGGATCAGGGAAGTCAACACTGCTGCATATTATGGCTGGATTCTTGAAGCCTGAAAGCGGACGGATTACGGTCAATGGGACGGTGACTTCTGACTTCACTGAAACCCAAAGTGCAGAATTCCGCCTCGACCAATTCGGATTCATCTTCCAAAACTTTCAACTTATGCCCGGTCTCACGACATTCGAAAATATTGAACTTCCTTTAAAACTGAAAGGTGTCTCAAAAACGGAACGCACAAAACTTGTAAAGCAACTCATTCAGCACGTCGGTTTGAAAGAAGTGCAAGACCATTATCCGAATGAGTTGTCTGGCGGACAGCAGCAACGCGTCAGTATCGCCCGTGCCCTGATTACGAATCCGCCTATCATTTTTGCGGACGAGCCAACGGGCAGTCTGGACTCAGAAACTGAACAGGAAATCCTTGCGCTCATCCGTTCACTGAACGAATCCCGCGGAATTACATTCGTCATTATTACGCATGACGATGAAGTGGCTTCGATTGCAGATGAGATTTATCAAATGCATGACGGCGTTTTGAAAGCAGGAGGTATGCATCATGCAATTTAAAGATCAGCTGGACTTTGTGAGCCAGCACATTAAAAAGAATAAACTTCGCGTCTTCATGACGATTTTAGCCGCAACCATCGGGACGGCTTTCCTTATCATCCTGGCTTCTGTCGGTTTTGGAATACAGGACACATTGAAAAGAGAGATTCTCGATAACCGTCTTGTGACTCAAGTGGAAGTCTACGCTGCAGATTTAGATATAGAGAAAGCGGACAAAATGAAAAAACTCGATCATGTGAAAGCCGTAGTTCTCAGACAAGAAGTGAATGCTGCGCAGGAATCCGAGCTGGATAAATATACGAGCCAGAGCGGTCTCATCGTTACTGACTTTAAAGAGGAAAAAAAGGCAGGATTCGCTTTAGCAGAAGGACGATTACCAAAAACAAAATCTGAAATCGTAGTTGGATACGATTTTGCTAAGAATTTAATGAATGAAGAAGAAGTTGAGAAATTTCAAAATCAACAACCAGACACTAAAGCGAACGATGAAGATCAAGCGGAAGCAGAGTTGCCGCACTATGAAGGAGAATTACTAGGAAAGGAAATCACCTATGAATTCGGAAGCTACGAAACAAATGAATTCTACAAAGAGCCAATCCAACTAACAATTGTCGGAATTGCAAAGGCCCCTTCAAAAGACTTTATCTCTGACGGTAAATTATATGCGGATGCTTCATTAATTCCAGAGCTGGAAGCCATTTACGACCGGCATAAGGCGGAAGGAAGCGAAGACTCGATGCTTTATTCGAATCTGAACGTTTATGCGGATGAACTGCAAAATGTAAAAGATATCACGACTTCACTCAAAGACGAGGGGTATTCTGTCTATTCCATTTCTGAAGAATTGGAACAAATTGATGTCTTTTTCCTAGCTTTAAAAGCGGGACTGATCTTTGTCGGAACCATCGCAATTTTAATTTCATCCATCGGTATTTTCAATACGATGACGATGGCGGTAACTGAGCGCACTCGCGAAATTGGTGTCATGAAAGCGCTTGGAGCGAAACCGAAATTGATTCAGCGTCTATTTTTACTGGAAAGTGCATGGATTGGAATCATTGGAACCGTAATCGCGGTTGTTCTGTCTTACGCCATCAGCATCCTTGCGAATTATATTTTGCCGCTCATAGTAGGAGCGGCGCTTGGAGAAGGAGACTTTGGGGAAATGAACGTCACATTTTCCATCATTCCATGGCAACTCGTTGTCATTGCATCAGCCATCAGTATCGGCGTTGCGATGGTCTCCGGTTGGCGTCCCGCACGTAAAGCAACAAAAATTGACGTCATCGATGCGCTTCGCCGCGAATTGTAAAAGGAAGATCCGCTCAATGTGGCGGATCTTTTCTCATTCAATCAATTCAAATATCTTTGATTTTGCATGCGAAATCCGTCATGATAGATTAGAAGAGAGTGAATTTAATTGCGAAAAGGGGTTTTCAAGATGGAATACCGCATTGAACACGATACGTTTGGTGAAATTCAAGTCCCGGCGGACAAGCTGTGGGGCGCACAAACACAACGCAGTAAACAGAACTTTAAAATTGGTGGAGAGCGCATTCCGACTGGCGTCATCCAAGCCTTTGCACATTTGAAAAAATCTGCAGCCATTGCAAGTCACTCATTCGGAAACCTTTCTGAAGTGAAGATGAAAGCGATCGCAGCTGCAGCCAATGAAGTATTAGAAGGCAAATGGGACGACCATTTCCCGCTCGTCGTATGGCAAACAGGCAGTGGAACGCAATCCAACATGAATATGAACGAAGTACTTGCGAACCGCGGGAACCAGTTATTAGAAGAGTGGGGCGAGGAAGAACGTTTGCATCCGAACGATGACGTGAACAAGTCACAAAGTTCAAACGATACATTCCCGACAGCCCTTCACGTGTCAGGCGTAATTGCAGTGGAACGTGAACTTATTCCCGCACTCGAAAAACTAAAAAAGACGCTCGGCGATAAGTCTGAAGCGTTCATGGATATTATCAAAATCGGTCGTACACACTTGCAAGACGCAACACCGCTTACACTTGGACAAGAGATGAGCGGCTGGCACCAAATGCTTGTAAAGACTGAGAAAATGTTAAAAGACAGCGTGCAGTCGATGAAAGAACTTGCTATCGGCGGAACAGCTGTAGGTACGGGTCTGAACGCACCAAAAGGATTCGGCGACAAAGTAGCCGAAGAAATTTCTAAGTCTGTCGGGATTGAATTCACATCAGCTGAAAACAAATTCCACGCATTGACAAGCTATGACGAAGTCGTTTACACACACGGGGCAATGAAAGCACTCGCAGCGGACCTTATGAAGATTGCGAATGACGTTCGCTGGTTAGCAAGCGGTCCGCGCTCAGGTATCGGTGAAATCACGATTCCTGAAAACGAGCCAGGCAGTTCAATCATGCCGGGTAAAGTGAACCCGACACAAAGTGAGGCGTTGACGATGGTTGTTGCTCAAGTCATGGGGAATGACGCAACAATCGGATTTGCAGCGAGCCAAGGTAACTTTGAGCTCAACGTATTTAAACCGGTCATCATCTTCAACTTCTTGCAAACAGCAAAATTGTTAGCAGAAGGTATGGTCAGCTTCAATGACAATTGTGCAGTTGGAATTGAACCGAATCGTGAAGAAATCGACAACAAAGTGAAAAACTCACTTATGCTCGTAACTGCTCTTAATCCGCATATTGGGTATGAAAATGCCGCGAAAATCGCGAAAATGGCTCACAAAGAAGGTACAACTTTGAAGGAAGCTGCACTTAAAACAGGACTTCTATCTGAAGATCAGTTCAATGAGTGGGTTGACCCTTCAAAAATGACGGGCCTGTAAGTCGTCACAATATTGTAACGGTGCATACGCTTTCCATCAGGTATGCTTAATGGACAACCTTTAAGAAAAGGAGTCGACATGTCCATGAAAAAACGTCTCATGCCGATCTTAGCGATAGTTATTATGGTTCTCGCTGCATGCAGTGAGAAAACGGCTACAGAACAGCACCACGATGCATCTTCAGCGCTTGCTGTAGGTGAAGAGAAGCAGCTTCCCAATGGTGACTTACAGCAAGTCACTGCCTCTGCAGAAACACTGCCTGAATTTCTCGATGACAAATCGGAGAATCTTCAACTTGTTTATCAAGTCGCTGGCCATGCAGAAGATATTTTGAAGTACATGCCCTGCTATTGCGGGTGTGCAGATAGTGCAGATCACGATAGCAACCTGAACTGTTTTGTGGATGAAATCCGCAAAGACGGTTCTGTCGTTTGGGATGACCAGGGCACGCGCTGTGACGTCTGTGTAGAAATCGCCATCAAGTCTGTGAAGATGGCGCAAGAAGGTAAATCTTTAAAAGAGATTCGAGCGACAATCGATTCAAATTATAAAACAGGGTACGCGCGTCCAACTGATACGCCAATGCCATCATAAAATGAGGAAAATAGGTTCTCCTAGGAGGGCCTGTTTTTTTTAATAAAACCAAGCATTATTTTTGCATAAAAAACCGCTGGAAACCCTTTTACAATAGGATTAACCCATAAAGGTTGTATTCTTTAGAAAGGTGGTCTATGATCGGTGTCAGATGAGCTGTTAAAGAGACGGGAATTTACTATTCTGACAGTTGAATATGGGGTTCCTTTTTCAAGAATATGAGCGTATGATTCAAATATATTTCAGAGAGAATGCAGGCGCGAAAACTGCGTAGGAGGGGTACCATGGTTTTTGAAGGCAATAACAAAATACGCAAGAAGATTTTACAAGCAGTCCAAGGACTGACGAATGAGGAACTCAATCGGAAACCTGCCAATGGGGGCTGGTCACCGAAACAAATCCTCGAGCATCTCTCGCTCATGGAAACACTTATCGCTTCAAACGTGGCAAAGGAATTAAAGAATCCAGAAAGCCCTAAAGCGATGAAAAAGCCGATTTCCATCTCGACCAACCGTATTATTAAAGTAGAAGCTCCAGGACGAACAGTTCCTTCTGATACATTTAAGACGCTTTGCGAGATGAAGCAGGAATTACACAATTCACGGTTATATTTGCTCGACGTATATGATAGCAGCAACAAAGAATCACTTATGAAAAAGTCATTCAAGCATCCGATTTTTGGGCAAATTCCATTGTGTCAATGGTTCCCATTCGTAGGATTGCATGAGAAGCGCCACCTAAAACAGTTGCGCGATACGATTGAATCGCTGCAATTAAAAAAAGCAATCTAACCTGGAAAATTTAGTTTAGAAGTCAACTCCCTGAGGCCATGTGCGCCCAGGGAGTTTTTTGTTGGCAACTCTTAAATGCTATACTGTCTGCAAGTCTATGAAAAAGGGAAGTGGATCGCATGAACAAAAATTTCGTAGCTTCCTGGAGCGGAGGGAAAGACTCCGCGATGGCAGTGTACAAAGCAGGACAGAATGATGGCAAGCTCACTCGGGTCTGGACGATGTTTGAGGAAGAGGCCGATCGTTCTAGATCGCATGCCCTTCCAGAATCAGTGATCCGTGCACAAGCAGAGCGCATGGGTGTACCTTTCATGAAGCGGCAAGCGTCCTGGACAACCTATGAACAGAAGTTTATCGAAGCAATGAAAGAAAGCACGCAAGCAGGTATTGACTACGGTGTCTTTGGCGATATCGATTTAGAAGACCATCGGACTTGGGTACAACAGGCGTGCGAAAAGGCAGGCATGACGGCGTGGCATCCGCTATGGCTAATTCCAAGAAGACAATTGCTTGAGGAATTCATCGCGGCAGGATTTGAAGCGTATATTATTGTAGTCGACACGAATCGGATGCCGGAACGATTCCTTGGAGAGCGATTTACGATTGAAGTGATGGATGAACTTGACGCTCTTGGAATCGATAGTTGTGGAGAGTCCGGAGAATTCCATACAGTCGTTGCAAATGGACCGATTTTCAGTGAACGGGTCCCATTAACGTTTGGAAAGCGAATTGAAAAAGACAATTATGTTTTCCTGCCAACTAGTTGTGAGGTAAAACGCTGACAGACAAAGGGGATGCGCGTGAAACGAATAGGTGTAAGTGGAATCCTGATACTAGTCGCACTTTTGCTTTCAGGATGTCTTGGCGGTAAATCCATCACGCTGACGCAGCGGATTTTGACGGAAGATGAGCGGCAGTTAATCTACAGCGCAGGCGGAGTTGATGCGCTGCATTTCAGCTCGAAAGATCCATTATCGGCCGGTAAAACAATCCAACTTTCCGTTGAGCAGTTTGAACAGGGCGAGTTTATCGGTACACTGGCAGAAATGCCGTGGAACGGTTCAGCAGAAGGCACACACGCACACATTGCCTTTGGAGTTCAGCCAACGGAAGGGGAATCAGCAGATCGAATTCTATTTAGCGGTCCTGGTGAAATGCTGCAGCCGGAACTGGAAGCTGTCCCGGGAGGTTCTACGTTACTGCCGGGATTCGAAGGTGAACTGAAGCTAAAACAAGGGAAGGCCGTCTATCTTGCGTATTATATTGTCTCAGCCAGCGGCAGAGTGCAAGCACTTCCAGTGAACGAAGAAGAACAGCTGGAGCATCTGAAAGAGTACGATCGCTGTCTGCTCTTAAAAGCAGAATGGGTTCAATAACCTGAAGGTTGTTTGTCACCTTCAGGATTTTTTATGCAAAAAAGCCGCTCTGGAAATTCCAGAACGTCTTCCATTCGCATTTCATTTTTTACCTGTATTGGATGGGCGTTGAGCCTGCTCTTCTAACCGATCACTTTCAATGGCATCTTTTTTATACTGCTTACTGAATGTGACAGCGATGATGATAATGAGCAGTGCCATAACAGCAGTCGTTAAATAGATTGGCTGATAAGCTGAGTGGGCTGCTTGCTGGAATGCTTCCTGCAGTGCATCGCGTGCCTCAGGTGCAGGGATTTGGTCGATTTTCGATTGAAGTTCTCCATAACTTGAACTTTGTAAGTCTTCCAATGCACCTTCAGGAAGCGTGTTCGGGTCAATTCCGTGGTCTTGCAGTTTTTGTGGAATGAGATCTCCGATTTTACTGAATCCCATTTGTATGAATGCTGCAAAAAATGCCGGTGAAATCGTCAATCCGACTTGCCTGGCTACAGATAACGTTCCAATCGCTGATCCTTTTTGAGTACCAGCTGCATTCGAAGTCAGAACGGTTAATGGAGCACCGAGAACAAACCCGAAACCAATCCCTGCAATGACAGAGAATACAATGAATAGTAATTTAGTATCTACAAAAAATCCAATTCCGCCAAATCCGATGATCCCGACAATTCCAGCAAATATCAGCGTGGGAACAGGTCCTTTTTTATCCACAAAATAACCGCCGCCACCTGCACCAATCCCTGAAGCTAAAGCAAGCGGTGTCATCCAATAACCTGATTTCGCTGCTGAAATCCCGAGAATCTGCTGCGCAAATGAGGGAATGAAAATAATCGCACCGATAAATGTCCCTGACAATAATCCCATCACCATAGTCATCGCATACGTAGGCTTGCGAAGTAAGCTGTAGGGAAGGATCGGGTCGATTGTATCACCCTGTTCGTTCCGTTTTTCAACAAAGATGAGTGCTGCGAAAATTAAGACGCCGAGAACTAGAAGTCCAAGTACACTCCATTTTACAATTGCTTCTGTGAAGGAACCGCCGCGGCCAATGTTATTAATGGCGAACATGACGCTCAATATAGAAAATGACAAGAGTGAAATTCCAAGGAAGTCAATTTTAGACATCACATAGGATTTTGTTTCTTCCAATGAGAAGAATCCGACTATGACAAGCGCGATTCCAATAGGAACGTTGATGATAAACAGCCAATGCCAGTTACCAGTGATATCGATAAGGAAGCTCCCGATGTTAGGTCCGACAACGGATGCGATCCCGTTCATGCCTCCTAAAAGTCCAAGCATGCTGCCTTGTTTTTCTTTCGTAAATGTACTTAGTACATGAGAGCTCGCGATGATGAAAATACCGCCGCCTCCAAATGATTGTAATAAGCGTGCTGCGAGGAATAGCTCGAAGTTCGGGCTAAGTGCCACTCCCAGTGATCCGACGGTGAAAATTGCAATTTCGATGAGGAAAAGCTTTTTTCGTCCATACCGGTCAGCGAGCTTACCGACAATGGGTGTCATTACAGCGAGACCCAGCGTATATAGAGTAATCCCCCAAGATCCTTGTGTAGCACTTACGTCAAATGAGGTATTGATGGTTGTTAGCGCTGCACTAATAATCCCGTTATCGAGTGCTGCCATAAACACAACTACCAACAAAATAACAAAGCCGATATTCACTTTGGATGTTTTTTCTGCTGCCAATGTGTAACCTCCTTTACAATACGTCTGAGATAATAAACTATTTAAACCGTGTACCTAATGTACCTGAACTTTACATGAACTAGAGATGACAAACTAACCTATGCAGTCCGTGTTTGAATGTTCGCTAGCTTGGTATTCTGATAAATCAGTCACTCCTGCTTGAAATACCCTAGTCACTAAGGATTGAGGCAGGTTTCTCAAACAACTTACATAAAAAAAACAGCTGCATCCTGTATAAGCGAAACAGCTGATGAAGATAGATTAGTTCCAATCCCGCGCAAGAATACTGTAAACAGCTAAATCATGAAAATGATCATACAAAAACTCACCATCGCGCTGTATACCTTCAAGATGAAAGTTAAGTCTTTCTGGAATGGCACGGCTTTTTGCGTTCGCTGTACCACAACGGATTTCAACGCGATTTAGTTTATAGATTGAAAACGCATAGTCAATCATTGCGCGAACTGCTGCCGTCATGATGCCATGCCCTTGAAAACGTTCCCCGATCCAATAACCTAAACTCGTACTTTTATTCATCCAATCAATTTTGTGGAATCCGATCATCCCGGCAATTTCTCCATTATAAAGAATCCCAGCCTGAAAGCCATTGTGCTCTGCGAACTGTTTCAGCCACATTTCAATAACGGGGCGGTAGCTTTCCGGAGAAAGTGCGCCGTCTACCCATGGAAGCCATTCTCTTAAATGCGTCCTTGATTCATTGACCAGAAAGAACAGTTCTGCAGCATCCTCTTGTTCTAGCAATTTCAGTGAAACCGTTTCTGAAACAGGTAAGGTAAACATGTAAGTCCCCCAGTTACGTTATAGATTTTATTTATTGTAGCAAAGATTATGCACCGTTGGAATATGTTTAAACAAAAGAGATTGGCGCAATAGCGCTGTTTTTGTGATTTCTAACTCGAGGATTTTTATGGTTTTTAAAATAAATCTTTAATCCCTAGTTGACATATCGGAATTAAGTACATAAACTAAAGTGAATCAAAAAATCATAGATTACTTACAAAGGGGGACATTGGGATGGATACAGGATTTGTTTTGTTGAATGTGGCAGGGCTGCTGCTTTTAGCAGGAATATTGTTTTGGATGAACCGCAAACATGTTTCGTTTTCTAAGCGGGTGTTCACAGGATTAGGGTTAGGTATTTTATATGGGGTTATTTTACATGTCAGCTATGGAGCGGAGTCTAGCGCACTGCAGCAATCAGTACCTTGGTTCAACATCTTAGGCACAGGCTACATTAAATTGCTGCAAATGATTGTTGTGCCACTCGTTTTCATTTCAATTTTGACTGCCTTTACTAAAGTGGCAGCAGGGAAAAACTTTGGAAAACAGGCAGCCTTGATTTTAGGATTGCTCATAGGAACGACTGCCATTGCGGCGCTGATTGGAATCGGTTCTGCACTCTTGTTCGGTCTGGACGCTGAACAAATTGTACAGGGCGATGCAGAGATTTCCCGAGGAGTATCGCTGGAGGAAACGGCTGCAGGTGTTTCAGATAAAGTGCTGCCAGAACAGTTATTGGATTTATTGCCCGCTAATCCGTTTCTTGACTTTACCGGTGCTCGACCGACATCGACAATCGGTGTGGTGATTTTTGCAGCGTTCTTAGGATTCGCATTTTTGACGATTCGAAGAAAAGAACCTGAACAAGCAGCAGTCGTACAAAAAGGGATAGATGCCGTATATTCGTTGGTCATGGCTGTTGTGAAAATTGTATTGCGACTGACGCCATATGGAATTCTCGCAATCATGGCGAGAACCGTTGCACTCTCGGATTACGGAGCAATTGTGAATTTAGGTAAGTTCGTAGCAGCTTCTTACGCTGCATTGATCGTCATGTTCTTGGTGCACTTAGTCATTCTTGCTGTAAGCGGATTAAACCCGATTACGTACGTGAAGAAAGCGGGAGACACATTGTTGTTCGCATTCTCGTCACGGTCCAGTGCGGGGACATTGCCGTTGACACTCAACACACAGACGACTCGATTGGGTGTACCTGACGGGATTGCAAACTTTGCAGGGTCATTTGGACTGTCGATCGGTCAAAATGGATGTGCAGGGATTTATCCAGCGATGCTTGCTGTCATGATTGCACCGACAGTCGGCCAGCCAATCGATCTTCAATTCATAGTGACACTCGTGGCGATTGTTGCAATCAGCTCGTTCGGTGTCGCAGGTGTTGGCGGAGGCGCAACGTTCGCAGCGATTCTTGTATTATCTGCATTGAATCTGCCAATCGCTCTTGCGGGAATTTTGATATCTGTCGAGCCGCTCATTGACATGGGACGTACAGCATTGAACGTCAGCGGATCAATGACAGCGGGCGTCACAACAGCACGCGTGACAGGAGAACTTGACAGCGCGAAGTATGATGAAGTCATGGCACGAGAAACAACTGTATCTGAATTGTAAGGAGATGTCCGCCTCTTGAATTGAGAGGCGGATGTTATTTTGTGGATGGGATTTTGGGGGACCCGCTCAATTCGAGGGGCAACCCGCTCGTTCCGCGAGGCGACCCGCTCAATTCGAGGGCAACCCGCTCGTTTCGCGAGGCGACCCGCTCAATACGAGGGGCAACCCGCTCGTTCCGCGAGGCGACCCGCTCAATTCGAGGATCAACCCGCTCGTTTCGGAAGGCGACCCGCTCAATTCGAGGGGCAACCCGCTCGTTTGGACGTGGAATCCGCTCAAGCAAACTCAAATGTGCTCAAGCAAAAGGCGAATCCGCTCAAGCCAGAAGGAATCTCACTCCAGCACCCCGCCTCCAAAAAACACCACAAAAAAAGCACCCGCAAACGCAGGTGCTTTCCTCTAACTCATTCACTTAATATATCCAACTTCAATTCATTCTCCAAAAACGGTTTCGCATTCAACAAATCCCGAAATGCTCTGTACCGCGCAATCGATTCCGGCGAGGGTTGCTTCCCTGAATGGTACGCGCGAATCAAAATGTTCTTCGGGGTATGTGCCATGTCGATGAATTCCAGCAACTGTGTTTCATATCCGGCCAGTGTCAACAGCTCGGCTCGGATTGAATCTGTTGCCAGCGCTGAAAAGCGTTCTTTCACGAGTCCATGCTGCAACATCAAATCCAGTACGGGGGACTGGATTTGACTGAACAATTCATGCTGACAGCAAGGCACGCTAAGAATTACACTGGCTCCCCACCGGACCGCACGGGCAAGCGCCATGTCCGTCGCCGTATCGCACGCATGCAGCGTAACTACCATATCAACTGAGGTCTCTTCTTCATAATCATTAATGTCACCAACTAAAAACTCCAAGTGATCATAGTTTAGGTCGCGTGCAATCTCTGAGCATTCTTCAATGACTTCCTTCTTCAAATCGAGTCCAGTTACGTGGATATCGAGTCCTTTTTCAATATGAAGATAATGATACAAGGCGAACGTTAAATACG
>JARIBI010000234.1 GCA_029257435.1 Sporosarcina sp. | reverse complement strand
GACAAGATGCCCGTATGCAATGGATGTATGTGCTGCACAGAAACCCGCATGGCTTGAAAAAGATGAGGGTCACTTTGTAGCGTGTCACTTGCACGATGACTCTATAATTAAAGAAGTTAATGGCCAGGCAGAACAGGTACACGTATAAAGGAGTTTTTAAATTGAAGAAATTACTGCTTACAGGATTTGAGCCGTTTCTTGCCTTTCCGGTGAATCCGACGATGCAAATTGTTGGAAAATTGGATGGAACAGTCATCGGAGACTATAAGGTATACGGAAAGATTCTATCGGTGAATTTTAATGCATTCGGTGAAGAACTTCTCACTCATATTAATGAAGAAAAACCCGATGCAGTGTTGTCATTAGGTCTGGCAGGAGGACGTTATAAAATAACTCCGGAAAGAGTTGCACTCAATGTGAAGGATGGAGAACCGGACAACGAAGGTCACCAGCCGATCGATGAATCGATTGAAGAAGGAGGACCGGCTGCTTATTTTTCTACGCTTCCTATTCGGGAGATGGTGAACCGATTATCAGGTGCAGGACTGCCTGCAGCAATCTCCAATTCAGCGGGAACCTATTTGTGTAATAACGTCATGTATGCGGGGCTTCACAGCATAAACCGGATATGCCATCAGGATTTTTACACATTCCTGCTTCATTTGAGCTGGCCGTTCAGCACGGCAAAATACCAGGGTGGCCGTTAGATGATCTTGTAAAAGGCGTGACGGTCTGTATTGAAACTCTTTCCGACTAAAAACTGCACGAGTTATTATAGTAGAGTGGATTTTCGTGTCGCGAAATGTCGTAAAATAGAGAACGAAAGAATTGGATGGAATAGGATTGCTGGGAATATGCTTCTAAAGCAATGGGGCAATTTCCAGTGGCTTGGGATCATGAAAACTAAGCGCGCATGATTTACAACTAGCGATACGAAGGGATTTCTATTCGAGTTTAAAAATTTTTTAAAAAAGTATTCGGAGATTAAATGTTCAGAATTCGCTTTGTTACAGAGTTTGTCATCGTTTTGTCATAGTTGAAATAGTCTATGTATTTGATATTCTGCAAAAATAGTATTGCCAACCTAAAAATTGTGTAGTATAGTTGAAAAAGCTTATAAAGTCTG
>JARIBI010000150.1 GCA_029257435.1 Sporosarcina sp. | reverse complement strand
AAGGAAACTCCATAGAAACGCACATACTTTAAAATACACGATGAACAATAGGACAATCAAAAAATACCCGATTATCGTTCTTTGCATTGTTTCGCCCCTTTCATTTTGTAATTTCCTTCTTCTCTTTATATAGATGCCGTTACGATTTTCCGACTAATCAAAAATGCACTTAATTATACCGACAGAACCATTCGAATCGATTGCAGCGTATGACCATCAAAGTCCTCTTCAAACTCTTCAATCGTTTTGAACCCTTTCGCATCATAGAAGGACTTTCCTTTTACGTTTTCTCTTTCAACAATGATATGAATTTTTTCTGCACTTTTCAGTCGTGAGATCCCTTCTTGCAGTAAGGCAGTTCCTGCTCCATTTCCTTGATGTTCTGGGTGAAGATAAATTGCAGCTAACTCTGAAACTCCTGAATCAGATACAAATGAAAAATTCGCGAATCCCACAATCTGTTCATTCTTTTTTGCAACAAGCATCAAACTGTGTTCCATCCGGCGCAGCATCATTTCATCACTGTAAGCACCAGTTAAAAATCGCTCTTGAATGTCTGCGGGTATGATTCCTTCATAGGTTGCACTCCAGCTTAGTTTTGCCACTTTCTGGACTTGCTGAATATCATCTTGTTCCATAATTCGAACTGCAATTTGCATGTTGTCCACCTCTGCTTTAAAGATTTTTTATCAGTTAAACTATCTGCAAACAATTCATTAAGCGGATATGATATCTTCATTAATTCTCCAATATATGCATGCTACACAACAGTAGCCTGGCATTCCTAATATTCCAGTGACTTTTCAAAAATAGTTGTTTGATAGGCATATGCGATCCCAATAAAAACGATAAAGAGTAAATTGCTCCTAATCTTTTTCAGTTAGATGCTCAGGTTGGAGTGTTTAAAGGAAACCAGAATCCCATAATGTTAATCGCTCTGAATGATTTTTCGTTCAGCTTAATTTCACCTGCAGAAAAAACGTAATACCAGTTAAATGCATAACTCTGAGTCTGTTTTTTGTTCGCTTCTAACTTCATATCCTCGTCATTTATCACTTTTTCTACTCTCACGCATTCGTTTCCTAAACATTCAATTCCATAAGTCTCTTTTAAGTAACTGTCAAATTCTATGGAGGACATAGGGACACGTAGTATGCCAAGTATCACACTGACAATGAGAATTAGAGTGGTTTTCTTGGTAAAAGGATAGTTTAAATTGAAAATCAGCCCAATCGAACATATGAGTATCACCGTAAGTACAAACCTCTCATCGAAAATCAAATAAATGAAAAATGAATTGATAAGAACAAAAAGCAAGTATTTAGTAAGAAAATCAGCTTTCATTTTTTTCATAATCATAAAGAATGATAGAAGGGATGAAAATATAAAAAATGCATAATTAATTAGTGCCAAACGTTTAACTCCATTTCATAACAATCCTTTTTACATATTTGGACATCCCTTCAATCCACGCAAAAAGGAACCTCTTCAGACAATTCTATCCAAAGAGGTTCCGTTTAGCAATTCAATTTTCTAACTATTCACATTTACTTATGAAGGCAGCGAATTAACTGCTTCTTTAATTTGTTGTGCTGCTTTTTCTATGATGGATCTAGAGCATGCCAGGTTCATGCGGACGAATCCTTCACCGCCAGGGCCGAATGCTTTCCCTTGGTTCAATGCTACATGCGCTTTTGATAGGAAGAATGTTTCGAGCTCTTCAGGTGTCATTCCGAGCTCGCGGCAGTCAATCCATGCCAAATACGTTGCTTCCAGCGGCAGAACTTTCAGTGCAGGTATATGTTCTGCGAAGTACTCTGTCACATACTTCAAATTTCCTGCTACATAATCTAATACCTCATCAAGCCATTGGACGCCGTGTGAATATGCGGCTTCTGTTGCTACAGGTCCAAACGAATTAGGCATGCCAATTGAATTCCGATCCGTTTCAGCTGTAAATTTCTCTCTCAGCTCTTCATTTGGAATGATGATATTAGATGTTTGCAATCCTGCCAAATTAAACGTTTTACTTGGCGCTGTACATGTAATACTATGTTGTGCAAATTGTTCCGAAATCGATGCAAATGGGATATGAGTTCCCTTCTTGAATACCAGATCAGAATGGATCTCGTCAGAAATGACGATAATCCCATGCTCCATACAAATATCACCCAGTCGCTGCAACTCTTCTTTTTTCCAAACAAATCCACCGGGGTTATGAGGATTGCAAAGCATGAAAACTTTTACGGACTCATCGATTTTTGAAACTAAGTCGTCAAAGTCCATTTCATAAGTGCCATGATTGTTTACAAGCGGGTTGTAAACAACTTCCCGATCATTCGTTTCTGTCACTTTCATAAACGGATAGTAGACCGGCGGCTGTACGATTACTTTATCACCAGGCTCTGTAAATGCTTGAACAGCTAAACTTAATGCAGTCACAACTCCCGGACTGTGACAAATCCATTCTTTTTCAACCGTCCAATTATGACGGGTTTTCATCCAATCAATAATTGACTGGTAATAACTTTCCTCGCGTATTGTATAACCGAAAATGCCATGAGCAGCCTTATCAGCAACTGCTTTGGACACTTCGTCAGGTACTTTGAAATCCATATCCGCAACCCAAAGCGGCAGCAAATCTTTTTCACCGAACAACCCTTCTGCTCCATCCCATTTAACGCTTGATGATTTCATACGATCGATTACTGTATCGAAATTGTATTTCATATGTTTATCTCCTCTCTGTTCGGAACGATTCCGATTGTATTTATGGTATTATCGTATCGCTAACGAGAGTTAGAGTACAAATATCAGCTTATTTAACTTAATTTTAAATATAACATTCCAATTTGTTATTTAATTTTTGGATATGTTCTAGTACGATGGATATAATGAAAAAATAGACAAACAACCTAATTTATATAGATAGAGGAGGTCATTCTTTTGAAAAAACTGTTATGTATAGGTTCATTTTTAATCGTTTCAATTCTTTTATCAGGATGCATGGAGAAAGAAACGCCTGCAGATCGAGTAGAAGCGTACGTTAATAATTGGAATGAAAGTAAATTCTCTAAGATGTACACCGATTTTTTAACTGCGGATACAACAGAAATGTACGATGCAGATGAATTTGTAGATCGACAAGAAAAATTAGCCAAAGACTTAGGGATTAAAAATCTGAAAGTCACGTACAAAAAAGCAAAGGAAGAAACTGAATGGAAAGAAGAAGAACCCGCGGTCTTTCCTATTAAAATTACAATGGACACAATCGCTGGTCCAATTGAATTTGAAAAAGAACTTACATGGAACTACGAGACTCATGAGGATACGGACAATTGGTATACTGAATGGGATCCGTCATTTATCCTTCCAAAATTGACGGAAAAAGATAAGATTCAAATTTCTACGATGTCCGCAAAACGCGGCAAACTCTTTGACCGTAATGGGAATCCGCTTGCTGTGAATGGAACCGGCTATGAAGCAGGCATCGTTCCGGGTAAGTTTACGGACGAAACAAAAAAGAGTGAGCTTGCTGCACTTTTGAACACGACAGTCGAGTTTATCGATAAACAGCTAAACCAAAGTTGGGTACAGCCTGATTATTTCGTCCCCATCGCTCCGGTTGCCAAAAAGAATCAGGCACTGCTGGACAAACTTCTAACCATACCTGGAATTACTTATCAAGAGACTGAAATGAGAGAATATCCATACGGTGAATCAGCTGCCCATTTAACGGGATATATCGGGAAAATGACCGCGGAATTACTGGAAAAGCACAAAGATGAAGGCTATAAGGAAACTGATTTGATTGGCCGACAAGGACTCGAACGTATTCTAGAGGAACGTTTGAGGGGAAAAGATGGCATTGGGATCTATATTAAAGGGCCTGAAACAGGTGCCGCACTGCAAAAAGTAGTCGAAACTGAAGCTGTAAATGGAGAAAATATTACGTTGACCATCGATGCGGAGCTGCAGAAAAAGATTTTCACCTCCATGAAAAGCGAACCAGGAACAAGTGCAGCGGTGGATCCGCAAACCGGTGAAACACTGGCGCTTGTCAGCTCTCCTAGTTTTGACCCTGCAGAATTCATGTTAGGAATAAGTGGAGATCGTTATAAAAAACTATCGGAAGATCCTCTGAAACCCCTATTCAATCGATTTGCAGCGGCTTACGCACCTGGGTCATCATTGAAACCCATTACAGCGGCAATCGGAATGGAAAAAGGAACCTTAAAACCAGCGCAGGGGCTGTCAATAACAGGACAAACTTGGCAAAAGGATTCATCTTGGGGAGCGTACCGCGTTTCACGACTCCATCCGGAAGCACCGAATCCGCTCAATTTGAAAAATGCGCTAATCTATTCCGATAACATTTACTTTGCGCAGCAAGCACTTGCCATCGGCAAGGAAGATTTCGTGACCGGTTTAACTAAATTTGGATTTGGAGAGGAAATTCCATTTATGCTCAACATCTCCCCTTCACAAATTTCGAATGACGGAAAGATTGCTTCTGAAGGTCAACTGGCTGATACTTCCTTCGGACAAGGACAAATGTTAGCGAATATTTTACATCTGGCGACGATCTATGAACCAATCTTAACGAATGGAATTATGTATAAACCCACGTTATTGCTAGATGATAAAACGCAGCAAGTATGGAAAGAAGGAATTCTGAGTCAAGATAATGCAGATGAATTGAAAAAAGATTTACGAAGTGTTGTAGTGGATGGCTTTGCACAAGCTGCTAATATTCCTGACATCCCTATTTCGGGTAAAACAGGAACCGCCGAATTGAAGACTTCTTCCGAAGGCCGCGGTCAGGAAAATGGATTCTTTGTAAGTTACAATTCGAACAACCCATCATTTATACTTGCGATGATGATTGAAAATGTTGAGGACAATGGCGGAAGCGGGTATGTTGCTGAATTTGCAGCAGAAGTATATAAGGCGATTAATAAAAATTAAAATTACGACCATTCTCTCATGTAGAGAATGGTCGCTTTTAAGTTATTCGCCTAATGCATGTACAAGAGCTAAGACTGTTCTTACTGTACCCCCGTTTTCGCAAACTGTTCAATTCTGCTGCCAATTTCGTCTCTAACTCGTTGGAACACTTCCCACTTCTCGCTTTCAGATCCGTTTGCTTTTGCAGGATCGTCAAACCCCCAATGCGCACGATGTACATGCTTAGGGGTAACTGGGCATTTGTCTGCTGCGTCTCCACAAAGAGTGACAACCAGATCTGCTGTATTTAAAATCTCTGTATCAATCTTATCTGAAGTTTGATTAGAAATGTCTATTCCTACTTCTAGCATGGCCTTAATGGCATTCTTATTTACACCATGGGATTCAATGCCTGCACTCAAAACTTCCCACCCATCACCAAGATATTTCCTTCCCCAGGCTTCCGCCATTTGGCTTCGGCACGAATTTCCTGTACAAAGAAAATATAATACCTTTTTGACCATTTCACGACCTCCTTTAATTCACAAAATGAGTAACCAAAGATACAAACCGACCAGAGTGATAAATAGTGTTGGGATCGTTAAGACAATGCCAACCTTCATATACGTTCCCCAACTGATCTTGACGCCTTTTTGAGACAAAACATGCAGCCAGAGCAGCGTTGCCAAGGAACCGATCGGCGTGATTTTCGGACCTAAATCGGAACCAATTACGTTGGCATAGATCAGCGCTTCCCGAATTGTACCTGTCGTGCTCGTCTCTGCTATAGCCAACGCATCGATCATAACTGTTGGCATGTTATTCATAACGGAAGATAAAATCGCAGCGATGAAGCCCATGGACAGTGTTGCAACAAAAAGCCCCTGATTTGCAGCAAGTTGAATTACGTCAGAGAGCAGATTGGTCATTCCCACATTTTTCAATCCGTATACGACGACATACATGCCGACTGAAAAGAATACGATTGCCCACGGGGCGCCTTTCACCACTTGAATCGTCTCCACAGCAGCGCTCCGCCTTGCCATTAAGAGGAAGAAAACAGCTACAATCCCTGCGATAAACGACACTGGAATCTGTATAAATTCGCTTGCGAAATATCCAGCGAGTAAGATGGCAAGGACTGCCCATGACAGCCGAAACATCGTATGATCTTTTATAGCATCTGCAGGCTTCTTCAGTTGTGATACCTCATATTTCCCAGGAATGCTCTTTCTGAAAAACAGAAATAGGACGATGATACTTGCAACAAGTGCGAACAGATTCGGCACAATCATTCTGGACGCATATTCAACAAATCCAATCCCGAAAAAGTCAGCAGAAACGATATTAACCAAGTTGCTGACCACAAGTGGCAAAGATGTTGTATCCGCGATGAAACCACTCGCAATAATGAACGGAAAAATCATCTTTTCACTGAAGTTCAGATTCCTCACCATTGCAAGAACAATCGGCGTTAAAATAAGAGCTGCGCCATCATTAGCAAACAGCGCAGCAACAAGCGCTCCAAGAACACTGACATAGATGAATAGCCTGACGCCGCTTCCTTTAGCAATTCGAGCCATGTGCAAGGCAGCCCATTCGAAGAATCCGATTTCATCTAAAATCAGAGAAATAATAATGATTGCGACAAAAGCAAGCGTTGCGTTCCATACAATTCCGGTCACATCCGCAACGTCACCGAAATCTACTACACCGAATAGTAACGCTAAAACTGCCCCGGCACAAGCTGACCAGCCGATTGATAAGTTTTTAGGCTGCCAAATCACAAAAATTAATGTTAACACGAAAATACTAACTGCAATAATTGTTGATCCCAAAACAAGTTTCCCCCCTTATGTACAGGAAATACGCAATCCTTGCGCTTCCAATTCTGAAACGAGTCTGTTCTGATCAGGTAGTTGATCCAGTACAGTTGTTACAAATGAATAATCTGGTTGACTTTTTTGGAGTGAGTAAAAAACCCACTGTCCCCGTCTTTCTTCATTCACTAATCTCGCATCTTTCAGTTTTCGAATGTGTTGACTGATTGCTGGCTGAGTCATACTGAAAATCGACACAAATTCACAGACACAGCAATCATGGGATTGTAGTAATTTCATCATTGTCAACCGCGTCGGATCGCCAAGCAGCTTTAGTATCTGTGAGCCTCTATTTATGTCTACTAATTGTAAATCTTTCATCTGATCTCCCTCCTACACTTCTACATTACCATATAAGCATATCCTTATATAAGAAAAAAGATTATCATATAAAATCCTATTACTTGTTAGTGTTAATCCCAAACCAATAACAATTATTCCAATCAGGACAAAGACAAACTTTCTCGTCAACACATTCCACCTTTTTATCTCATAGTAATGGACAGCCTGTTCGATTACAATAAGTGTAAAGGAGGCTGGCTGATGAAAAAGGTACAAAAACAAATCATTACGGGGACTATTCTTTTCACTGCAATCATTGTAACAAGCAGCGTGCAAGCTATTTTTTCTCCTTTCTTATTTGTACGTCTTTTGAATACAATCGTCATCATTCTGACTGCTGCTGGTCTTGGGGCATTTATTCGAGAATTTTTCATCCAACGCAAAGATTATTCTTCATAATTCACAGACTATTTTAACTTTTATTGATGTTAAATTCCAGTTAACTGTTCATATTTCTTCATTAAACAAGTTGAATCGCCCACGTTAAATTAGGAGGTCATCGAAATGAAAAATGGAAGGAGTTTACCCGTGTACTCTCTTTACTGCAGAAGCTATCAATTCGCCTACAAAACAGTCGCGCAATTTCTTTCTTGGCGGCACCCTCTGTTGTTAGAAGGCGAAAACAGTTTGGAAGAATTACCAGCCCTATTACAACGTCAATCGATTGGAAATGTGCTCATAGTTACAGACTCAGGCATTTCACAGCTTGGACTAATGGACTCTTTGTTAGAAGGATTCACTAGGTTTGGGATTCAGTACGTTGTGTATGATAAAACTGTTCCGAATCCAACAATTGACAACATTGAAGAAGCTCTAACACTCTATAAGTCTTTCGGGTGTAAAGGGATTATTGCGTTTGGCGGCGGTTCTCCAATGGATTGTGCAAAAGGAGTTGCTGCCCGTGCAGCTCAGCCAGGGAAAACACTTTCACAAATGAAAGGTCAACTGAAAGTTAGAAAAGCAATTCCACCTCTTTTCGCAATCCCAACGACTGCAGGAACCGGGAGTGAAACGACAATTGTCTCAGTTGTCTCAAACAGCGAAACCCATGAAAAGTATGCCATCAACGATCCTGTTCTAACCCCGCACTTTGCAATTATGGATCCACAGTTAACTGTTAATCTTCCAAAACATATTACATCCACAACTGGAATGGACGCACTCACTCATGCAGTTGAAGCGTATATCGGAAGGAGCAATACACGACAAACAAAGCAGTGGAGTCAAGAAGCAACGAAATTGATTTTCGAAAATCTTTATGAAGTTTATCACAACGGAAAGAATATCAAAGCCCGCGCCAATATGCAGCGTGCTTCCTTCCTGGCTGGAAGAGCTTTTACTCGTGCGTACGTTGGCTATATCCATGCCATAGCACACACTCTCGGCGGATTCTATAATGTTCCGCACGGGCTCGCAAATGCAGTCATTATGCCTCACGTGCTTGAATATTACGGAGACGCAGTACACAAACCGCTCTCAGAGCTTGCAGATATTTCTGGCATCACAGATCCAAGCGATACTGAGGAAGTTAAATGCAAGAAATTCATTGAAGCCTTAAAGCAAATGAATAAGCAGATGGACATACCTGAAACGATTACCGGGATTTTAACATCAGACATTCCTTTAATGGTGGAACGTGCGTATAAAGAAGCGAATCCGCTCTATCCAGTCCCTCGGATTTTGAACAAGAACGACTTAGAGACGTTGTATATTTTGATAAAAGAATAACTGCTTTAATAACATACTAGTCACTTCAGTGCACATCTATAAATTCAGCAAATAGAATGTGCCAAATTTCATAACAGTGATTCCGCGATATAAAAAGCCTGATCCCTCTCTATCTTGAACGAGGAAATCAGGCTTTTAATTTTCAAGTGTACCAAACCTCATTGACAGTCACTTTTCATTTATAAACTCCGATTTTACTTGTACTTGCTTAATAGTTCCTGTGAGATATGACAATAATCATTTGGACATCTATCTAACCTGTCTTGATGTTCTTCCGCACTCCTTACAAAGTTTGTAAGAGGCATGACTTCTACAACTATACGATTATAATCATCTCGTTCCCTAAGAAATGTTTTCGCTTCTTCTAAATGTTTAAAGTCCTCACTATATACGCCTGTTCTATACTTCTCACCAACATCCTCACCCTGCTGATTCAGACTGTACGGATCAATGATTTCAAATAGATAGCCCATTAACTCTTCAATTGTTACAACTGCCGGATCAAATTCTGCTTTTACACATTCCGCGTATCCATCATAGTCACCCTGAAGTGTATGACTGGTTCCGTTCGCTCTTCCCGCTTCTGTAAACACCACGCCGGGTAACGTCTTTATAAAAGCTTGCACACCCCATAAACAGCCACCCGCAATAAAGACGACTTCCACATTGCTCTTTCCTTTATCCGAAAAAAAATCAAAATCCTTCCAACTTAACAGACGTTAAAATACTATAAATCCTTTGTCTACTATACATAAAATCATTACGGATTTTCAACCTGCAATAATCGCCCAATTGAATTGGAATCAGTCATTATAAAAAGGTACTTACCTCATTTTATAAAAAATGAGATAAGTACCTTTTTAATTTTCACTTCTGTAATTTAGTTGTCAATTCAACAAATTCTTCTACATCTCTTCCAACAAGCTCAATCCCGGCTGCCCAGAAATCTTCTTTAGTTACATCTACATCTAAATGTTTCTTTGCCAGGTCTTCAACTTTCATTGACCCTGTATCTCGCAGTAATGCAATATACTTCTCTTCAAATCCTTCTGGATGTTTCAAGTATTCCGCGTAAATACCCAGGCTGAATAAATAACCAAATGTATACGGGAAATTATAGAACGGCACACGATCAATAAAGAAGTGTAACTTGGCTGCCCAGAAATGCGGGTGATAAGAGGATAACGTATCCCCAAATGCTTCTTTTTGCGCGTCAACCATTAATTCATTTAAGCGTTTTTCTGATACAATTCCTTTTGCGCGTTCTGTGTAAAAGCTATCCTCAAATAAGAAGCGAGCACGAATATTTAAAAACATCGCTGTTGCACCTTCTAATTTATTCGCAAGAAGCGATACTTTTTCCTCATCCGTCTCAGCATTTTTTACCGTTGCATCCGCAATGATCGTTTCAGCAAAGGTGCTGGCAGTTTCGGCTACGTTCATGGCATACCCTTGATTTAGTTCCGGTAAATCATTCATGACATGACTGTGAAAAGCATGTCCCAATTCATGTGCTAATGTGCTGGTATCACTCGGTGAACCTGTGAATGTCATGAAAATACGGGATTCTTTAAATTCAGGTAAGCTCGTGCAATACCCGCCAGGACGTTTATTCGCACGATCTTCCGCTTCCACCCAGCGGTTTTCAAGCGCATGTTTTGTAAAGTCCGTCAGTTTCGGACCAAACGAAGTGAAATTTTCAATTATAAAATCACACGCTTCATCATAAGTAAAACGAGTTGGTTTCGTATTCCCTAATGCAACAGGTGCATCCACGTCTTGCCAGCCCAGCTTATCCATGCCCAACAAAGTCGCCTTTTGTGCTAAGTAATCAAGAAACGTTTGTTTCTGCGCGTCAACAGCTGACCACATTGCTTTAAGCGTTTCTTCTGTCATTCGGTTATATTCAAGCGGTTCCTCTAAATAGCCATTACGTCCGTGAGCATCTTGCAATGTTAATCGATAACCTGCTAGATGGTTAAGGATATCTGCAAAAACAGGTCCCTTCTTAGACCAGACTTTTTCCCAGTCTTCAAAAAGCTCAGCACGCACTGCTGCATCAGGATCAGCATACATTTTGTTCATCGCTTGCCCGATAGATAATTCAGTCGTTTTGCCGTCTTTATCTGTAAAGGGTACTGTCATAATGGAGCCAACGGTATTATACAAATCACTCCAAGCCGCAATACCGTCTTTGTTTAATTTCGCAATCAGTTTCTCTTCGTCTTCAGACAATAAACGCTTACCTTGCTCACGGATCTCATCTAATGAGAAACTAATTTCTTTCAAGGAATCATCGTTCAGGAGGTTACTCCAATGATCATCTGAAATTGCTACCAGTTTTTTAGTGAAGATTGTTGACAGTTGCTGAATTTCGCTTCTAAGTTCCATCACTTGACCTTTAACAACACTGGCATGTTCATCATTCATAAAAGCATCATGCCACATATTAATGAATGTACCCACCTGGCCTAAGCTATTACCGATTACCTCTTGTTGATTTAATAGTTGCTGCAACGTAGAAGCATCGGTACCTGAATCGCTATCCCATGCTTTCAACTGATCTGCATACTGTGCAATATCTTCTTTAATCGATGCCAGTTGAGTTTGCACTTCCTCTGATTGTGTTCCGCCTTTAAATATACTTTCTAAATCCCAAGTGCCATTATAGTTCAATTGAATTCACTCCCCTTATACACCTATTCTAAACGTTTTCAATGAATTTAGAAAGATTTGTTAACTGGTGCAATTTTTTTATAAAAAAAGACTTACTTTACGCATAGCTTTCTAATCTATCCAATTAGTTTAAGTCCAATTGCTGATGATAAAACAATTGCTATAAAAACCATCCTTCTCCAATCTTTTGATTCACCGAAAAATAACATACCAATTAATGCACCGCCGACAACTCCAATTCCAGTCCATATGGCATACCCTGTCCCCATGGGGATAAATCTCAATGAATAACTGAGTAAGGCTAGACTGGAACCAAATCCTAAAATTAATAAAGAAACTGTACGCCAATTGCGTTTTACAGACAGTTGATTGATCATTGCAATGCCAAACGTCTCCAGCAACCCAGCCAACACCAATGCAAACCATGCCATCAGGATTCACCTCCTGTCTTCACATTCTCAGGCGTGACTACTTTCAATCCAATGACTCCGATTAATAACGTGGCTATTAAAGTGATTTTCCCCCACTTGAATCCTTCTCCAAAGAAAAATAATCCTGCAATGACAGTGCCCGCTGTACCCAATCCTACAAAAACGGCATAGACTGTCCCAGCTGGCAGTACCTGCGCTGCTGTAATCATCAAGTAATTGCTAATGACAATAAGGATAAATGTTCCTGTCCATGTCCAAAAGTTAAATGCATGAGTTAAACCAATTACCCAAAAAACTTCCAAAAAAGCTGCAATGAACACCTTGATCCAGTTTCGATTCATTAAAGAACACCTCTTCAATATTTTTATATATAAAAAAACCGGGAGAATACTGTTAAACAGTATCTCCCGGGCTTTTATCCCTCCGTGACATAGCTAAAAAGCTATGAGTTTTCTCTCGGTCCAGACCAACTAATTGCTGCGGAACCCTAGAAAACATCAGGTTTATTCAATTCAGCTTATTTTAAAAATTGTCCTTCAAAATAGTTCAGCTGGTAATCTAACGTCATGGAATCGTTAAACATAAATGCACTTCCATCCACTTCTATTACATGGCCGTTCTTCACTGCCGGCTGATTCATTGTGCTATTGCCACAGGCACTAATAATGAGTGCACACATGACAATGAAAGGTAGCAGTATTTTTTCAATTTATGATTCTCATTTGTATTTGTTATTATTTCTAACGCGGGGCACGTTGAAAACGATAATGATAATCATTCCTATTTAAAATCATAATCTCTTTTAAATTTATTGTCAATGGGCTAAAGTAAATCCCACATTTCTATCAAAAGATCGGGTTAGAAATCATTTTGGAGAGCTATCAATCGTTCTGTATCTGTTAAGTTTAGATACAAAATAGCCTTGTTAAGTACAATTTAACAAGACTTCTTTTACCATCGTAACTGAGAAAATCTGCAGTTAATAAACTTCGTGATTGACTTCTTGTTTCCACAAGAGAATTTAGTTAGCAACTTCTTCAGGATCGTCCCGATGAAGTGACTCAGTTTCCCAGTGTCCCGGGTTATCTAATTGTCAGTGACTCCCAATAGCTTAACTCCTCTTTGAGATCCTCTACTTCTAGTTCTTCAATGAGTTTCATTTGAATTCTTTCGTAATTCCCATTCACCAAATCAATTACAATTTCTTTAAGTAACAACTTTAACTTTTCTTTTATGTCCATAGTTTCACAATCACTCTATTTTATGTGACTTCTGATAATTGCGGATTGTAGATTTAATACATGCCGATGCTTCTCTTTTCACCGGATTTTTAATCAGCAAATGCGCGTGTTGCTTGTGAAAATAATGTCTTTATCATCCAAGATCCATTCGCTTTTGTTTTTGACGCGGGGAACGGAATCTTGCTGAAGATAACCTTTAATGACTGGTTCAATTTCGGAAACAACAGTTTCAAGTATCTGCGGCTTGTATTTTGCGATAATTAGATGTCTGCCTTCATTTGCACATGCCTCCATGGAATCCAATGCGACTAAACTCAGCGGTCTGCCCTTATTTAGCCATGATTTCATCATTTCCCAGGTCGGATAACTGACAGCTGCCAACAGCCCCCAGTTACCATGGAAAGTTCGACAATTCTTTTCAATCCAGGGCAGGACAATGGGTGAACGAAAACGGTACAAGCAGGATGCAACACAGGCATTTTTTTCTTTATCAGTAAGCGCTTCGAGTTTCCTGAACACAAGGGGCAACCCTTCGGAAGCGGGTAAACAACTAGCGGTAGCTTCTGATAAGTCGATGAGCAGCTCTCCATCATCGTGAATCCATAGTTCCCTAATCCACTCAGACGCTTCACTTCCAAGAACATCCCTCGCTATATCCAACATCCGCGACTTGATTTCGTATGTTTCCGTTTGAATGAAACGAGGTTTAATTGACTCCAGTATTTTCGTTTTATGATGGTTTTTCAGAGCGTCTAGCACATCCTCCTCAAGGGACCAGCGAGTGATTGCAAAATCGATTAACGCCTCCACATCCTCCTGCACATCTTCAAGAGAGGGTGCTAAATCCTTCTCGGTAACGATAACATCTTCCTCTGGTTGCGTTGCCTCGCCGTCCTCTTCATAGAAGTCATCATGTAACCAAAAATTCATTGGCGAGTGAATGACGGCCAAGTTGTACCACTCAATCGGTCTAAGCGAGGAGCTTAGCAACCGTTCATGGCAAGGGACGCAAAGGTGATAAGGTTGGGTGGGGACATCCGATGATTCTATGACACTCGCTCTACTTTCACTGCAGGACTGGCATACTTTAGATGATGTTTCCATATGATTGTATCTCTCCTATTCCGAATTTTTGAGGGTTACAGATTTGATTTCACTATAAATGCGTTTTTCTGTAAAATCATCAAAGCTGCTTAATAAATAGCTGAGTGTTAATATGCAAACTAATTTCGAACGATAAAGCGGTCGTTTAAGGAAACCAATCCACTGTTATATATCACTTATTCATTATCAGCACTTTTTTCATATCCTCAGTTCCAACTTCTTCAATTATTTGCTTCAATGAATAACCACATTTATTCTTAGCCTCAAAATCCGGATGTTTCGTTAAGCCCCCCCGTTTGAAGTAATCTATCACGTTTTTTTCTCTTGTATCACTAATAGAACAACGCCGATTATTGCTAATAACACAGCTATTATTATTGGGACTATGCCCACTTCCCTTAAAGCAGTTCCAAAAATTCCATAATCGCTACTCCAGCCTTGACCATCAACACCTCCAAGAATAAGAGAGTAAATTGATGATGATATCAAAGCTGAACCATAAATAATAGCACTCGATAATATCAAAAACAGTCCAATATTGGGATTATTAATTTCAATCACTCCTTGCTTACCTAATTTCATAAAATGGCCCGTTTGAAGAATGGATCTTATTAGTGAATTGTTTGCGATAGGTAAGCCTTTGAAATCATCTCCAGCTTTTCCCCCGCTCCACACAAAGCGTGCAAGTTTCCTTGCACTTTGCGTTCCATCTATCGATGGATACTTGATTATAAGTTCTTCGT
>JARIBI010000227.1 GCA_029257435.1 Sporosarcina sp. | reverse complement strand
TCCCATTACGCAAGTAAGTAAGATCCCTCAAAGATGATGAGGTGGATAGGTCTGGTGTGGAAGCATGGCGACATGTGGAGCTGACAGATACTAATAGATCGAGGACTTTCCCAAATATAAGTTAAAGCATCGTGTGATTGTTTTGAGTTTCAATGTTGGTTTTATCCAGTTTTGAATGAACAAAAGTTTTTTCTGAAAAGTCTTGCTTATACATAATGATTGTTGTATAGTGATTAAGGTCTTAAAAACTAGTTTAATTGTCTGGTAATGATGGCGAAGAGGTCACACCCGTTCCCATACCGAACACGGAAGTTAAGTTCTTCAGCGCCGATGGTAGTAGGGGGCTTCCCCCTGTGAGAGTAGGACGTTGCCAGGCAGTTTCATCTAATTAATTGGTCCCGTGGTGTAGTGGTTAACATGCCTGCCTGTCACGCAGGAGATCGCCGGTTCGACCCCGGTCGGGACCGCCATTTAATTTAAACTTACAAACCGATTTGGGGATTTTCCCTGAGTCGGTTTTTTTATGGTCTTTATGCGTACCGTGTGCGGTTCTGCGCAATTTCCGGTACACTAAGTACATCACTTGAAAAGGATCGGATTATCTTATGAAGAAACACATACATGTCACCTCTATTGCGGAAACCGTGCAACTTGCAGAGCAATTAGCCAAACTTCTTTCACCGCCTGACGTCGTTACACTCGAAGGGGACTTGGGCGCCGGGAAAACGACATTTACTCAAGCCCTCGCTAAAGGGCTTGGAGTGAGCCGCACGGTCAGCAGCCCGACCTTCACAATTATTAAGCAATATGAAGGGATCTATCCTCTTAACCATTTAGATGTCTACCGCTTAGAAAATAGCGATGAAGATCTAGGATGGGATGAATTATTTTATGGGGATGCTATTTCAATTGTGGAGTGGGCCCAGTTTATTGAAGAAGAGTTACCAGATCACCGCTTGGCGATCCGTATTATACGGACAGGCGATACTGAACGAATGATTGAACTTGAACCGACAGGAAGTCATTTTATAAAGATTTGTGAGGCGATTACTCAATGATATGGTTAGGAATTGACACAGCGAATTCACCTCTATCTGTTGCGCTCGTAGAAGACGGCCGGATTTTGTGTGAGCAAACTTCGACGTTTGCACGTACTCATTCTATTCAGGTGATGCCAGCGATTGAACGTTTATTAAATGAAGCAACTCTTCGGCCTTCCGACTTGGAGGCTATTGCCGTATCCGAAGGTCCAGGTTCTTATACAGGTGTACGAATCGGCGTGACACTCGCTAAAACTCTTGCGTGGACGCTGAAGATTCCACTAGTCGGTGTTTCCAGTTTGGAAGTCATCGCGGCGAATGCCATTCCATTTGAAGGCGTTATCTGCCCGTTGTTTGATGCGCGGAGAGAAAATGTCTATTGTGGCCTTTATCAGTCAAAGGGGGATCGATTGCACCGCATTTGGGAAGATCGTCACGGGTCTCTCGAACAGTTCTTAGAGGACGTTGCTTTTATCAATCAGCCTGTTTTGTTTATAGGCGCGGATGTAGAGATTCATAAGACTAAAATCAGTGCAACGCTTGGAGACCAAGCTGTATTTGCACCATTTCCACAACAGCTTCCACGGGCATCGCAACTGATCAGTCTCGCAGAACAACGCATACCTGCTTCAGACGTTCATCAGTTTGTTCCGAATTATCGTCGAATTCCAGAAGCTGAAGCAAATTGGATTAAAGAGCAAAAACAGGTGAAGTCCCATGATTGACTCAATTGTATATCGTCAAATGGCAGCAAAAGATATTGAAGACGTTGTGGCAACTGAAACCGAAGTTTTTACAACACCATGGTCTGCAGAAGTGTTTGCCCATGAATTGACGGGCAACGATTATGCGACCTATATTGTCGCTGAATGTGAGAATGAAGTGATTGGCCACGTAGGGATGTGGGTCATCCTTGATGAATGTCATATTACCAATGTGGCTGTGCGAAAAACTCGGCAAGGATTAGGTATTGGAGAAGCGTTAATGCGCCAAGCAATGGAGCTTTGCCGAAATAACGGCGTGACAGCTATGTCACTTGAAGTTCGGGTAAGTAATGAGACAGCTAAAAATTTGTATCGCAAGCTAGGTTTTCAAGAAGGTGGAATTCGGAAAAACTATTATTCTGACGACCATGAAGATGCGCTCGTCATGTGGGTGGAGTTATGATGAAAAAAGACGTTTATATTTTAGGGATTGAAACGAGTTGCGATGAAACTGCAGCATCCGTCGTGAAAAATGGAAGTGAGATCATTTCCAACGTTGTTGCTTCGCAAATTGAAAGTCAAAAGCGCTTCGGCGGGGTTGTACCTGAAATTGCTTCCCGGCATCATGTTGAGGAAATTACACTCGTCATCGAGAAAGCGCTCGATGATGCGGGATTGGCTCCAAATCAGTTAAATGCTGTAGCTGTCACCGAAGGACCGGGACTTGTCGGGGCTCTTCTAATTGGAATCAATGCAGCAAAAGCATTTGCATTCGCAAACGCGCTGCCGATTATCGGAGTACATCATATCGCGGGTCATATCTATGCGAATCAGCTCGTCCAGCCGATGGAATTCCCGCTCCTTGCATTGATTGTTTCAGGAGGACATACGGAAATGGTAATTATGCGGGAGCATGGATCATTTGAGCTCATTGGCGAGACAAGAGACGATGCTGCAGGTGAAGCGTATGATAAAGTGGCGCGTGTGTTAGGACTGCCATATCCAGGAGGCCCTCATGTTGATAAGCTGGCACTTGCGAGTGAGTCCGCAGTAGAGTTTCCAAGAGCTTGGCTGGAAGCTGACTCTTATGACTTCAGTTTTAGCGGATTGAAATCATCCGTCATTAACTATAAGCATAATTTGGAACAGCGTGGCGGTACACTAGATGCTGAGGCTGTTGCGGCAGGTTTCCAGCAGAGTGTAGTTGAAGTTCTGACAGTGAAAGCAGTAAGAGCCGCTAAAGAATATGACGTGAAGCAAGTAATTGCAGCAGGCGGTGTTTCAGCGAATAAAGGGCTTAGAAATTCATTAGAGTCGACGTTCACCAAAGAGCATATCCCATTCAGTGTTCCGCCTATTGCGCTGTGCACAGATAATGCAGCGATGATTGCGGCTGCAGGCACACAGATGTATTTAAGTGACGTGCGGGGAGATCTATCGATGAACGGAAGACCTGGCATGCAGCTCGTATCCTGGAACCAATAATAATAACATGGAATTCGTCAAATTCAGACGGATTCCATGTTTTTTTGATACTCAGCGAATTCGGTTTGTCAATAGAGAACATTCGTACTTATGCACAATTTGTGTATAACATGTGTATAAGATGGTGTGTAGTTGATAAGTTAGGATGTGTGCTTGGATAACTTTGTGGATTAAAAAGATGATTTATGTGGACGACGTGGATAACTTTGTGAATAGTGATAAAACCGGCATTGTTAGTGTGGGTAAGTTTGTGGAAAACTAGTTTGGACCGATGTCGAATTGAGGTGGACATCTGTTGACTGGTGACGGATTTTACAGTCTTGTGCGGGACGCTTCTTTAATTGGAAGAAACCACAGCTTTAGCACAAAAAAAAGCAGCGGAAATTTCCGCTGCTTCACGAGAAATTAAACAGTTTCCAGTTCTTCTTGCATCATCAGCCAATCTTCAGCGTGCGTATCGTGAGTCTCTTGAAGAGAATCGATGTGTGCTTGTAATTCCATGAGTTTCACATGATCATCCGCGTACTCTGGCTTAATCAGTTCATCTTGAAGAGAAGCAATTTGCTCATCCAGTTCAGCCATCTTCAATTCAGTTTGTTCAATTGCACGTTTCAAACGGCGTTCCGCTTTTTGACGTTCTTTATCCACTTCCTGCGGACGGCTTTTGATAACTGCTGTGGATTGTTTTGCAGCGAGGGATTCAGCAAGAAGCTCAGCTTGCTCTGTTTTCTTTTCGACAAAATAATCATAGTCCCCTAAGTACTCTACAGCTCCGTTTTCGCTTAAATCGAAGACTTTAGTTGCAATCCGATTAATAAAATAGCGGTCATGCGAAACAAAGAGGATGGTTCCAGGGAAGTCGTCCAATGCATTCTCAAGTACTTCTTTGCTATCAAGATCTAAATGGTTCGTCGGCTCATCCAGTACGAGTGTATTGGACTTCTCAAGCATGAGCTTTGCCAGGGAAAGGCGTGCTTTTTCACCACCTGAAAGAGATTGAACAGGCTTGCCGACATCATCTCCTGTAAAGAGGAAGCGTCCCAGTAGCGTTCGGATATCTTTTTCGTTCATAAGCGGCCAGTCATCCCAGATTTCTTGCAGCACAGTACCGGAACCAACAAGCGTTGCCTGGTTTTGGTCATAATAGCCGAACTGTACATGAGTACCGTACCGAATATCTCCAGCTAGCAGCTCTTGGCGTTTGACGATGGTTTTCAATAACGTGGATTTGCCGACACCGTTCGGACCCAGGATGGCTATGCGGTCCTGTTTATAGACACGCATGTCAATATTCGTTGAGACAGGCTTCCCATCATACCCTACGGAAGCCTTTTCGACAGCAAGTACATCATTTCCGCTTGGACGGTCGATTGTGAATGAGAAGTTGGCGGACTTTTCATCCCCGTCAGGAGCGTCCATCCAGTCTGTCCGCTCCAATTGCTTGCGGCGGCTTTTCGCCATTTTACTTGTGGATGCACGAGCGATATTCTTTTGGATGAAATCTTCGAGCTTCGCTTTTTCACTCGATTCTTTTTCGAACATCTTACGGTCTTTCTCATAGTTCTTTGCTTTCTCGTCCAAATACGCACTGTAATTGCCTGTAAAGCGCGAGACTTTGCGTCGTGAGACCTCATATACTAATGTCACTACTTGGTCGAGGAAGTATCTATCGTGCGACACGATTAGCAGAGCCCCTTCATAGGACTTCAAATAGTTTTCTAACCAGCCAAGTGTTTCGATGTCCAGATGGTTCGTCGGTTCATCTAAAATCAGCAAATCAGGTTTGCTTAACAGCATTTTGGCTAAAGCAAGGCGTGTCTTCTGTCCGCCTGATAGTAAATCAACAGGCTTTTCATAGTCAGCGGGATAAAACCGCATTCCGTGCAATATGGAGCGGGTATCCGATTCGTACTGATAGCCTCCGAGATCTTTGAACTCGACTTGAAGAGAATCATATTCGCCCATTACACGTTCTGAAGCTGAGGGGTCTCCATAGACATCTGGATCTGCCATTTGTGCTTCCAATCCGCGCAGCCGGCGTTCCATGGCTTGGAGCGGTTCGAACACTGTCATCATTTCGTCCCACACAGATAGTTCTGTTTCCAGGCCGCTGTGCTGCTCGAGATACCCGATGCGGATTCCTTTAGGGACAATAATGTCGCCTGTATCTGCAGTAGATTCCCCGGCAATGATTTTAAGTAATGTGGATTTACCCGCGCCGTTACGGCCAACGAGCGCTACACGATCACGATGCTGCACTTCCAATTTTACATTCTCCAATATATCAGTGCCTGAAAACGACTTCGTTACACCGTTCACTTGCAAGATTATCATCGTTTCACCTCTATTTTCATTCTACTTCAGTTTACTGGAATGGGGAGAAGGGTGCAATCATCGGCTTTACAACAGCACGCTTCTCCTGTACGATAGAAGCGATTCGATACAGCAGCAGGAGGTTTACGATGGCTGAAGAAACGGTGAAAATTCCCCAGGCAACGTCCAAACGCTTGCCGTTGTACTATCGGTTTTTACAAAATTTCGCGAATAGCGGGAAGAAACGGATTTCTTCAAGCGAACTGAGCGAGGCGATGAAGATCGATGCAGCGACGATACGTCGTGATTTTTCGCACTTCGGTGCACTCGGCCGTAAAGGCTATGGTTACGATGTAGATTACCTCGTCAGCTTCTTTAGAAAAACACTCGACCAAGATGAAACCACGGATGTCGCGCTAATCGGTGTAGGCAGTCTTGGACATGCATTCATGAAATACAATTTTCATAAGAACCATAATACACGCATCGTCATAGCGTTTGATCCTAAAGCGCCCCATGACGGCAAGATTATTTCGGATATACCTGTTTATCATCCAGATATGATTGAAGAAAAGTTAACGGAACTCGGAATTGACCTTGTCATTTTAACGGTGCCTTCCCGTGCTGCTCAGCAATTAACGGATCGGCTCGCGGCTGTAGGGGTTAAAGGAATTCTCAATTTCACAACGATCCGGCTGACCGTTCCACCATCAATTCGGGTCCATACAATTGACTTGTCTGTTGAACTGCAATCTCTTATTTACTTCATAAAAAATGACGTAAAAGATTCACAATTATAAGGCTGCACGAATAGTCATTTCGTGCGATATGGTGTAGAATAGACATATTCAAAGGGAGGTGTCCGGAATGTCACCAGGTATTGGAAGTTTGCTTATTATTGCTGTCATTGCCCTTCTCATTTTCGGACCGAAAAAGTTGCCTGAAATCGGCAAAGCATTCGGTTCATCACTGCGGGAATTTAAAAACGCGACTAAGGGTCTTGTAGAAGACGACGACGCGAAAACAGACGTTAAAAAAGTGGAAGATAAGAAAGAAGTGCAATAAGTTAGGATGTCTGTCTAATGGAAGAACGTACGCTAACCATTATTGAGCATATAGAAGAAATTCGAAAACGGCTGATTACGATCGTCGTTTTCTTTGCAGTTTCAGTCATTGGCGGTTTTTTACTAGCGAAACCGCTCATTAAGTTTTTGCAGTCAAATGGACCGGCAGCGGATTTACCGCTGAACGCGTTTAACGTGATCGATCCGATTGCCATTTACTTAAAAGTGGTCGTGTTCATCGGAATCATTATTATTTTGCCAATTATCATGTACCAATTTTGGGCGTTCGTTTCCCCCGGCTTGATGGATACGGAACGACGGGTGACGCTCAGTTATATTCCTTTTGCGTTTGTCTTGTTCCTCTCAGGAATTGCGTTTTCTTATTTTGTATTGTTGCCGTATGTCATCAAATTCATGGAAACGTTATCGGCAGATTTAGGAATTACGCAGACAATCGGCATTAATCAGTACTTTTCGTTCTTATTCCAGATTTTACTGCCGTTCGGATTTGTGTTCCAGCTTCCTGTAGTTCTACTGTTCTTATCAAGACTCGGGTTCTTGAATCCTAATGTGCTGTCGAAGTTCCGTAAAGTCGCTTACTTCATATTGTTCGTCATTGCGGCGTTCATTACGCCCCCTGATTTAGTGTCACACTTGTTTGTGACGGTTCCGCTGTTCTTGCTGTATGAGGTGAGTATCATCATTGCTCGCGTCGGCTATAAAAAGTTTTTGAAGGCGGAAGAGAAACGGCGTTTGGAAGAAGAAGAGGCGGAACGGGTGCGATTGTTTGCAGAGGCTAAGGCTGAGCAACAGCGGCAGATTGACGAAGTGAATGCACGGATGAATCATCAAGATTGATCAATTGAAAAAGACTTGCTGACCGGGTAACGGTCTGGCAAGTCTTTTTTGTTTAACGTCTGCACAACTTCCATCAAAAGAAATGGAAGAAGGTGATGATGGATTGCTGGAGTTTTTGGAGCTCCGGTATTTTGTCATGATTGAGCATGACGATCATGACGAACCCATTCATCAGCATGTGCGAGATCATAGGGGTCCAGATGCGTTTGGATCGGTAATAGACGTAAGAGAATACAAGTCCCGGCATTAGGTATGTCAGGATGTGCTCGAGTTCGTTATGAACGGCAGCAAAGATCAAAGCACTTACAATTGTCGCAATCCAGAAGTTTGTTTTTGTATAGATACCGCCGAATAGCACGCGGCGGAAGACGGTTTCTTCTAAAATTGGAGCGAACAGGACGATACAGATGATTAAAATCGGAGCGACAGCAGCAATTTCCGTGAGTTGTGCAGTACTCGCTGAGCCTTCTGTAATGCCGATTGCTCGTTCAATGTATCCCGCAATCATTTGACCGCCCAGTGCCAAGAAGAAACCGAGAATTCCCCAAACAACGGATTTCCAAATCGATTCTTTCTTTCCTTTAAAGACGGTCCAAAACTTCTTATCGGATTGGGTAACGAGGAAAATCGCAATAATCGCGAGAATGTTCGTGACGAACAAGCCCCACGCAAATCCATTATATTTTGCAGCTTGCAGCTCGTAGCCATTGGCGGTGAAGAATGCAATCATCCCTTTCGAAATCGGGAGACTGGCAAACTGCATGGCAATGTATAAAAGAAGGATGATCAAATAGAGCATCCATGGTTTCATCGTTTTTTGCTTCACAGGAATCGATCCTTTCCATCTAAGTATTCATAAGTGTATCGGTTTTAGAAAAGAAGCGCAAAGAGTAAGAAAAAGTGATTTGTTTTACTTGCAATTCATTCGTCGATTTATTATGATATGTAGTGTATTAGCACTCCTGTTTAGTGAGTGCTAAAAAATAGAAGAACCGTTAGAGGAGGGTGTTTCATTTGTTGAAACCATTAGGTGATCGTATTGTAATTGAACTAATCGAAGTGGAAGAGAAAACGTCAAGCGGCATCGTATTGCCAGATTCCGCAAAAGAAAAGCCTCAAGAGGGTAAAGTCATTGCAGTCGGTACAGGCCGAGTTCTCGAAAACGGCCAGCGCGTCGAGCTTGAAGTAAAAGAAGGCGACCGCATCATCTTCTCAAAATATGCAGGTACTGAAGTTAAATATGAAGGTAATGACTACTTAATTTTACGTGAGAGCGACATTCTAGCAACTATCTAAGGATGTGCATCACTTTGACAATCAAACCAAAAACAGGAGGGACTTATTCATTATGGCGAAAGAAATTAAATTCAACGAAGACGCACGTAGCGCAATGATGCGCGGTGTTGATACATTAGCAAATGCTGTTAAAGTAACACTTGGACCTAAAGGACGTAACGTAGTTCTTGAGAAAAGCTTCGGGTCACCACTTATCACGAATGACGGAGTGACGATTGCTAAAGAAATCGAACTCGAGGACGCATTTGAAAACATGGGTGCGAAACTTGTTGCTGAAGTGGCTTCTAAAACAAACGAAATCGCTGGTGATGGGACAACTACTGCAACGGTTCTTGCTCAAGCAATGATCCGTGAAGGCTTGAAGAACGTTACTGCGGGTGCAAACCCTGTCGGGATCCGTAAAGGAATCGAGTCAGCAGTAGCGACAGCAGTTACTGAACTGAAGAGTATTTCTGATGAAATCTCAAGCAAGCAGGAAATCGCACAAGTGGCTGCAATCTCTTCAGGTGATGAAGAAGTCGGTAATCTGATTGCTGAAGCGATGGAGCGCGTTGGAAACGACGGCGTCATCACACTTGAAGAATCTAAAGGCTTCACAACTGAGCTTGACGTTGTAGAAGGTATGCAATTTGACCGTGGTTATGCATCTGCATACATGGCAACAGATACAGATAAGATGGAAGCCGTTCTCGACAATCCATATATCTTAATTACAGATAAGAAAATCAACAACATCCAAGAAATTCTTCCAGTACTTGAGCAAGTCGTACAACAAGGCAAGCCGTTGTTGATGATCGCTGAAGACGTAGAAGGCGAAGCACTTGCAACCCTCGTTGTGAACAAGCTCCGCGGTACGTTCAACGCAGTTGCAGTGAAAGCTCCTGGATTCGGAGATCGTCGTAAAGCAATGCTTGAAGACATCGCAATCCTGACAGGCGGCGAAGTGATTACGGAAGATATCGGTCTTGACTTGAAATCTACGGATATTTCACAACTCGGACGCGCTTCTAAAGTCGTTGTAACGAAAGACAATACAACAATTGTAGAAGGATCAGGCGATGCAGATACAATTTCAGCTCGCGTAGGTCAAATCCGTGCCCAGTTGGAAGAGACAACTTCTGAGTTCGACAAAGAGAAACTCCAAGAGCGTCTGGCAAAACTCGCTGGCGGCGTTGCGGTGATCAAAGTCGGCGCAGCAACTGAAACAGAATTGAAAGAACGCAAACTTCGCATCGAAGACGCTTTGAACTCAACTCGCGCAGCAGTTGAAGAAGGTATTGTCTCTGGTGGGGGTACAGCGCTTATCAATGTGTACAAAAAAGTAGAAACATTACTTGAAGGCGTAGAAGGCGACGTAGCAACAGGTGTGAAAATCGTCCTTCGTGCACTTGAAGAGCCAGTGCGTCAAATCGCAACAAACGCAGGCCTTGAAGGTTCAATCGTTGTAGACCGCTTGAAGCGTGAAGAAGTCGGAAT
>JARIBI010000062.1 GCA_029257435.1 Sporosarcina sp. | reverse complement strand
TTTTTTGGTGGAAGGGAAGTCGATAACTTCTCTTTGCATAGTTGAATTGTGTGCGGTGGCTGATTAATTCGCTGGAGTGTCGGATTGTTCGCAGAATCTGGCCGATACTTCGCGCCAAGTGTCCGATTCTTTACCGAACGTGTCCGATACTAACCACCATCTGTCCGATTCCGCTCGAGCCGCTGAAATAGCCCATCTCTCAAAAAGCGAAGCGCTACCAATTAATCTCTTAATGCAGTTGAATTGTGTGCGTTGGCTGATTAATTCGCTGGAGTGGCCGATTGTTCACGGAATTTGTCCGATTCCCTGCGCCAAGTGTCCGATTCTTTACCGAACGTGTCCGATACTAACCGCCATCTGTCCGATTCCACCCAAGCCATTGGAATAGCCCATCCCTCAACAAGCGAAGCGCTACCAATTAATCCCTTAAACAAGTTGAACTGTGTTCCGTTATCGAGAAACTCCGCTAACTGATGAAGAAATGCAAAGAGTTGATTGGTAAAGTGCACTTAGTGATTAAGAACCCGCGATGGGCGTCGGACAATCCGCTATACGTGTTCGACAACGCAAAAACTACACAACACAACCGTGTAAATGTTCCGGAAATTCCAAACTTCGCACCAGACAACCGTTGACGGCATCATTCTGTTATACTGTATTGGACAAAGTAAAAGGAGCGATTCTAATGGCTAAAGTACACGTATTCGATCACCCGCTCATCCAGCACAAACTTACCTTCATCCGCGACGTAAACACAGGAACCAAAGAATTCCGTGAACTCGTAGACGAAGTTGCTACATTGATGGCTTTTGAAATTACACGGGAGCTCCCCCTTCAAGAAGTAGACGTTGAAACGCCGGTTTGCATGGCGAAATCGAACGTACTTGCAGGGAAAAAACTTGGAATCGTGCCTATCCTGCGTGCAGGAATTGGGATGGTAGATGGGATTCTAAAACTGATCCCGGCAGCAAGAGTGGGACACGTCGGTTTATTCCGCGATCCGGAAACATTGCAGCCGCACGAATATTTCGTGAAGTTGCCGTCTGACGTATCAGAACGTGAATTGATCGTCGTCGATCCCATGCTTGCAACAGGCGGAACAGCAGTAGAAGCCGTCAATTCATTGAAAAAGCGCGGAGCGAAACACATCAAATTCATGTGTCTGATCGCAGCTCCTGAAGGCGTAAAAGTATTTACAGATGCACACCCTGACGTAGATGTTTACATCGCGGCACTGGATGAAAAACTGAACGATCACGGATACATTGTACCTGGACTCGGCGATGCCGGGGACCGTTTGTTCGGAACCAAATAATTGGGGAGGGCGTGAACAGTTTGAAACGCAAATGGAAAGTAATGACTATTTTCGGAACGCGTCCGGAAGCCATCAAAATGGCTCCGCTCGTTCTCGAACTGCAAAAGCATGAAGACGAAATCGAATCGATTGTGACTGTAACGGCTCAGCACCGTGAAATGTTGGACCAAGTGCTGAAAACGTTCGGGATCACACCTGACTTCGACCTGAATATTATGAAAGACCGTCAAACTCTTATCGATGTTGCAACTCGAGGACTTGAAGGTCTTGACGGGATTATGAAAGAAGCACAGCCCGATATCGTACTCGTTCACGGTGACACCGCTACGACATTCGTCGGCAGTCTGGCGGCATTTTATAACAAAATCGCAGTCGGACACGTTGAAGCGGGTCTTCGTACATGGGACAAGTACTCTCCATATCCGGAAGAGATGAATCGTCAGCTGACGGGCGTTCTGGCAGACCTTCATTTCTCACCAACAGAAAAGTCGGCGCAAAACTTAATTAATGAAGGAAAGCCGGAAAACCGGATCTACATTACGGGGAATACGGCAATCGATGCGCTGCATACTACTGTCGATGACACGTACACGCATCCGATTTTTGAAAAGCTCGGAACTGACCGGCTTGTCTTGCTGACGGCACACCGCCGCGAAAATTTAGGGGATCCGATGCGCAATATGTTCCGTGCGATTAACCGCCTACTCGAAAAACACGATGACATTCAGGTGATCTATCCAGTTCACATGAATCCAGCAGTCCGTGAAGTTGCGGATGAATTACTCGGAAATAATGACCGGATTCATTTGATCGAGCCACTCGAAGTTGTGGATTTCCATAACTTTGCAGCGCGTTCACATATCATCTTAACGGACTCGGGCGGCATCCAAGAAGAAGCCCCTTCGCTCGGCAAACCTGTTATCGTCCTTCGTGATACAACAGAACGGCCGGAAGGAATCGACGCCGGAACACTCAAATTAGCGGGAACGGACGAAGAGACGATCTTCAACTTAGCAGATGAACTTCTCTCCAATCAAACCGCATACGACTCTATGGCAAAAGCGTCCAACCCTTACGGAGACGGCCACGCATCCGAACGAATCGTGGAAGCTTTGAAAAAATATTTAAACGAACAAAACTAAATGAATAAAAGTTAGTGGAAAAGCAGAGGCTAACAACCCTCTGCTTTTTCTATTTCTATAGTTCTCTCAAACAGCTAAAGTAAGGAAAGTAAGAGAGAAGGACTACAAATATGCTGAAAGCTTAAATTTGCAAATGTTATCGCGCTATAACTGTTGTGGAAATTCACACGGAAAAGTAAGGGGAATCCCTAAATTTTAGAAATACGGCGAAATCCTATGAAAGTGTGACGATTATTTGACAGTGCTAATAGTATGTGAAGAATTTCACGGGAATCAATTGACATCAAAATACCGCTATTGTATGCTTATAGAGGGTAATAATGATAGGGTTTATACATAGATAAATCAGCTGAAACCGCTTGATTTTTTGGCTAAGTTCTATCATCACTCGTAGCCTATCGCACTTGAATTGTTGGGCATCAGTGCGATACGTTGGACAACGTGTCCTGGTGAACGCCAAGCAGGCGGCACTTTTCTTACCATCTTCGTCCGGAACCTTTCCGAGACAGCTGATCAGTAAGTGGTTGCCGTGCATCTCGGACAAGCCAACGCGTACCAACCTGCGAACCCGCTCGCTGTTCGGCTTCTAAACCAAAAGCCGGGCGTTTCAGTTTCTAACTAAACTTATCGTAATAGGAGACTCACCTACCATGCAGACAATGCAGGAAATTTTCACAAGGCAAAAGAGAGCTCTATTTTTTTTGCTCGCATTGCTGTTTTTAGGCTGGGCCTTTACGGGAGCGAAGGAGATTTTTGCTGGTCTTTTGCTAGGATTAATCTTCGGATTGTATAATTTTTGGATACTTATCCGTAGAATGGAACAATTCGACAAGAAACTGGATCAGGGCAAAAAGGTTTCGCTCGGTTCGGGATTGCGTTTCGCTTCCGGAGTGGCTGCGGCCGCCATCGCGATGTCGATGCCAGAATACTTCAATCTGATCAGTACTGTGATTGGTTTGATGATTCCATATGCCCTATTGCTGGTTGATAGGATTTTTTATCATGTGAAGCATCAATCTTAAACTGGTCACAAAAGGGAGGTGAACGAAACGTGGAACATAAAAATCCGGAACAAGTCCTCTTCGGTATAAGCTTCAACCCGGCTAACATTATGATGCTCTTTATTACGTGTCTCATCGTGTTCATCATCGCTGTTCTTGCTACACGGAAGATGCAGATGAAACCGACTGGCATGCAGAACTTCATGGAATGGATCATGGACTTCGTTAAGGGCATTATTAAAAACAACATGGACTGGAAAACAGGCGGCCGTTTCCACGTACTCGGCATCACGCTTATCATGTTCGTATTTGTTGCCAATATGCTAGGGCTGCCGTTCTCAATTTCATGGGATGGAGAACTTTGGTGGAAATCACCTACAGCAGATCCAGTCATTACGATGACGCTGGCAGCGACTGTTATTATCTTGACGCATTTCTATGGAGTAAAGATGCTCGGTGCCAAAGGATATTTCAAGTCATACCTTCAGCCGATGCCATTCCTGGCACCACTGAAAATCATTGAAGAATTCGCAAACACGCTGACACTCGGTCTGCGTCTTTACGGTAACATCTTTGCGGGGGAGATCCTGATTGGACTTCTTGCGACACTTGCAGCCGGCAGCATCGGTGGCTTTGTCGGAGCAATCATTCCTGCACTCGCTTGGCAAGGGTTCTCGATCTTTATCGGAGCAATCCAGGCATTTATTTTCGTTATGTTGACGATGGTTTACATGGCACACAAAGTGTCCACTGACCACTAAACATAAATCCCGTACGCGGGAACTTGCACGACCAAACCAAACAATACTAGGAGGAAATAACACTATGACAGGTTCATTAGGTCTATTAGCAGCAGCTATCGCAGTTGGTCTTGGCGCACTCGGCGCTGGTATCGGTAACGGATTAATCGTTTCAAAGACAGTTGAGGGGATTGCTCGCCAGCCAGAAGCACGCGGCGTTCTTCAAACAACAATGTTCATCGGTGTTGCATTGGTTGAGGCTTTGCCAATCATCGCTACAGTTATCGCTTTCATCGTTATGAACAAGTAATTTACACAGATTCAATTCAGGTAGTTAATGAAACGGATAGGGCCTGGGCTGCACTGCGGTCTTGCCAGCCTGTATGACTCCTTCTATTACCTAACCACTTTATAAGAACGTTAAACAATGGCGAAGAATGGAAAAAGATGTATCCTTCGCCATTCGTTTATGTCAGCGGATATCGGGCATGTCTTTGCTCGAACTAATCATTCTAACCAGAACGTTTGTAGATCAGACGTAAGTTTTTGAAGGGAGTGAAACAATCGTGTTTTTGGATACCTTCGTCCTTTTGTCAAGCAATGCTGACTCAGGATTCTTATCCAGCCTGAACCAACGGCTGAACTTAGGTGATATCATTGCAACAGTGGTCTTCTTCACAATTCTCATGCTTCTATTGAAGAAATTCGCATGGGGACCGTTGATGGGGATTATGGATCAGCGTGCTGAGATGATTGCAAATGAAATCGAAGCGGCTGAACAAAGTCGTCTAGACTCACAGAAATTGTTAGAAGAGCAACGTGCTCTTTTAAAAGAAGCACATACAAACGCGTTAGTCATCGTTGAAAACGCGAAGAAGCAAGGCGAAGCACAGCGTGAGGAACTCATTCAAACGACACGCGCGGAAGTGGGTCGTATGAAAGAAAACGCAGCGCTCGAAATCGCAACAGAGAGAGAAAAAGCAATCGCGGCTGTACGCGAAGAATTCGTATCTCTTTCAATCATGGCAGCGACTAAAGTACTCGGTAAAGAAGTATCCGAGGAGGATAACCGCGCATTGATCGAAGAAACGATTGTGAAGGCAGGGGAAGGCCGATGAGCCGTTCTATCGTAGCGGAACGTTATGCAACTGGGTTGTTCAAAGCAGCTCAGGAACAAGGCGTCTTGCTCGCAGTCCACACTGACGTTCGAGAGCTCCAAGCAGCACTCGACGGCAACAAAGACTTCGGGGAGCTTATGAGCTTACCACAACTGTCCTTGATCAAAAAACGTGAATTGATCGCTAATGTCCTGCCGGGTGCACAAGAGTTATTACTCAACGCACTATACGTGATGCTTGATGCTGACCGTATGACTGAACTTAGCGACGTTCTCGAAGACTTCCACCAGTTAGCAAACGATGCATCGGGTGTTGCGGAAGCGACAGTTTATGCAACACGTCCATTAACTGAACAGGAAGAAACAGCAATTTCCAGCGCGTTTGCTCACAAAGTCGGCAAACAGTCGCTTCAGATTCAAACAATTATTGAACCAAAATTGATCGGAGGCATTCGCCTTCAGATCGGAAACCAAATCTTCGACAGCAGCATTAGCAGCAAGCTTGCTAAGCTGGAGCGTACGTTGATTGGTTAAAATCTTGAAAGATGAGGGGTGACATACATGGGCATTAAAGCTGAAGAAATCAGCACACTGATTAAGCAGCAGATTGCAGGCTATCAGTCTGAGATGGAAGTTAGCGAAGTAGGTACTGTTCTCGCAGTAGGTGACGGTATCGCCCGTGCTCATGGTCTCGACAATGTCATGGCCGGCGAACTCTTAGAGTTCTCCACTGGTGTACTTGGTATGGCGCAAAACTTGGAAGCGAACAACGTAGGTATCGTTATCCTTGGACCATACAAAGACATCAAAGAAGGCGATGAAGTACGTCGTACAGGCCGTATCATGGAAGTTCCAGTTGGAGAAGCATTGATTGGACGTGTGGTCAATTCACTTGGACAACCAGTGGATGGACTAGGTCCGATTAACACAACAAAAACTCGTCCGATCGAAAGCCCAGCGCAAGGCGTTATGGCTCGTAAATCGGTTGATGAGCCACTTCAAACAGGTATCAAAGCGATTGACGCACTTGTACCAATTGGTCGTGGACAACGTGAATTGATCATCGGTGACCGCCAAACAGGTAAAACGACTGTAGCGATCGATACAATTCTTAACCAAGCGGATCAGGATATGATCTGTATTTATGTAGCAATTGGTCAGAAGGAATCTACAGTTCGCGGTGTTGTTGAAACGCTTCGTGAAAACGGCGCACTTGACTACACAATCGTTGTAACTGCTTCTGCATCACAACCATCACCACTTCTTTACCTTGCTCCTTATGCAGGTATTACAATGGGTGAAGAGTTCATGTTCCAAGGCAAGCACGTTTTGATCGTTTATGATGATCTTTCTAAACAAGCTGCTGCATACCGTGAGCTTTCGTTATTGCTGCGCCGTCCTCCAGGTCGCGAAGCATACCCAGGAGATGTATTCTACTTACACTCCCGTTTACTAGAACGTGCTGCTAAATTGAACGACTCCCTTGGTGGCGGTTCAATCACAGCATTGCCATTCGTTGAAACACAAGCAGGCGATATCTCTGCATACATTCCGACGAACGTAATCTCCATCACAGATGGCCAGATTTTCCTTCAGTCCGATCTATTCTTCTCAGGTGTACGCCCAGCGATCAACGCCGGACTTTCCGTATCTCGAGTAGGTGGATCCGCACAGATCAAAGCAATGAAAAAGGTTGCAGGTACACTGCGTCTTGACCTTGCTGCGTTCCGTGAACTTGAAGCGTTCTCAGCGTTTGGATCAGATCTTGACCCAGCTACAAAAGCGAAACTTGACCGCGGACACCGTACTGTTGAAGTCTTGAAACAAGATTTGAACAAGCCGGTTAAAGTTGAGCACCAAGTCGTAATCCTTTACGCACTAACTCGCGGATTCCTTGACGATATCCCAGTTAAAGATATTCTTCGCTTTGAAAGTGAAATCAATATCTGGCTTGAAAGCAACCACACTGACGTATTGGAAACGATCCGTACTACGAAAGGTCTTCCTGCAGACGACGTATTTGCAGCAGCAATCAATGAGTTCAAAAAGAACTTTGCGGTTTCTGGACAATAAGTTAAGTAACGGACTACGGGACTAAAACTAAAAGGTGGTGAATAGCCAATGGCCTCATTACGCGAGGTAGAACAGCGCATTAAATCGACGAAGAGTACACGTCAGATCACAAAAGCGATGCAAATGGTCTCTGCTTCAAAATTGAGTCGTGCGGAAGCAAACGCGAAGAAATTCGTACCGTACATGGACAAGATTGAAGAAGTAGTCGGATCTATCGCTTCTGTTTCTCAAAACTCATCACATCCGATGCTCGTTACTCGCTCAGTCAAGAAGACAGGGTACCTTATTGTCACATCTGACCGCGGACTTGTTGGGGGATACAACGCCAACGTTCTGCGTAAAGCGAAACGTGCAATCGAATCACGCCATGCATCGAAAGATGAAGTCGTGCTGATGGTAATCGGAAGTAAAGGAACTGATTTCTTTAAACGACTCGGATTCCAAGTTGAAGAGAGCCTTGTAGGTGTTACTGATCATCCTTCGTTCGAAGAGATAAAAGACATCGCGAATAAAGCTGTTGGCATGTTCACGGAAGGCAATTATGATGAGTTGTACCTTTATTACAACCATTTCGTCTCCGCCATCTCAAACGAGCCGACGGAACGAAAATTGCTTCCGCTTACTGATCTTGAACCGTCTGGAGTGAGCTCATCTTATGAATTCGAACCTTCTGCTGAAGTGATTCTTGAATCCTTATTGCCGCAATATGCGGAGAGCCTCATTTTCGGTGCGGTCCTTGATGGGAAAGCAAGCGAACATGCATCCAGTATGACTGCGATGAAGACTGCTACAGATAATGCAACTGATTTGATAGATGACTTGACGCTTGTATTCAACCGTGCCCGTCAAGCCGCGATTACTCAGGAAATCACTGAAATCGTAGCCGGCGTTGCAGCGCTCGAATAGGCGTAACGAAAACGAACGTACCAGTACGACAGGAGGGAAAAGCATGAGTAAAGGACAAATTCTTCAGGTAATGGGTCCGGTTGTTGACGTTCGCTTTGCGGATGGACAGCTTCCACAGATCTACAACTCCCTGAAAGTCCAAATCAATCGCCCAGGTGCTGAAGCAGAAACGCTTACACTTGAAGTGGCCTTGCACCTTGGAGACGATTCTGTACGTACGATTGCAATGTCCTCTACAGATGGTTTGAGACGCGGCGAAGAAGTAACAGATATGGGCGCGCCAATCTCAGTTCCAGTTGGAGACGTTACACTCGGACGAATTTTCAATGTTCTTGGTGAGGAAATCGATCATGGAACTCCGCTTGCGGCAGACGTCCAGCGCGATCCGATTCACCGTGAAGCACCGTCATTCGAATTCCTTTCTACGAAAGTAGAAATTCTTGAAACAGGTATTAAAGTTGTTGACTTACTTGCTCCTTACATCAAGGGCGGTAAAATCGGTCTCTTTGGTGGTGCGGGTGTAGGTAAAACCGTTCTAATCCAGGAATTGATCAACAACATCGCACAAGAGCACGGCGGTATCTCTGTATTCGCTGGTGTTGGAGAGCGTACTCGTGAAGGAAACGACTTGTACTTTGAAATGACAGATTCAGGCGTTATTAAGAAAACGGCAATGGTCTTCGGTCAGATGAACGAGCCACCTGGTGCACGTATGCGTGTTGCCTTGACTGGTTTGACAATGGCAGAACACTTCCGTGACGAACAGGGCGCTGACGTTCTGCTCTTCATCGATAACATCTACCGTTTCACACAAGCCGGTTCTGAAGTTTCTGCCTTGCTTGGCCGTATGCCATCTGCGGTTGGTTACCAGCCGACATTGGCGACTGAAATGGGTCAGCTGCAAGAGCGAATCACTTCAACTAATAAAGGTTCTGTTACATCGATCCAAGCGATCTATGTACCAGCCGATGACTATACAGATCCAGCTCCTGCAACGACGTTTGCTCACCTTGATGCAACGACGAACCTTGAGCGTAAACTGTCTGAGATGGGTATTTACCCAGCGGTGGATCCACTTGCATCGACTTCACGTGCTCTAAGCGCGGATATCGTTGGTAAAGAACACTACGACATTGCAACGCAAGTACAGCAAACGTTGCAGCGTTACCGTGAACTTCAAGACATCATCGCAATCTTAGGTATGGACGAGTTGAGTGAAGATGACAAGCAGATTGTTGATCGCGCGCGTCGTGTTCAGTTCTTCCTGTCACAAAACTTCCACGTTGCCGAGCAATTTACGGGCCAAAAAGGTTCGTACGTTCCGGTTGCTGAAACTGTACAAGGCTTCAAGGGTATCCTTGAAGGCAAATACGACCACATTCCTGAAGATGCATTCCGACTTGTTGGACGCATCGAAGAAGTTGTGGCTAAAGCGAAAGAAATGGGCGTAGAAGTCTAATAAAAGGGACCAGGAGGGGAAATTATGAAGATAAAAGTTAATATCGTCACTCCCGACGGCCCTGTCAGCGAAACAGAAGCGGATATGGTGATTGCTGTTACTGAAACGGGTGAACTTGGTATTTTGCCAGGACACATCGCGATGGTAGCACCACTTGACATCGGCGCACTTCGTCTTAAAAACGGCAATTCCACAGAACACGTGGCAGTAAACGGCGGCTTCTTGGAAGTCCGTCCGGATGTTGTCACAGTGCTTGCCCAAAGTGCAGAACTTGCTTCTCACATTGACTTAGCACGTGCAGAACTTGCGCAGCGTAAAGCAGAAGCTGAACTCCAGCAGAAAAAGAACAAAGTGGAGCAGCAAATGGCTGAACTGAGCTTGCGCAGGGCCATTAACCGTATTAAAGTTTCCGGCATGTAAGGCGGATATGAGCGAATCGGACAGGGGAGAACCTTCTGTCCGATTTTTTTAAAGTCAGCCAAAAACGTACTTCATGAAACTAAAGAAGTACGCAACGGGAGTAGATCATTATGAACGCATTAGGTGTCAATCCGTTATTAGCAATCGGATCACACATTTTTTTCATCGGAATTTCGTTTTATGCCTTGCAAGCAATTATGCCGCAAGCGATCATTCGTAAAAATCGAGTGCTGCAAACACAGCTTTTATTTATTTTATTGAGTATTGCTATCGGTTCAGCGGTATCAAATTTCTTTTTAGACATATCCTATTGGTCGGGAAGACTTCCTTTCATCTTTTGATGATTCGTCTTATCGCCGCATAGACAATTTGTGCCTCTGGGGCAATGAGACGAAGTATTTCATTAGAATTTGATGAGATAGGTTTACGTGGAACCGCGCTAGGGAACAAAGTTGAATGTAACCTTTTTGTAATATGGCAGTCATAAAAAAATTGTAAAATACACACACAGGACATCCCAGCCTTACATAATTTAGACTAGAGCTATCTTTTGTCGGAATGGGTCACAATGACGCTTGTGAACTGTGGCGTGTCGTTGTACAATGGACTGAGTTTAGATGATTTTTTTACCAGATTAATTAATGGATTTTTGGATATGTAAACTTGTCACGCTTAAGAACGAATTATAACTTTGAGTCGGAGGGGCTTGTTTTGGATAAAATTATTATTAATGGTGGGCGACAACTGCACGGTACGGTGCGGGTTGAAGGAGCTAAGAATGCAGTGCTGCCGATACTCGCGGCTGCGTTGCTAGCTACTGAGGGCGTCAATGTCATCCGTGAAGTACCTAATTTGTCGGATGTTCGCACAATTAATGAAGTACTTAAAAGCTTATATGCAAAAACTGAATATAAACCTGAAATTGGCGAATTGATCATTGACTCTACGGAGACGCTAACGAGCGAGGCGCAATTCGAATACGTCCGTAAAATGCGCGCATCCATTCTAGTAATGGGTCCACTTCTAGCGCGTAATGGCTTTGCACGTGTTGCTATGCCGGGTGGCTGTGCGATTGGATCACGTCCGATTGACCAGCATTTAAAAGGTTTCGAAGCCATGGGCGCGGATATCTCGTTTGGACACGGATTTGTTGAAGCACGAGCTAAGAACGGTCTTCAAGGAGCAAAAATCTATTTGGACTTCCCAAGTGTTGGCGCAACTGAGAACATCATGACTGCAGCTGCACTCGCAACAGGAACGACATTGATCGAAAATGCTGCTAAAGAGCCTGAAATTGTGGACCTTGCGAACTTCATCAACGAAATGGGCGGAAGAGTCATCGGCGCAGGTACAGATGTTATCCGTATCGAAGGCGTGAAACAATTAACCGGTGCTGTTCACAACATTATTCCTGACCGTATCGAAACAGGTACATTCATGGTCGCTGCAGCAATTACAGGCGGAGATGTCACGATTGAAAATGCATTGCCTGAGCACAACGCAGCACTGATCTCTAAACTACAAGAAATGGGCGTTGTCATTACTGAACTTGATGAAGGCCTTCGTATTACTGCGAAGCATCCATTGAAATCAGTGGACTTGAAAACAATGCCGCACCCTGGTTTCCCTACAGACATGCAGTCACAAATGATGGCACTTATGCTGAAATCAGAAGGTACGGGTGTTCTTACAGAAACAGTCTTCGAAAACCGTTTCATGCACGTGGAAGAATTCCGCCGCATGAATGCTGACATTAAAATTGAAGGACGTTCTGTTATCATGAACGGACCTTCTAACTTGCAAGGCGCTGAAGTCGCAGCAACTGATCTGCGCGCTGCAGCTGCACTAATCCTTGCTGGGCTTGTTGCTGAAGGTGTTACCAGAGTCACTGAACTCATTCACTTAGATCGTGGCTACGTTAATTTCCATCAGAAACTGAAAGCACTCGGTGCAGATATCAGCCGCGTTTCCAGCGAATCTGAAACAGCAGACACAGAAATCGTGCATTCATAATAGTATGTAAAACTGTCCCTTTACAGAGGGACAGTTTTTTTATGGATAAATTCAAGCAATCGTCATGTGCGTGCTCACTATTTGTCGGATATTGTCACTATTTCTCACAGACCTCTTCTAAACTTAAAATTGTCTCGTGCTCATAATTTATTGGAAACTAACATACCATGCAACATGGACAAACGACTATTAGCAGTATTCATCATTTTATTATTTTTTATACCTGTACTTCTAAACTTGAAGTACAACAGACCGCTAGACACTAAGCCACCCAAGGAAATAGCTTGTGAGACCGAAATTACAGTAGAAGGAGAGGACAAGCCACTGCCGCTTGAAGAGTACATTATCGGAGTCGTCGCATCTGAAATGCCAGTCGCTTATTCACTGGAAGCACTAAAAGCACAAGCGATTGCTGCACGCACCTATGCGCTCAAAGAAACGGCAGAAGGCACAAAACCAATCGGTCGGGACGTTACAGCACAAGTCTATTCAAACGAAAAAGAACGGAAAGAACGATGGGGCAAAAACTTCAAAGAAAACGAAAAAAAGATCCGTCAAGCAGTTGAAGAGACAGCGGGTTCCATAATCGTGCACGAAGAACAAATGATCACAGCTATGTTTTTCTCTACTTCAAATGGTAAAACCGAAACCGCAGAGAACTTCTCGGGCAATTCAGTTCCTTATCTGCAAAGTGTGGACAGTCCCGACGAACAAACTGTATCTGAAAAAGTGGAACGAACAGTAGATATGCCTCTTACAGAGTGGAATAAAAAGCTTGGCACCTCTTGGAAGGAAGACGATTTCCGTGCACTTCAGCTTGTTAGAAACGAGACGGGACGAGTACAAAGCGTCCTTTCAGGCACATTCGAAACGAGCGGCCGGGAAGTTCGGGAAAAACTTAAACTTCCATCTACGGACTTCAATATAGGGTTCGATGTGGCCAATGAAATTGTCCATATTACTACTAAAGGATACGGCCACGGCGTTGGCATGAGCCAAAATGGAGCGGAAGCGTATTCGAAAAAGGGATGGACCGCAGAACAGATTGTAAAACACTACTATACAGGCACAGAAATAAAAACTTTTGAAAAATCGAAAGAGGAATGTTTAAAAAATCCTTAACTTGCAGAGAATAGCGAGTGAGGTGATCATAAATGAGAGAAGAAAAAAAACCGAACGCCCCTTCTCAGAAAAACAAGAGCACGAAAAGCAACTGGTTCTGGCCATCTATCTATGCAAGTTTCGCCCTGCTGTTCGTTGGAATGGTATGGGGATATAATGCATTGACGAAACCAGACGCCGGGGATCAGGCAGCTGTAGACAAAGAGAAGCAACAAGAAGAAGTCACATTGGAAACAAACGCAGCAAACGAAACATTGAAGTATCCGTTTGACGAAGAACTTCTTGACCAAGTTGCTATTATTCAGGACTTCTATGATGCAAAAGCCGATGCATCCAGTCGTGAAAACGCACTGCTCGTATTTAAACAGACATACGTTACAAACGAAGGTGTTTCAATTGCGGTTGACGGCAAACCGTTCGATGTAGTCGCAGCGATGAGCGGAAAAGTGGAACAAATCGTATCAGATCCATTTAAAGGCAGTGAAATCGTACTCACGCACAAAGATGGATTGAAAACGATCTACCGCTCCGTTACTGGCATTCTCGTAAAAGAGGGTGACGAAATCCAGCAAGGTGAAGTCCTGGCACAAACTGCAGAAAACGAATGGAACCCGCAAGCGGGCATCCACTTACACTTCGAAGTCCAAAAAGACGACGTAGCTGTAAATCCCCGATCTTTCTTGGCATTTTAATTAAATCATTGAGCCAACCTGCCACCTCCCGGCAGGTTTTTTTTATTTTTGTCGATAGCGCGTGCGACATGTGACATGTGGCATGTGGTATGTGCTCATAAAAATGGAATACCGCTCATAAACGTGGGGAATCGCTCATAAATCCAGAATAGTGATCATAAACTTGCAAATATGATCATAACGCAGAGAAAGTGATCATAAACGCAAGAAGCTGCTCATAAGCATCCCAAAAGTGATCATAAGGCAAAAAATATACCCTTTATCTTCACCGCAGTAAGCGTATACCCAATGAAATAGCCCGTCCAACAAGCGAAGCGCCACCAAGTAATCCCTGAACGACGTTGAAAATTCCTCAGAGTCTGAGAGAAGACCAAAGAGTTGATTGGTAAAGTGCACTTTTAGATCAAGAGCATACGCTTAGTGATCGGAAATGCTCTGATCGTGAAAAGGAATAGCCCGCTGCTCTTTCGCATACAGTGAGAGAACAAATGGATTGACGGGAAAGGAAGAGGGTGTGCACGAACAAATTCGGAGACGCTGTGTTCGTCTCGGCAACCTGCTCATCGAAACCGGTCTTACTGTGAGAGCGCTCGCAAAAGCGACGGGCTACTCGAAAAGTACAGTTCACAAAGATTTGACAGAGCGTCTGCCTAATATTGATGCTCAATTGTCGGAAGAAGTTGCGAAAATCTTAGCCTATCACAAATCGATTCGTCATTTGCGAGGCGGGGAAGCGACACGTCAAAAATGGAAAATCGAACAGCGAAAACTGAATGAGTCAGCAGCAACAGAGACGGACTAGCGGCTAACGCGGTCCGTTTTTTTGTTGGAAACGGTTAAATCCGAACTACCCGCCTCAAAACCGTGATAAAGCACGGAAAATACCCTTTTTTTATGTTCTTTTTCGGAACACTGTGATAAAATGTTAAGTTAGGAGAACGTGTAAACGTACGAAATTACGCCTGAACGAATGGAAGGGGCAAGGATGAGATGTTTGCGAAAGATATCGGCATTGACCTGGGAACGGCAAATGTTTTAATACATGTAAAAGGAAAAGGGATTCTGCTTAACGAGCCATCAGTAGTTGCGGTCGACACGAAAACACGCGAGATTATGGCGGTTGGAGAAAAAGCGAGACTGATGATTGGACGGACCCCTAGTAATATCCAGGTAATGCGACCATTGAAACACGGTGTCATTGCTGACTTTGACAGCACAGAAGCAATGCTGAAAGGTTTCATTGATCGTTTGAATGTCAAAGGGTGGTTTTCTAAACCGCGCATCTTAATCTGCTGTCCTACTGACGTGACAAGTGTAGAACAGAAAGCTATTAAAGAAGCTGTTCAAAAATCGGGCGGCCGGCAAGTATTTCTGGAAGCCGAACCGAAAGTGGCTGCAATTGGAGCAGGCATGGACATTTATCAGCCCAGCGGAAACATGGTCATTGACATCGGAGGCGGTACGACAGACGTCGCCGTTCTTTCCATGGGAGACATTGTCACATCCGAATCCATTAAGATTGCAGGCAATACGTTCGATCAAGACATTATCCAGCATATCAAGAAAACTCATAAGCTGTTAATCGGCGAACGTACGGCGGAAGACATCAAAATGAGCATCACATCCGTATTTCCAGATAGTCATTTTGAAGAAATGGACATTCGCGGACGCGATATGGTTTCAGGTCTTCCCCGGACGGTTACCGTCAATTCAACAGAAATCACAAAAGCGATGGAAGAGTCCATTGCGTGGATTCTTCATTCAGCAAAAAACGTTTTGGAAAAAACACCGCCAGAACTGTCAGCAGACATTATTGACCGAGGAATCATCTTAACTGGCGGCGGCGCACTTCTTCGGGGGCTGGACCAATTGCTCGCAGAAGAATTAAAAGTACCTGTTTTCATAGCGGACGACCCGCTCGGGTGTGTCGCTAAAGGGACAGGCATTATGCTAGAAAGCTTAGACAAAAAACGAACCCGTTCTTAAACGACTTGCCACTGGATCATTTGCAACACACCTAAAAAGGAGGCGGGCTTATGTTCCGTGGATTTTATACAGCAGGATCAGGAATGATTGCACAGCAGCGCAGAACAGAGTTATTATCAAACAATATGGCCAACGCGAACACTCCGGGTTTTAAGGCAGATCAGTCTTCAATCCGGTCATTTCCTGAAATGTACTTGTCAAACTTGGACGCAACCAAAGTGCCAGTTCAAAATAGCTTTCAGATGAAAGGCTTCGACCCGATAGGTGCTCTGTCAACAGGGACATACATGCAAGAGACAATGCCGCTGTTTACCCAAGGGCAGCTGAGGGAAACACAACTTACAACAGATATTGCACTTGTCGATGGGACGCTGCCTGTGAATCCTGATACAGGTAAACCGGGCGCAGTATTCTACACGCTGGAAGGAACAGATGGTGAACTCGCCTATACAAAAAGCGGTAATTTCGCATTGAACCCGGAAGGCTACTTAACGAATTCTGCAGGGAATTATGTGGTGGATCAAAACGGCCAGCGTATTCAATTGCCGAACGATGATTTCCAAGTGACGGAAGACGGCATCATCAAATACGGTGAACTGGAAGCCGCTGCAATCGGCATCAGCTATGCAGCAAATCCAGACTTGCTTGTAAAACGTGATAATGGACTGTTTTATGCACAGCAAGACTTGCCGAATGCAGCAGGTGCGCAAGGCGTCAGCTATTCATTCAAACAGGGGTTCATCGAGCAGTCGAACGTGGATGCATCGCGCACGATGACGGATATGATGACCGCTTACCGGGCTTTTGAAGCAAATCAGAAAGTATTGCAAGCATATGACCGCAGTATGGAAAAAGCGGTTTCGGAAATTGGCCGTGTCAATGGATAATCGCGAACTTCCGATAAGCGAAAGGGGTCAAACTAAATGATTCGCACGATGACAACAGCTGTTAATACGATGAACCAGCTGCAAAATAATCTGGATATCATCGGTAATAATTTATCGAATATAGGCACACACGGTTACCAGTCCAATCAGGCGAGTTTTCAGGAAATGCTGTATCAGCAGTTCAACAATGACAAAGCAGATACAGCGCAGCGTCAGTCACCTGAAGGCATCCGCTATGGTGTCGGAGCGATGCTGGGGCAAACGCAGATGAACTGGAAAGTGGGAACACTGCAGCAAACAGGAAGAAACTTGGACTTCGCTCTCACGCAGCCGAAAAACTATTTCAACGTACTCGTGCAAGGTCCAGATGGTCCTGAAACAGTGTATACACGTCAAGGTAACTTCTACCTGTCACCTGGACAGGGAAACCAAACAGCACTCGTTGACGGCGAAGGAAATGCCGTTGCAGACCGTGCGGGGAATGCGATCACGTTCAATGGTTCCGTAAATTCGTTTGAACTGAAGACGGATGGCACAGTAGTCGCGAAGTCGGCAGATGGCACGGAGCAGACAGCTGAATTGGCAGTTACCTTAATCGAACGGCCAAACCTGATGACGCGCTTGTCCTCGACGCATTTCACACTTCCTGCTAATTTGGATGAACTGAATGTAACGGAAGCCGATATTTTAACAGAAATTACTGGCCCGGACGTCGGTATACAGCAAGGTGCTCTTGAAGGGTCCAATGTTGACTATCAGAAAGAAATGACAGACCTCATCAACGTACAGCGAGCGTATCAATTCAACTCACGCACTGTTTCAATCGCTGATCAGATGCTCGGCCTGGTCAATAATATCCGGTGAGCTAAGTGGGGAGTATTGATATGACAGATGATAAAAGAACGACAGACATCCCGTCCAATTCGCCAGCAGAGCCGAATAAGCCAATTGCCAAAAGTCGAACCGAAGCAAGAGCGACCCATGCAGCAACGGCTCAATCTGCATCCGAAAACGAGCAGATAACGCGCAGTAAACGAAAATCTGAAGCGAAGCCTGTGAAAAAAGAGAAAGCTGTCCAAAAAACACGAGGCAAGCGCAGTGAGAAGACGGAAACCGAAGAAGCGGCGGAAACAAAGCCGGTCCGCTGGGTTCAAATCCGGATTCTGCCAATTTACGTACGCGTTCTTCTAGTGATTGTGCTGCTCGCTGCAGCTGCAGTGCTCGGGGCTTTAATCGGCTATAGCGTCCTTGGGGACGGGACGGCAGGCGGGATCTTCCAAAAAGATACATGGATGCATATTTTTGATATTATGAGCGGTAAAGAGAAATGAACGAACGATTTCAGGACAACCTAAAAGGAGAATCACTATGCTGACAGCTGAACAAATCCAAGCAATCATTCCACATCGCTATCCGTTCCTATTGGTTGACCGGATTCTTGAAGTTGAAGAAGGCGTGCGTGCAGTAGGGATCAAAAACGTAAGCATTAACGAAAACTACTTTAACGGTCACTTCCCGGGATACCCGGTTATGCCGGGTGTGCTGATCGTAGAGGCACTGGCGCAAGTCGGAGCTGTTGCGATTTTGCAAAAAGAAGAGAACAAAGGCCGCCTTGCATTTTTTGCGGGAATTGATAATTGCCGGTTCAAACGTCAAGTCGTCCCTGGCGACGTCATTCGTCTTGAAGTGGAAATCACACGTATGCGCGGTTCCATTGGTAAAGGGAAAGCAACAGCGACCGTCGAAGGTGACATCGCGTGTGAAGCGGAAATCACATTCGCACTTGGGGCAAAAGAGTGATCTTCGGTTAATAGTTGCATCTGGCAGAAAAATCCGCTAAAATTTTACATAGTGTGTTTACACACTTTGGCGCGTGCAAATTTGCACAATCAGCCAATCAAGCATGCAGTTAACATAGCATGTACATCGTGGGAGGTACTAAACGAGAATGTTCAAAAGTCTTTCACCCAATCTAAAGAGCAGCATCACGAGGTCCATTACACAGACCTTTGAACAATACATGACGGAGATCGAATGGGATCCGGAACGCTATGATATGGCAGATTTCATGAAACGGTGGAGCGCGTACATTACGGAAAAAGCGCTTTGGTATGAGAAAATACCTGATGACGTCAAATACGCAACCCAATTTCACGAGGAAGTTGCAGTCCGTATCAATGAAGTCATTAAAAAAGTGTTAAGTGAGCCGCCATCAGAGGAGCAGATTGCATCGATTCAAAAAATGCAGGAAGCCCTCAATACGCAATTCGTATATGAATGTAAGGCTGAAGCTGCATTCGTTGAGGCTGAACTCAAAAAACGCTACGACGCATAAAAGAAATAATGGATAGTTCCCTCTTTTCAAGCCAAGCTATGTTGGATAGCTATTTGAAAGGAGGGAATTTTTCATGTTGAAGAAAGTATTGCCGGCAGCACTTGTTGCAGGGTTCGTACTGGCTGGGTGTGGAACAACTAAGGACGAAATCCCAGACAAAAACGAAACACCGATGGAGGACTTGGACGACCGTATGCATGACGATCGTGATAAGGATTGGACACCGGAGATGGAAGGAAATACGCCTAATGGTACAACAGGTCCTAATCTGGATGGACTGGAAGAAGATCGTACTGGGGGAGATAACGAAGGTGTCTTAAACCGCGATGGCGTCGAAGATAACACGCTTGAAGGTGCGGGAAGTGGAGAAGGCGGTACAGTTGGGGAAAACAGTACACCGGGAGGCGGAAATAGCGCTGGAACTGGTAATAATGGTGGTTCTCCAAAAGAAGATGACAGAAACATGTCTGGCGGGAAATAATTCATTAGAAAAACCACGGAGAACACTTTCCCGTGGTTTTTCTTTTCGTTCATTTCTTTTTTAAACGAGGTCTCGACCGCATGTCACTTTCAAATCGTTTAAGCAGATCCTGCCCCTCTAACCCCTGATCCAGCAATTCGCTTAAGAGCTGTTCTGCATATTCAGAACGCTGACGCTTCAAACGGCCTTTTAACAGGACTGAAACGCGGTCTCCTATGTCATGAACGGCATCTACTGCAAGCACAAAGGCAGCCGGTTCGTTTTCGGGATAAGAAATCACTACTTTCGCTTCAATGAGTGCTTCTTCTGCTTTCAACTTTTCAAAACGCTCTTTGTGCGCTGCATCCAAAAACATCTCAAGAATCCACATGCGATGGCTGTTTTCCTGGTTAATAATAATACCGTCATGCATCGGTAAATAGTCGGCTATATCGCCAGTCAGCAAGCCGAAGGAAATCATTTTAAAAGTCTTCATCCCGTCAGAATCCCCCTTTTTCACCCAGTATACCACAATTGCTTTAATCTTCTTTGAATATGGGGAAAGCCGAATTATCGCTAAAAGAACACAATTTGAAACCCTAGTCCCCCCAACGATAAAAGAGAAATCTTTGAAAAACGTACGTCCTCAAACTTCAGGTTCAGCTTTGAAATTCCCTTCAAATCCTGGAAACCCTTATTTGTCCAATTCCAACCTTATCCGTATGATGAAAGGAATTCAAAGAGAGGAGGGAACCAGGTGAATCATGTAGCACTAGTCGGGAGAATGACCAAAGATCCAGAAGTCCGAATGATTGGGGATGGAAGGATGCAAGCGAACTTTACTCTTGCGGTCAATCGTAGTTTTAAAAACCAGCAAGGCGATGTCGATGCGGATTTCATTTTATGTACCATTTGGGGCAAAACGGCAGAAAATACAGCGAAACATTGTGGCAAAGGATCTTTAATTGGAGTAAGCGGACGTATCCAAACTCGATCATACGAGCGTGAAGACAAGACGAGAGCGTACATCACGCAAGTTGCTGGAGAGGATGTTCGATTCCTTATTACAAAAAAGCCGTCTAACGAAGTACATGCTACTGCCCAGCCGCAACGATCTTCTTCAGCAGCAGATCATTTTGAATTGCCTTCACAAAATCATGAAAAAGAAACCTTGCCGATTTTCTAATGCGCCCGTCAGCTACATAGCGCATTGGGAAAGCAATGATCGAAGGGGGAATGACAGCAAAAAACAACGGATAAACGATACGCCCATTGCCCATGGAAAGAGCAGTGTGAATGCGTAACGAGGGAGATATAAAGCAAAGAACAGCATCAGCAGGGGTGGGGATTCCTGCTGATCTAAGATAGAAGGTCAAGCAACAACCGTTGTCACAAGTGATCAGGCACAGGTAACAACGAAGCAGTACTCAAGAGGAGTGGTGGTTCCGCCACCAACTAACCGCCATTTTGCTGTCGGATCAGAAGAGACCGCTTCTTAATTGGTCCGACTGCAAAATCGCCTAAAAGGAGAGAAGCACATGGATTCAGACCATCAAATCATACTGCGTATGGAATTACAAATTGGACAGCTGATCCGGTTAGTGGCCAATTTGAACGAACGGGTGGATGAACTGGAACAGGAAAAAGGAAATCAGGAAATTCACAGAGTGCTTCAAATCAACCGGACTAATCGCGTATAACTGTTGATTTACATAAAAAAACCGCAAACCACGGGCGTGATTTGCGGATCAAGACTTCCGTTAGCCAAATGACAGCAAGTCATCCAATTCTCCATCGGATAGTTCTGTCAGCCACTGGCTGGATTGGATAAGGTCTGCTGACAATGCAGCTTTCTCTTCAAGCATTTTATCAATTTTTTCTTCGATAGTTCCGATCGTTACGAACTTATGGACATGCACGAACTTTTCTTGGCCAATACGATATGCCCGGTCAGTCGCTTGGTTTTCTACGGCAGGATTCCACCAACGATCAGCGTGCAACACATGATTCGCAGCAGTCAAATTCAGCCCGGTGCCTCCAGCTTTTAACGACAGAATGAAAATCGGGAACTCGCCTTTTTGGAACGCTTCGACAAGGTGATCACGCTGGCCTTTTGGCATACTTCCTGTCAGGAAAGGCACTTCAAATCCATAAAGCTCAGACAGGCATTGGCGAATAAGCTGTCCCATCCCAATATACTGTGTGAAGATTAAACACTGTTCGCCATTACTCGCAATTTCTGCGGCTAATTTCACAATCCGCTCCAATTTGTCAGATCTCGACAGCATTTCATCGGCTTGCGTGAACGGTTCTTTCAAGAACAGCGCAGGGTGATTGCACAATTGCTTAAGCCGGCTCAACATTTTCAAAATGAGCCCTTTACGCTCAAATCCAGAGAGTGTCTGCAACTTGAACTTCGTCTCCTCGATGAAGCTCTCATAGATGGCGGCCTGTTCACTTGTAAGCGGAACATACTCATTTTGCTCCAGCTTTTTGGGCAGATTAAGCTGCAAGTCCGGATCACTTTTCGTTCTCCGCAATAAGAATGGGTGGATTTTAGAACGCAACCGACTTTTCGTCCGCTCGTCGTCATCCCGCTCAATCGGAATAATGAAGTCATCCGTGAATTTCCGGAAACTCCCGAAATACCCGCGGTGGATGAAGTCGAAAATTGCCCATAACTCCGCAAGACGGTTCTCGATAGGCGTTCCCGTTAACGCGATATGATGACCACCCCGCAGTTTTCGAATCGCCCTGGATTGCTTCGTTTGCATGTTCTTAATGTTTTGCGCTTCATCCAATGTGATGCTCGCAAATGGAAATTCGATAAGGAATTCGCTGTCTTGCGTCGCGGTTCCGTAAGTCGTCAGCACAACGTCAGGTTTCTCCTGAGCTAAAAATGCAGTGAACTGATCTTCTTTTAAGCGGCCAGGTCCATAGTGAATGGCCGCTTTCAAAGAAGGTGCAAAACGTTCCAGCTCTTTCTGCCAGTTACCCAATACACTAGTCGGGCAAATGATAAGTGATGGAGTTGCATCTGGGTCGGAATGCACTTTCAACAAATAACTAATCAGCTGAACCGTTTTCCCAAGTCCCATATCATCAGCAAGACACGCACCGAAATGCTGTTCCCGCATAAACATAAGCCAATTGAAGCCTTCTTGCTGATAAGGCCGCAGCTCAGTTTGCAACGCCTCAGGGATTTTGACAGAAGGCAATCCTTTTTTATCCATAACCTGATCGACATAGCTTCGAAGGGACTGCTGCATCGTAAACGCAAGCAATGGATCCTCATCAAACGCATCGTCTTCACTCGGTACAATTTCTTCAGGGAGCTCCTGGAATAATAAATCTTTAACTGTCCACTCTCCGTTATCTGCTTGCTCCATTAATTCTTTAATGCGCTTTAACCAAGTCGGATCGATGTGGAACCATTCATCTCCTGTGCGGATGAATTCCCGATTTTCATCAACCATCTTTTGGAATGTATCCCGGTCGATTTCATTGCCTGCAAGTGAGAAACTCCAGTCAAACGAGAGAACTTCATCTAGACCGGCAGCTGATTTGTACGATTGAACGCCCGCATCTGTTCGAATCTTCATTTTCGTCTCAGTCACTGTCTTTAGCCAAGACGGCAGGAGAACCGCAAGTCCAAACGATTGGAATAACGGTAGATCTTGCTGGATAAACATCCGGACTTCCGGATCGCTCATCGGCATATGGAGAAACGACTCTTCGTTCTCAGGTTTAATGGACTGCAGAAACGAAATCATTTCAGATTGCTGCTCGGTAATAGCTGCTGCATATGGCTTCAATTTCGCTGGCAACGCACTTTCGATGGAGGCTGTCCGTTTCGATTTAGCCGGTACCCATTGTGTTCCGCGTTCATTCAGAATAACGGTTTCGAGCAACCAGTCTTCCATTCCTTCAGAATCAGGTTCTGTTAACCGAAGCGCAGGGCGGACTGGTATATCGGATTTGGTCTCTCCCGGCCATCCGTATGTTTTTAAATGAGGCAAGAGAGCAGGGACCATGTCAGCATGGACTCCGAGCGTTTGAAACTTGCTGGCAATGGCTTGCTTCGTCAGAAGTGCAGCCGATTCAGAAATGCCCGCTGCGTCACCCGCGAAACGAATAACTTGCTCAGCGTCCGGCTCGGTATAGGCCCACAAGTCTTTTGACAGCCACAGTTTCGCTGCTTCTGCTGCTGCTTCCAATTGCTCGGTATCTCTTTCTGTCGCACCTGTAAATTCAACGAACGGATGACGGTTTCCGCTTAATGCCTGAACCCACTCATGCGGATGCAGCAGGACAGTATTATCTTCGATGGGCACCGTTAATCCGAACAAGGATGTTTCGTCGGCAAAGAAGAAAAAGGAGACAAGTCGATCAGCAGGTATCGCTGTTCCATAGTCATCTGCAGCTGAAATCGCAAAGTTACCGCGATCTGTAGGCTGGATGGTCAGTTGTAACTCACGTGCGAGTCGATGTGCAGGTCTCATAATTCAAGACTACCCCTCTCCATTTCTTCAACTAAAGCGCGAAGCCGGCGGTACTTATCCCGCACCGTTCGGATGTACCGGTTCCAAAATTCGGTTTGACCGCTTTTTTTGCATGCAGTGCGCATGCGTTTGAACAGCTTCACTGCGCGGCGGTAGCTCAAGCGATTTTTTTCGGCGATGAATTGCTGTGCGTAATCATGCAGTAAAGGAAGTGCCGCACCTGGCTGCTCAGATAACACAATCTTCAAGTCATCCTGTTCGACACTGTCATACGGCACGTTGAAGCGGTGTAAAAGCGCCGCCCAATCCGAATACCGTTCCCGTTCGATTAAAAAATTTGAATATCGGGGAATCCCGATTTTTCCATACATGGCGAATACGGCTTCCCGTTCTTCATCAGAAAAATCACCGTTTGCGAGGAGCATGTCGATTTCGTGAGCTGCAGAAAGCTGCTCGCTTCTGCTTTTCTTTTCACTGAAATACGCTTCAATCGACGGATAAAGACCTCTGGCAATGGATGCAGCAGTCGGCGCAAGCGCTTCAGTGAGCGCAAATCTAGCGAGCGTCATCCAGCTGCCGAAGTCAGGATGCTCTTCTTCAGCAAGCGCATTTTCCAGGATGTCTCCGCGTCCTTCGATGATGGCAAAATACATTGCAAACAGACGTGCATCAGCAGAGGCATCTTCTGCGAGCTGCAGTTTCTCTGATTCGCGCTCGCTGCGGTCTATAAACAGCTGCCCCCATATGGCTTCGTAAATGCGGAATCGATATGGGAACAGATCGATTTGATGGACACAGACGGAATGGACAAGCTCTTTTAACCGTTTCATGAACGGATCCGTTTCAAATAACTTTGGCTTGTTACTGAACGTCCCTGCTAATTTTTCAATATCGGAGATCTGGTCATTGAGCCAAGTCGTGACTTGCCACGTCCCGTAAGAATGTTGGGATTGACCGGATGAAAGTATAGAAGCGGCATACTCAAAAGCCGAATCCACTAAGTGCAGGCGATAGAATAAGTCGAAAAGCGGCTTCCACTCGTATTCAAACGGCATAAGTGGTTTGACACGATTCTGAATTTCCGCACATTCATATGTGAACACAGATGAGTTAGTCGATAAGGTAAGTTTACGAAGCGGGGCAGTGACCCGTGTCAAAACGGATTCCCACGCTTCAGGCGTACGCTCTGTAACTTTTAGGGCAAGCTGTTCTTTTACAGAAGTCCGCCATTCTTGAAACCACTCGGTTAATGAATGGAATTGAGAGTACAGGTCAAAGACGACCGTAAGCTGGTGGACGCAGCGTTCCTTGCGACCGCATGTGCAGCTTAACGTTTGCTCCTCGAACGAAAATCGTACAAATTCGGAAGCACGGTCATTGAGTTGTGCGAGGACTTCTCCGTCATCCTGAGAATAACGGTATGAAGAGATTGCCCCTCTTCTCACAGCAGTAATGGCGTTTCGGATAATCTCGGACTGGTCCGGATTATCGGGTCTAAATGTATAGTGGACATCATTCATCATCTTCTCGATTTCTCGTTCATGCAAATACGAAATACGTTCTGCAGCGACGCGCAAAATAAAACCACTCCCTAGACAAAGCATTCTTTCTATTATACATCAGTTCAGTGACCTTCGTAAATCATCACATTCGGGAAACGAAAAAACATGTCAATATTATTTAAAAGGCAAGTAATGTGGGACCGTTGCTTTACGGGCAGAACGCTTTCCGATGGACTGAATTTCAGTCTTCAGGATTCGCTTGCGAAAGCAAAGATGTGCTCCTAACGGTCCGCTTTTACTTCAAGCAAAGGATAATTCATAGTGGGAACTGTTGAAAGATGTATCAAAGCAAGCCAATATCCTATTTCATCAACTAAAAAGGAGTGAACAGTTATATCTGGACAAATGATCGTCTACATCCCTGGGTTGAGAAAATTGATTGCAAATCGGGAGAGTCTGTTGCAGACGAAACTGAAACCCGCGAGTTCTGCTGGAATTATTGATGTGCGAGAGCGTCAGACGATGTACATTATTTCGGCAACGGTAGGGGAGTCGTTTTTTGACTCAATTACAGTGGACTATTCAAGAGATACGATTACATTTAATCAGGTGAACCGATCCAATAGGCTGCTGGCGGAAGCTGTAATAAAGGCGCTGCGAGAATTTGGTATTGAAGAATTCCTGCCGCAAAGCTTGTCCTTTTGCATGTTTTCACCTAATAATAAAAAGGAATAAGCAATTAGCGAAATAGCCTTTCTCTCCGTAACATATAGTTACTTAAGTCAGGCATTTATCATTCACAAATAGAGCTCGGTTGTGATAGACTATAAATAATCGGAATATTCAAATTCGGAGGGGATTCAGATGCTATCAGTGAAACGAATGACTCCATTTTATACGAGTAAAGAAGATTTCCGTCTGCGACTAGTATTTGCATATCAGTACTTTTCGATTCTGAAAGGTCAAGAAGTCTTTCAATTTGTCCCGATTGAAGGGAAAGAAATCGTCATCAACATGAAAAGCCTGCAAGTCGAAAACTTAGGAGAGGTATTCGTCTTTCAGCGAGGCAGCCGGTTCATCCGATTACCGCTGTACCAATTGTTGCTGATTTCCGACTTGCACCTTCATTTATCAGGCGTGTTAGAAGGCATCTTCCACCTGGCCCCGGAATTATCTGAACCGCAAGCACGTGAGATTGAGCAGCTGATTGGTGAATTGGAATTGGAGAACCGATTGCGTATGATTGATTATGCCTTGGAAAACAACGATAAAGCACTGTTCACTGAACTGACGGAAGGAATGCGCACACCGAATGTACAAACTGAATAACGCCACGTAAAAAAACACCTATCATTTGTTAAGAGATAGGTGTTTTTTAATGGGTTTTTATGATTGGGTTTCTCATCATAGTCCAGTAAAAATGAATAATAGCACGACGAATAATGCTGACCCAGTTAGACCAAATGCAATATCTTGCCAAGACATATATGCCATTTTTCGAGTTTGAGTATTATTTTCCAATGTACTCCGCTCCTTTTGTCGATTTCCCGGGAAATAACGCGCTATTTCCGGAAAGATTAATCCGTGATGTATGGAGTATAGTCAACTTGCTTACTAGTTATTCATTACCCACTTTAGGGGCACTTAGAAACACATTTCTAAAATTAAGTCTATCAATTCGTCTTTTATCGAATGTTTCCCACATGAAATCTTTGCAAATCTTGTAGATTTTGCTAAAGTAGAGCATAGGAAGTTATTATCGAAAATCCGTTTCCATCTTTGACAAGAAAGGAATTATCCCATGTTTTTCAACTTTTCGTTCTGGCGCTATGTAACGAATCCCTCACAACTCGCGATGAATCACCAAAGTTCGGCAATGCGCGGATTCAACTTACGAATTGTCTTCCTTTTTCTTTCTGGAATCGTAATCTTTGCATTACGTGACATATGGGGAATGACAACCGAATCTCTTAGCCCTATGCTTGCACTTGCAACAGATGGTGATTATACCATTGCGCGGTTTGTTTCCGTGATTGGTGCTATTTTATGGGCAGTACTCTACATAGCTTTTCATCTGTTCTTTGTTTCTTATATCCTTGGCCTGTTAACATCGATTCCGGTTCGTCGGATTGTACCGCTTCAATTACTGGTTACCGGTGTGTTACTTATTGAAAAAGCACTTGTCTTCCTTGTGTTCGTAGTAAAAGGGGAAGCGACAAATGTTTCATTTCTATCATTTGGTCCGCTGACTGCAACATTTTCGGACACATGGTTTTTAGTCATGTTCCTCAATCAGTTAACGATCATCTCTGCGCTCATCGTGAGTTTGCAGTTCAGTTTCATCCGTTCCTACACAAAAACGATGAACTGGAAAAGTCTGCTCGCAGTTCTTATCGGATTGCAGATCGTATTCGCTTTGCTGACAACGGCAATCGGGTACATTCCATTTGAACGCCTCTTCAACTATGTCATGTCAGGAGGCACTTCGTCATGAACAAAACTACAAATGCAGTAATTGCGGTTGTTGTCAGTATTTTTGTCGCACTGAACCTTTACTTGATGTACTCGGATAAAAGTGTAATTCCGAAGTCAGTATATGTGAGCGACTACGAACGTATGTCAGCAAAAGAATATAAAGAAGTATTGCCGAAAGAAGGGCTTGTTGCGCCAGCTGAAACGTTCACAGTGTATACGAACGACAGCAATGCAATTGACACGTGGCTCGTACGTGAAGGCGATGCGGTGACGACTGGTGAGGAACTTGCGCGTCTGCAGACAGAACAAGCGGACGGTCAACGTGCCGTTTGGGAGTCTGAAAAAGAAGCGCTGCTCACTCAGCAAAATACAATCCGTTCGACAATTTCCGATTTAGAATCAGGAGATAAGACAAATAGCTCGAATTCATCCAAATCAGACCGGACTAAAACAGATGATGATACGAAAGTAGAGTTAAATGTCGATGTGAAAGTGGATGTTAACCAAACTGGATCTTATGCGCAAGCGGTCGCAGAAGCAAAACGGGATCTTGCAGATACGGAACGCCGACTGAAAGTAGTCGAATCTCAGTTAGAGCAAAACTCTGCAAGTCCTGCGCTGATCAGTCCGACAGATGGAGTCGTTGCACGCATTACGAGTGATAGCGATCAGCCGAAAATCATCATTTACAGCAATGAACAAGTGGTTGAAACGTACGCAGAAGACGAAGAGTGGAGCCGACTTGCGAACGGAGATCCAGCAGTGTTGGATGCAAAAGGCACAGAAGGTACGCTGGAAGGTTCTGTCGAATCGATTGATCAAGTCCCTGCAACACCCAACGAATTTTTGAAGGCGTACAAAGCGCTTGCAGATAAGAAGGTTACCAATCCTTTAGCCTATTACCGAGTTCGTTTGAATGCGAATGAAGGAGAAGTTCCAGCTCCATTTGGAACACATGTAAACACAGTCATCACGACAAATGTTGCGCAAAACGCCGCAGCAGTCCGTACAAAATGGCTTACGGGCGCAGGCACAGATCAGGCACTTGTATGGCGACTGGATGAAAAGGGATATGCATCCTCGACAGGAGTTGCGACGCCGTTTGAATATCTCAATCGCACGGTTGTCACAGAAGGTCTCGCTTCAGGGGATGTTGTGGTTCACAACAAATCCATCCGTGATCAGGAAAGTGCGCCCCGTGTATTCTTCCCGATGCCTTTAGATATGCCGTCAAAAGCTGAATGGAAAGCATTTGGCTGGAAAAACTACTTTAAAGTGCTGTTGTTAAAACAGCCGTAAACCATTGACACGCAAAATTCATAAAAATAGTCCGTTTTGACAGTGAAACTGTTGAATCGGATTATTTTTATATAGTATTATGAAAACGATACCATGTAGATTTCAGAGCACTGCAGCTAACCAATAGTCGGTATTTTAATGGAATTTTAAATAAATCTTGAATTCAGGAATACTTTTTAAAAAATAGGGGAATAGAAAGTTATTATACTAAGGGACGTGCAACTTATGGAGACTCAAAGAAAGATTGTCCAGGCGCTCTTGAATCAGCAGCCGATGCAGAAAAACATTCGTGTCAGAAAACAATCGAAAAGCAGCAATTATATAACAACAGAAGATTGTCATCAGGATTACGTAGTACTGGATTTTGAAACAACCGGAATGCGCGCAGGTGCAGATAAAATAATCAGTGTACTGGCAATCCGTTATGAAAACCATATCGAACAGGAGCGATTTGAATCGCTGGTAAATCCTCAACGGCATATTCCATTGGAAGTGACGCAACGGACAGGGTTATCGAATGAAGAGATCACAGCTTCACCGATTATGGAGGATGTGATTCAACCCCTAATTTCTTATATCGGGGAGTTGCCGATTGTCATCCATGACAGCTCGTTTGAAATGGGCTTTTTAGAGTCACTTCATGATTTCTCACTTATTCATTTACCTAAATATACCGTAGTAGATACAACGAAATTAGCGCGACAAGTAGCAAGTCAGTTAACGGATGTAGAAAAAATGAAAAAGTTAGCTTTTTTGCTCGGCACCAAGCAAGAATCCATGAGCGGCATAACTGACTGTCGTGCGACTGCGAATATTTATCAGTATTGCTGTAAGGTCAACGATGAATTGAATAATTGCTAATAAAAAAGACACTTCGTAATTGCGCGAAGTGTTTTTTTATTGGGGGTTTAAGAAGGGGGAAGCTGATTATTTGGCTAAGCGCTCCATTCAGTCGAGTAAGCGCTCGTTGCCGCCGGTTAAGCGCTCGATTCGGCGGAGTAAGCGCTCGTTGCCGCCGGTTAAGCGCTCGATTCAGCGGAGTAAACGCTCGTTGCCGCCGGCTAAGCGCTCGATTCAGCCAAGTAACCGCTCGAAACCGCCACCGAACCGCTCCATTCCCGCGGCTGTATACTTTCTCCAATCTTTTTCCTAACTCGCGACCAATCATTCTCTCCCCGAGCAAAACCAAGACTAATTGGTGTGCTCCGCTACGCTACGCATTTAGGGATAAAAGAATGAGAGCTTGCAGTGGTTCGCCGGGCTATCGTCCTTGGACCCGCTCGTTCGGCTAAGCGCTCCATTCAGCCAAGTAACCGCTCGTTGCCGCCGGTTAAGCGCTCGATTCAGCCAAGTAAGCGCTCGTCGTCGCCGGCTAAGCGCTCGATTCAGCCGAGTAACCGCTCGTTGCCGTCGGTTAAGCGCTCGATTCAGCGAAGTAAGCGCTCGTTGCCACCGGCTAAGCGCTCGATTCAGCCAAGTAACCGCTCGAAACCGCCACCGAACCGCTCCATTCCCGCGGCAGCATACTTCCTCTAATCTGCTTCCTAACTCGCGACCAATCCATCTTTCCCCGAGCAAAACCAAGACTGATTGGTCTGCTCCGCTACGCTACGCATTTAGGGATGAAAGAATGAGAGCTTGCAATGGTTCACCGGGCTATCGTTCTTGGACCCGCTCGTTCGGCGAAGCGCTCCATTTAGCCGAGTAACCGCTCGTTGCCGCCGGTTAAGCGCTCCATTCAGCCAAGTAAGCGCTCGAAACCGCCACCGAACCGCTCCATTCCCGCGGCTGTATACTTTCTCCAATCTTTTTCCTAACTCGCGACCAATCCATCTTTCCCCGAGCAAAACCAAGACTGATTGGTCTGCTCCGCTACGCTGCGCATTTAGGGATGAAAGAATGAGAGCTTCCAATGGTTCGCCGGGCTATCGTTCTTGGACCCGAGCGTTAGGCTAAGCGCTCGATTCAGCGGAGTAACCGCTCGTTGCCGCCAGCTAAGCGCTCGATTCAGCCAAGTAAGCGCTCGTTGCCGCCGGTTAAGCGCTCCATTTAGCCGAGTAAGCGCTCGTTGCCGCCGGTTAAGCGCTCCATTCAGCCAAGTAAGCGCTCGTTGCCGCCGGCTGAGCGCTCGAAACCGCCAGCTAAGCGCTCCATCCAGCCAAGTAACCGCTCGTTGCACCGCCCAGCAACCCGCACATACCCAAAACTCACCCCGAAAAGCTCACCCCGCCAAATGACCTATACCACCTTAATCAGACATATATCACGGAATCCGAAATAACATCCACTTCCAACGCACTACTCCACATGACCCAAACGAATGTCTATAGAACGATTTTTCTGAAAATGGTGTTAAATCATGTAAACCTTGCCATTAAGCCATTCTCATATCTTCTAAACTATGATATTGTCATTCTGTCACTTAATTTAGTTAAGTCTGACAACAAAAGTTTAAGGGGGAAGAAGAATTGACCAATAAGAAATTCACGAGATTTCTCAGTACATTTCTAACACTCATCATGGTCCTTTCGCTTGTTCTGCCGTTTTCAAGCACTGCCAACGCAGCGCTGTTGAAACAGCCATTCAAGCCGAATCCGCAAGATGAAAGTGTGCTCCAGCAAAAAGCTGCGATTGCTCAGCAGACAAGCCTGCTGGAAGGGGATGCCAAGCTCCATAAAGATTTGCAGGATCTCTCTGGCACTCAAGACGTCCCTGTCATCATTCATTTATCCGAAAGCTCGGTTGGTTTGGAACAAGGGATTAAGAAGCTCAAAGGGAAAAAAATGAGCCAAGCTGAAGTCACGCAAAAAAAGAAAGATATTAAAACTCAGCAAAACACAACTCGAAAAGAAATGACGATCAAAAACGTCAAATTCGACCAAGTTTACGCATACGATACAGTCCTCAACGGTCTCTCCGGTACAGTCAAAGCGAACGACCTCAAGAAACTCCTAACTATTAGTGGCGTGAAATACGTCGAACCCGATACAACTGTCTATGCTTCTGAAGGTCTTCAAAAAGTAGACCCGAAACTAGATGCGAAAATGGACACAAGCATTCCATTCTTAGGCATTAACAAGCTTTGGGAAGAAGGAATTGAAGGACAAGGTGTCAAAGTTGCAGTCCTCGATACGGGCATTGACTCTTCTCATCCTGATTTGAAAGCGGTTTATAAAGGCGGTAAAAACTTCGTTCCTCACACAGACGGCGAGTATGCACGTCCGCGCGCAGATGACGACGGTTCTGAAACGTCACCGCTCGATCGTCCAGCAAACAAACCAGAAGTGAACGAGAGAGGAAGCACATTCTACACAACACACGGGACGCACGTAGCTGGAACGATCGCTGCACAAGGCAACAACGCATTCGGCATCAAAGGAATCGCACCGAAAGTTGACCTTTACTCGTACCGCGTTCTTGGCGCATACGGAAGCGGTTCAACTTCAGGCATCATCAAAGCAATCGACACAGCAGTAATCGAAAAAATCGACGTTATCAACCTGTCACTTGGCGGCGGTGCAAACTCTGAAACAGACGGCGCATCATTTGCCATCAACAACGCAATGCTTGCAGGAACAATTTCTGTGATTGCAACAGGAAACTCAGGTCCGAACCGCGGAACTATGGGAACTCCTGCGACATCACGTCTAGGAATCGCGGTTGGTAATACAACAAACCCTGAAACACATTTCAAAGCGAACGTAAACGTAACAGCGGGAGACTTCACATACAGCAAAGTGAATGACCTGATGGCAACAACATTCGGTAAAGACGTAGAAACACAATTGACAGGCGACTTCGATCTAGTTGCAGTCCCTGGCGTAGGTGCTGAAAAAGACTACGCGGGTCTGGATGTAACTGGCAAAGTGGCGCTCGTTTCCCGCGGGGAAATTGCGTTTGTCGATAAAGTCGCAGCGGCTAAAGAAAAAGGCGCAGCAGCGATCATCGTCCACAACTTTGCTGGCGGTACAAACGCACCGAACAAATCAGACGTATTCCTAGGGGATGCGTTCGAATTCATCCCGACATTTGATATGTCCGTAACAGACGGCGATGCTCTTCGCGCAGCTTTAGCAGCAGCGCCAGGAACGATCTCGTTCGATCAATTCTCAAGCGTTAAAACAACAGGCGATGCAGTCAACGATTCAAGTTCACGCGGTCCATCCACACCGAACTTTGACATTAAGCCTGACGTATCAGCGCCTGGTACAAACATTATGTCCACAATTCCAATGTACGGGAATGACTTCCCGGACGCAGATTACAGCGAAGCCTACTCACGTAAGACAGGAACTTCCATGGCAACTCCGCACATTGCGGGAATTGCAGCACTCGTGAAACAAGCGAATCCGACATGGAACGCATTTGACGTAAAAGTAGCGCTTTCGAACACAGCAACCATTCTTGATACGAAGAAATATGACGTATTCGCTCAAGGTGCAGGACGCGTAGATGCTTACAAAGCAGCACACGCAGACGTTTTAGCATACGCAATCGACACAGCGAATAACGACGGTAAAGAAGTTGAAAACTTAAAAGGAACGGTAACATTCGGTCCTCAAAAGTTGGATAAAGACCTATCCGTAACAAAGCAAATAAAAGTAAAAGATTTGAAATCAGCAGGCGGCGACTATAGCGTTTCTGTTGACGTGACAAAAGGATTTGGAGACGCGAAACTGACAGTCGACAAACCTGAATTCACATTGAATGGCGAACAAACGCTCAACCTCACGCTGACAGCATCTAAAGCAACAACAAAAGCTGGAGATGAAATTCTCGGCTACATCCACATTAAAGGCAATGGCAAAGATCTTTCATTACCATTCGCTGCTGACTTCGGCGGCGCAGCTGCTGTTGCTGTAAAAGACATGAAAATTACAGAAACAGACCTTTCATTCGACGGTGACGGCGTGAAAGACGAAGCAGTTCTTTCATTCACAATCACAGGCGATGTAGGTGCGAATTACATTGAACTCTGGAATATCATGGATCCAACAGGCGGTAAATTTGAAGATGGTTACATTGGATACTTACATGCAGGTACTGAATTAAACGCAGGATCTTACACACTTCCAGTCAAGGGTGCCTATAAGCCATGGGGTGGAACTGGGGAAGCACAGATCCCGGACGGCTTGTATACAATCGACTTTACAGCTGATCCGAAGTCAGGCAATCCTAAGACAATCTCTGCTTACGTTGGACCCGTTGTCGTGAAATCGACAGCAGGCACAATCGAAGGATCCGTTGCAGACGGAAAAGCTTCTGGTAAAATCATCGACAAGTACGTAGATTACCAGAAAGAACTTGTGAAATTCGGAATGGGCTATGACATCAACACAAAACTTGCAGCAACATACGAAGTGACAGCAGGGGGAACAGTTGTTAACTCTGGTGCGGTTAAACTTGAACAGGATGGTTCATTCGCATTCAACCTTCCAACGTTTGATAAAACCAAAAATAACGTCACTGTGAAATATGCAGACGCTGCAGGCAACAAAGCAGAACAAGTCATCTACACAGCAGTCGACACAGTTTCAGTTTCTGTGGATCAATCCGCATTGGACTTGAAAGTGGGGGACACGGCTCAGCTTCTAGTGACTGAAACAACAACGAAGCCAGACGGCACATCAACTGTCCGCGACGTAACAGCAAGTGCAACATTCGCTTCAAGCGATGCTGCTGTTGCAACAGTTGCAGGTGGCAAAGTTACTGCAATCTCTGCAGGTAAAGCGGGCGTCACAGTCACTTTCAACGACTTCACGCAAACGGTTCCTGTGACAGTTACAGCTGAACCTGTGAAAGAAGAAGTCAGCTACGCACTGAACAAGAAAGAACTATCACTTGGGGTTGGCCAGCAAGAACAGCTGATCATCACTGAAACGAAAGTAAAAGCTGATGGCACAGTCGTGAAAACAGACGTAACGCCAACAGTAAGTTTCAACGTAGTGGATAACTCAATCGCGACAGTTCACCAAGGTCTTGTAACTGGGCACAAAGCAGGCAAAACGCAAGTCCGCGTCATGATCCCGGGACAAGATACACGCTTCGTTTATCTAGAAGTGAAAGATCTTCCTCAAGACACAGTGACGTATTCGGTGAATAAAAACGCATTGAAACTAGGCGTTGGTCAGCAAGAACAATTGACAATTACAAAAACAACAGTGAAGCCGGACGGCACGGTCGTCGAAAAAGACTTCACACCATCCACAAGCTTCAACGTAGTGAATAACAAAATCGCAACAGTTTCAAAAGGACTTGTCACTGCACACAAAGCTGGTAAAACACAAGTCCGCGTGATGATTCCGGGAGAAGACACGATCTTCGTTTACATTGAAGTCGTCACACCACCACAAAACATCGTCACATACTCTGTCAATAAAACCGACGTGAAAATGCAAGTAAATCAGCAAACACAACTAAAAGTAACAGAAAAGACAGTAACGCCAGATGGCAAAATCACTGAAAAAGACGTAACGGGCGCTAGTAGCTACAGCGTCGTCAACAACAAAATCGCAACTGTTAAAAAAGGGTTAATCAGCGCGCTGACACCTGGCAAAACGCAAGTGAAAGTTGTCTTGCCGAACGGTGAAAGCCTCCTCGTCTATTTGACAGTTAAAGGCGAGCCCGCTCCAATCGTTACGTATTCGCTGGATAAACATAGTGTTTCCTTGAAAGCGGGGGACACAGCATCTGTCCAGCTTGTTGAAACAACAACGAAGGCAGACGGCACGTCAACTACAAAAGACGTAACAACAAACGCAACGTACCAGTCCAATAATGCGAACGTCGCAAAAGTATTCCAAGGTAAAATCACAGCAATCGGAGCAGGAGACGCAGAAATCAGCGTCACTCTCGGCGACTTCACAACGACTGTTAAAGTTCACGTGGAAGCAGCTGCACCGAAGGCAGTAACAGTAACTGAAGAGATGATTGCTTCATTCATCGGAGACAAAAAAGCGAAACAAATCATCGTTGATGTACCTGCAGCAGCGGGCACAATGGACGTGGAATTCTCGAAATCAGTATTGAAGCTAATCGAGAAGTCTGGCAAAGATCTTGTCCTAAAAGCAGGCAACGCAGCGTACACATTTGAAGACGATGCAGTGGAAGAATTGCTGAGCCGCGCAGGCGACGCAGTGATCACACTTGGCACATCTTCATCGGCTAAGGTGAAAAATGCCGTCACAGATGTCTACTCAATCGAATTTTCAAAAGGCACAGCAGCTCACAAATCAGCTGTTAAAAAGTTCGAAGAAGAAATCTCAGTAGCGATTCAATTGGATGAAGCAACAGCGAAAAAGTTGAAGAAAGCAGAAGTCCTCAACGTAAGCACAAACAAATCTTCAAAAGTCAAAGTGAAAAAGAACGAAGTGCAGTTTGAAATCGAAGCTGCCGGAAGCTACGTAATCGTACAAAAGTAAGGTGAAAAGGCTGCCCTCCCTCAGGCAGCCTTTTGCATGCGCTCGAATATGTTATGCGACCGCTCGTTTACACCGGCTAAGCGCTCCATTCAGCCAAGTAAGCGCTCGTTTCCACCGGCGAAGCGCTCCATTTTGCCGAGTAAGCGCTCGTTGCCACCGGCGAAGCGCTCCATTCAGCCGGGAAAGCGCTCGTTGCCACCGGCGAAGCGCTCCATTAAGCCGAGTAAGCGCTCGATCCCGCCGGCCAAGCGGATAAAGTCCATATAATTGTGTAAATAGAAAAAGGCCACATCAATTCCTTATGCTACAATGTTCACAACCACGATCACATTGAGGAGGAATTGATGATGACCCTATTTAATTATCTTAACCTAAAT
>JARIBI010000161.1 GCA_029257435.1 Sporosarcina sp. | reverse complement strand
TTATGCAATAGAAGGAGATCAATTAATTGGTACTGCCACTTTCATGAAAGGTGTTCCTTATGAGATGGTTGCGCAAGATGAAAAGTACGGGTATTTGTCATTTGGAAACGATACATTAGTTGTCCCGATTCATGTTGTTCAACCTGCACCTTTGACTAAGGAAAAACCTTTGCCAAAAGGACGCAAAACGGTGATCACACAAAGTCGCGTCTCAGTGGCAAGCGCACTGCGCGGGGGGGTTCGGGTTGGGTACATTAATCCGGGACAGCGCCTTCCAGTGATTGCGGAAACCAAAACCCATGTTCAAGTGAATCTTGGCGGTGTACGGGGATTCATTCCCAAAACGCTCGTGACTGCGGATCCGGGAATTCCTGTTCTTATGTATCACCAAATTGTGGAGAACAGGGCATCAACGCCTTTCGCTGACAATCATATGGTGATTGACTTAGCGCCATTCCAGCAGCAAATGAACTATTTGAAAGCGAATGGCTGGAAGACGATTGCTCCCGAAGACTTGGATAACTGGCTACTGCTGCGAAAAAACTTGACGGATAAAACTGTATTAATCACTTTTGACGATGGTCTGCTTTCCCTACAAAAGTACGCCTATCCATTGCTGGCGGAAAACGGCTTCCAAGCAACGTCATTCCTGATTACATCGCGCATCAAACAACAAGCTCAGCCATGGGATGACCAAGCATTCCAATACGTAGGACTAAAAGAAATTCGCGAAACTGGTGATGTCTTTTCGTTTCAACATCACACACACGGAATGCATTTACGCAGACCCGCAACACGTGAACCTTATTTAACAACGGCTACCTCTGAAGAAATTAAAGCTGATATTGATCTTGGACGATTCCAAGTTTCGAAAGCTTTCGATATGCAAGATCCCAATATTCGTTATCTCGCTTACCCATTCGGTCAATTTAATGAGACAAGTAAAAAAGCGATTTCTGCTGCAGGCATCCGGATGGCTTTTACAACGAATCCGGGAAATGTAAAACTTGGTGACAATCGTTATGAACTGAAACGCCAAGGTATTTCTCCGATTCATTCGTTGAAAGACTTTGAAAAGAAATTATACGGAGCATACTAATTTATAGATTTTTAGACAGAGGTGCAAGCGTGCCTCTGTTTTTTGTTTTCTTTCATTAATACTTATTACCAAGGAAACCTATTATGGCATAATTCTTTCATTACAAAATGATGACGTTTTGTGTTGTTGATTGTTTTACAGGTTTTCAGGACTTCCCTCTCGGGTATTCAATCAATAACAACTTAGCATTTGAAAACTAACAATCCAACTCAAACAGGAGGCGTTCACAAATGGAACAAGGAAAGCGATTCATCGGGATGTTTCATACAGAACCCGAATTATTGGCTAAAGTAGAAGAATTGAAAGCTGAAGGGTATTCGGATCACCAAATCTTTGTAATTGCGAAAAGTGAAGATGATGTCAAAATGCTGCAAAGCCGTACGGATGCCGAAGTTCAGACGACTCATGAATCATGGCTTGATAAGT
>JARIBI010000113.1 GCA_029257435.1 Sporosarcina sp. | reverse complement strand
GCAGCCGTTCTTTACAAGCAAAGACGGTGCTGAATTAGATCCGGCTAACAAAAAATTCACCGCTGAAAGTATCCGCATCAATTCATCGATTAAAGATGATCCAGGGAAGCTTGCTGCTTCTGATTCAACAGTGGGTTCAGCAGAAGTCGGCAATGGCAATAATGCAAAGAAGCTGGGCGATGTTCTTTTTGATAAAAATATCGGACTTGGCAATGACAGTGTTCAATCATTCTTCTCAGGTAAAATCATCGGCGAACTAGGTGTTAAAGGACAACAAGCTATCAACATGACAAAAAATGCTGGAACGCTATTAGGCGCTGTGTCCAACCGACGCGATTCCATTAGTTCCGTATCTCTCGACGAAGAAATGACCAACATGATTTCATTCCAACAAGCATATAACGCATCTGCTCGTATGATTACGGTTGTAGATGAAACACTAGACAAAATCATCAACGGGATGGGTGTCGTCGGTAGATAATAAGGAGGAATCACTGTAATGCGTGTAACACAATCAATGCTTTCTAATAATATGCTACGCAATCTGTCTAGCAGTTATAATAAATTGGGTAAACTTCAAGAACAAATCAATACAGGTAAAAAAGTGACTCGACCTTCTGATGACCCCGTTGTTGTAATGAAAAGCTTAGGCTATGGCATGCAAGTTGAAAAAGTGGATCAGTTTCAAAAAAACTTAGGTCAAGTGAACAACTGGCTGGATAGTTCTGAGGATGCACTGGACGGTGCCGGCTCGATTTTACAACGTGCTAAAGAACTTGCAACTAGCGCAGCTAACTCTGGTTCTATGACAAAAGAGGATCGCGATAAAATTAAAATCGAACTTAACCAATTGCAAGAACAAATGCGAGATTTGGCTAATACAAAAGTTGGAGACAAGTATCTATTCAGTGGGACGATGACGGACAAACCGTTGTATGACAAAGCTGCAAATGCAGGTAAAGGTGCTTATCCTGATTTGAGTACTGATAAAAATCCAGATGGAACTCCTGCTAATAAACCAGCGTCTGGATTTGAAAGCAACGTAGAAATCGAAGTATTCGATTCCGTCTCGTTACGCGTCAATACGAATGCAGCTGAAATGTTTAAAGATATTGACAAACTATTTGACGGATTGAATGCAAAAGTTGCATCAGGTGAAGCAGATGATGACATTAATTTCGGTGAAGCTATTTCAAATATTGATAAACAACTAGATGTAGTATTGACAAAGCGTGCGGATATTGGTGCACGTTCGAATCGTGCAGAACTCATGCACAATCGCCTTGAAATGCAAGAAGGCGCAGCGAAGAAACAACGGTCGTTAAACGAAGATGTTGATATGGAAAAAGCCATTACTGAAATGATTACTTCAGAATCTATACATCGCGCCGCACTTTCTGTAGGTGCACGTATTATTCAACCATCTTTGGTGGACTTCCTGCGCTAAAATTCTAAAAAGATAGACACTAGAGTTAGAAGTGTCTATCTTTTTTGTATCATATGATAAAGGAAGGTGATTAACGTGAACATCCCGCAACTTCAAATTCAAACAACATCTGCAAAGCTAGGATTACATATCGATAAACCTGTTCAGCAAATCGAACAACCCAAAGCAACTCAGCAAATCGAGCAACCTGCAGCGATTCTAGAAATGTCAACGACTCGTCCGAAGCTATCAATAGATACAACTGAAAATCGTGCGGACCTCGATATGAAGAGTGTGTTTAGGCGAATTAGTGAAAATGCTCAATATGGTTTGCAACAAGTATCCGAAGGAACAGGTCGTCGTGCGCAAGAAGGGCAACAACTGATGCAAATCGAAAACGGTGGCAACCACATTGCAGATATCGCAAAACAAAACACAACCTCACCAGATTCACCAGTTGGCATACGATTCGTGGGTGACAGAACAAAAATCCAAACAGACATCACACCAGGTTCGCTAACAATCAACGCAAGACCACAACAAGTCATCCATAACGCACAAGTAAACAAACCGATTCACACGTATACACCAGGTAAAGTATCTGGCCAAATGGAACGACACGCATCCATCCAAATCGACTGGAAAGGATGAATACGAACGACAAAGGAGAATCATTCATGACGATTCAAACGAAATTTCATGGAGAAATAGATATTAACGACATTCCGCAATGGATTTTCCCAAATGGTTTACCCGGTCTGGAACAAGAAAAAACTTTTGTCTTACTACCAATAGAAGGAAACGATACATTCCAAGTGATGCAGTCAATCTCAACACCTATAATCGGACTCATAGTTTCGAATCCGTATCCGCTAGTGCCAGACTATTCATTTGAAATCGATGATCCAACAATCGAACTTCTCAGTATCGAATCTCAAGAAGAGGTAATGGTGCTTGCAATCATGTCGTTAAAGCAACCATTTGAAACATCAACACTAAATCTTCAAGGACCATTGATCTTTAACATCAACAATCTAAAAGCGAAACAAATGATCTTGAACGATACAACATACAATCTACGCCATCCAATTGGCGAACTAGCAGAAAAGGGGGCGCAGTAATATGCTCGTCCTCTCACGTAAGCCAAATGAATTGATTCAAATCGGTGACAACATAGAAATTCGTATTATTGAAGTAAAGGGAGACACCGTTCGTATTGGAATCGAAGCGCCAAAATCAGTCGATATTCTTCGTGGAGAAATCGTTCAATCGATATCCGATAGTAACACAGAAGCGATTACAATCGACCTCAATGTATTCGAACAACTGAAAAATAAAAACTAAGAAGAGCCGTCTAACGCGGTTCTTCTTTTCTTTTAAAAACTTTATTAAAAACATCTAAAAAAAACTAAACACTTACAAACCTCATCCGATATTAGTAGTGTAAGCAAGAGAAGGATGGAACGGCCGGCATCCTGACTTGAGCTGACAATAAAATTATCCGGTTCACAAGGACGTGAACCTCAAAACTCAAGGAGGAAAACACAATGATTATTAATCACAACATGGCAGCAATGAACACTCATCGTCAATTAGGATCAAACAACGCAGCAGCATCTAAGAACTTGGAGAAACTATCTTCAGGACTTAAAATCAACAAAGCCGGAGACGACGCAGCAGGTTTGGCAATCTCTGAAAAAATGCGTGGACAGATTCGTGGACTAGATATGGCACAAAAAAACTCTCAGGATGGAATTTCTTTAATTCAAACTGCTGAGGGTGCATTGAACGAAACTCACGACATTCTTCAACGTATGCGTGAACTTGCTGTACAAAGTGGAAACGATACTAATACAGACGGCGATCGTAAAGAGCTCCAAAAAGAATTAGGAGCATTAGTTGAAGAGGTAGATCGTATTGCCAATACTACTGAATTTAATACAAAGAAACTTTTGAATGGTGAGCTATCTGGAGCGAAATCTGCACAAGTAGCAGTTGCAGCTGGAAACTCTGTGTTAACGGATGCAGGTTCTACAAAAGTTTCTGGAGTTACAGGAACTTTTGCTGATGGAAAAGTTGGGTCTCATGAAATGACTATTTCGGTAGGTACTAAATCAACAGAAGAGTCTGCATTAAAGTTTGAATCTAATCAAAAATTATCTGATTTAGGGGTTACTGATGTAACAGGGTTCCAAGTTACAGCTGGCGCAGGTAATGCTAATCAAAATATTACGGGCTTAACAACTGAAAGTACAGTTCAAGACTTTGTTAATGCTTTTAATGATCAAGTTACAGGTGCAACTGCTGAATTAACTACTGAGGGTAAACTATTAATTAAAGGTAATACAGCAGGAGTTACTACTACAGATATCACTATTACAGATACTGCTGGTTCTGACATAAAAGGTAAATTGTTTGCCGGGTCTACTAACACAGCTGGATCTGCTAATTTAACTGTTACTGACAAGTTTACAGGAGCGGATGGGAAAGTTGAAACAAAAGAATATAGAACAGCAGGAGCAGGAACAGCAGACTTAAACCTAGGAAATGGCATAACTTTAAAGCATTCTACAGGTGCTGATTTCGTTGCTGGTACAATTAAAGTTGATGCAACTGCTGGCCGTAATGCAGTTGCTAGTAAAGTGGATACATCTGCAACATTCCAAATCGGAGCTAACGAAGGACAAACTGTAAAAGTCGATATTGAAAAGATGGATTCTGAAGCATTAGGACTTAAAGATACTACAGGAGCTACACCAAAGAGCATCAGTATTGAAACTGCAGAAGATGCATCAAAAGCAATTACTACAATTCAAAGTGCAATCGATAATGTTTCTGGGGAGCGTTCTAAACTAGGTGCTGTTCAAAACCGCCTAGAGCATACAATCAACAACCTTGGAACATCTTCTGAGAACTTGACTCAAGCTGAGTCACGCATCAGAGACGTGGATATGGCGAAAGAGATGATGGACTTCACAAAGAACAACATCTTAACTCAAGCAGCACAAGCTATGTTAGCTCAAGCGAATACAGCACCGCAAGGCGTGTTACAACTCCTTCGTTAATGTATTCACGGGCGTCTTACTTGGTAACGAGTAAGAGAATCACTGGGTGAATTGCTGGAACCTCCTGAGAGCTCTTCTACCACAGCGAAACTGGAAACGGTAAACGTGATGGTTTGAAAAAGAAGAGATTGGACAATCAGCAGCGAAGCCCCTGTCGGGAAACCGTGGGGAACGTTCAACGACTAGGATACACCGTCTAAGGCTCTTGCTATGACGATGAAATCCGTAGGGTGTTATGATTTGTAACATTCGAAGTGCCCAGCTCCTGCGAGTTTGTAGGATGAAGATATAGTCTGACCTTTATAGAAATATATTGGACGCATCGCAAGCGAACCAGCAACCACAAGGCGTACTTCAATTGTTGCGTTAATAGGTTTAAACAAAACGCGATCCAGATTGCTGGATCGCGTTTTCCTAAATATTACAAATTAATTATATGAAAATCATTTTTTTGTCCATCCTAGCAAATCAATAAAGGTTGGAATACATACACCCTCCAGTGCAACATAGTAGCAAGGGAATTCACCATATATCTGAGTATAATCATTTTGTATTTGAACTCCAACAGTTTCGGCCAACAAAAACATGTTATTTGTTATTTCCGATAAATACTGGAAGATTGGAACATTATTTTCAAATTCAGTGAAATCCTTTGAAAAGTTCCAAATCAAATATTCGTCATTACTCGTTGCTACGCTTATTTGTTTACCATTATGAATTATAAAATCTCGTATGCTTCTTAACTTATCAAAATTGTCTTTTGAAGATAAAATAATTTCTTCCATTTCAAAAGATAATTTACCTTTTGTTTTACCTTTTTCAATACCTTTGATTAAGTCATTGAGTGAGTCGAAGTTGATGCTCCCAATATGTTTTGGGTCTACTGATAGGCGACTCAATTTTGCAATAAAGTCGTATATGGATCGTAGGCTAATGAAGTACTTCTCCGTTAATTCAGATACATATAAAAAATCCTTATGGCGAATCTCGCCTTTTCTATTATTAAAAATAAATTTTAACATATCAATCTGTGTTGCTAAGCCGTGGATATCATGCTTCATAGCTAATGATGCTTCTTTAATGAGCCCTCTCTGCTTATCCTTCAAATCATTAAGTTTACTATTTTTCATTGTTGACTTGGAATCTGCCTCCCATGACTCAATAATATAATGTACAACGCTAAATAAACTTAAACCCAAAGAGTCCTTTCTGGATTCTATTGCATCTAATGTCCAACCAATACTCGTACCCTTATTAACTATCATCATTTCCCCACCTAAATTTTATATATTTGAGTGCACTAGTGTCGCTTGAATAATGTAAGAATGTACTGTTTATTTTTTCTGGTTTTAGAGAAAAAACGAAAACACCAGAAAAACGGTAGTGAACATCCATTTTTTTCACTATAGTCATTGACAAGCATACCAGAGGCGATTTCTTGCTGTTACGGAACGCTTTTTCCTTGGATTTTTCGAATTCACATATGAGCTGGCTTCCATAAATCTGCTTTTAAATAGCGACTGGTCTGAAGATAGGTTCGTTTACTTTTGGTCTTTAGCTGCGCTAACACATTTAAACAATACACGACCATAGCTAGAAAGACTTGGTTATGCACGCTTTGCTGACTCTGACCGTATTATTTTTTGATATTCAAATGTTGTTTCATCCATTTGAAAAACAGTCAATTGCCCAAAGAGATTTGTACAGCTCCGCGATTTCATCTGCAGATAAGTCAAAACGATTTGTTATGAGATTTAGCTGATTCCCTTTGGAATCTAACACGTTGAGAAGGCGAAATGTGTTTTCGATACGGTTTTGCGTCGTGCCAACCACTACCATGTCATCAGATTGCACCAGTGAATTCTCTGGCAGCTGAAGGCGTTCGATGGGTCGAACAATCGCGTTTTTTCGTAAGCAAGAGACGAAGAAATAGCCTTCATCCGTCATGCAATCGATCGTTCGTAATCCAGGTAGCCGCGGTCAAACACATACATACACTCTTTATCGTCGACAAGTACTTCCAGCTGCCCCCCCGGTCGTGTTTCTTGGTATTGGTTAGGACTGCCTTGTCTGGATAGGAGCACCCTTTTTCCATGAATGCCAGCCGTAAATGTAGTTTAATACCGGACTTTAAAAGTTGGTACCTGGACCTCACACAACTCGGACACTATTCTGAATACATTTCAGTCAATCAATGAGCTGAGAATTAGGAAGCTCCAAATGCTTTTAAACCTACAATTTTGCAACACAAAGAGAAGTCAAGCATCAAACGATTAGTTACGAGTATAAATCGATATGTGCCGTGGATGATATGAAATTTGTAAACTACCCCAACAATAGTTTCCTAATAATTACTATCAAACAATAAAATGAATGTTGCAGATAGGAGGTCTACAGAGTTGGATGTTGAGTTTCAAAGCGATTTAGAACTTGCCAAGAAACAACTAGAAATGTACAAGCAGCAAAATCATCTTCTTAGGGAAATAGAAATTATATTGTACGAGATGAAAGAAATTGCTGAATACGCCGCTGAGCATGAACTTTCCGCAGTAGAAACTGCTCGCTTGAATGATGAAATTTTAATGAAGCAACAAGATATTCTAGTATTAAAGGACACGTTGTCCATTTTGTAATCCTCATTATATTTACAATAATGTGTTAGATGTGAGAGTGTTGGATATTTCTTTAATGATTTTCAGTAGCATTCTGTTCAAAACAATAAGTAATCAGCTCGCTAATTGTTAATCCTGTCTGCTGTCGTAACTTTGCTAAAGCATCCCGATATTCACTGTTAATGCTAATTTGATAGGGCTGTACTGGTTCTCTGTTTTTTCGTTGTAAAAGAATCTCAAGAATGTGTGAATCCTCTAATAAAAAATGTTCTTTATTATTGTAACTTGAAGACAACTTAATTAGTTGTTCATTGATTTTCCGAGTAGGCTGCTGGAACTTCAAATGCTTTGGCAAGTAAACAGTCGTCCTATTTGCAATCGATTTTAAAGGCGGTAGGTGATATGCCTTTCTTTCCATGCAAGGTTGCAAGAACGGAGCTAATAGGTTCAGAAATTGGATAATTTGTGCTTGATCATATATCAGCAGCCTGTTTTGTCCATCGAGAGAGAATTGCAAGTTGAATTTATTCTTCAGCAATTGAATCAGCAATAGGTTCTCGGTGACTGTGAAGCTATCGGTCGATAAAACTATTTTTCTCATTACTCCGTTTTGAACTTTCAAATGTCCGTCGTCTTGATACCACCATGCTAGTGCCTCTTCATTAAGGTAAGTAGTGATAAAGTGAACAGGAAGTTGTTTTGTTCCGCTTGGATACCAAAGCTTCCTTAACCGAGTAATGGCAGGCGATGTTTTGCTCTGCACCATAATACTTTCCGAATAACCCTTTTTCAGTCTTGGATCGATGATTGTCCTATGGAATGGATTCGCAAGAGGTATGTAATTCTTTAGCTGTACGTGACAATACACAGCCCATTGTTCATCCTCCAGCCGGTGAATGAATTGAAACCTCGGCTTTCTCCCTTTTTGTTGTACGATACACCCATCCCCTAAAAGCTTTCCGCACATTCTTGAGAAGAATACAGGATCCATACCAATCTCTCCCTCAACTTTGATAATTTCAGTATAACATATATATACGAACGGATGTTTCGTTAGGTGGCCAACTATAAATTGGTATACTAAATGAATAGTTAGTCTCTTAATTGAATCCTCACACTGATTGAAACGCTCTCCTTTCGGGAATAGAACCCAGCACGCATAAAATTCACCACTAGTTTTAACAGGTTGATTTCATCTATTCCAGAGGAGGACGACATCATGAAACCAATCATAGGCATCACATCAGACATAGACGAAAATGGAGAGACGTTCCTAAAAGCTGATTATAGCCGGGCGATTTTGCGGGCAGGAGGATTACCCGTTGTGCTTCCAGCAGGGCTTGAGGATATTGAAGAAATCTGCAGCCGCATTGATGGCTTGCTGTTGACGGGCGGGGAAGACGTGAACCCGCTTCTATTTGGAGAAGAACCGAAACGAGAGCTTGGTAAGATTGCACCTGAACGTGATGAAATGGAGATGGCACTTGCGAAGTGTGCAATCGGAAAGGATATGCCTGTAGTTGGCATTTGCCGTGGTCATCAGATATTGAATGTAGCGCTCGGCGGAACGATTTATCAGCACATATATTCCGACTTGGAAGGACCTTTATTGCAACATAAACAGCAGGCAGATCGTAACTATCCAACTCATACTGTCACCGTTGAGGAAGGTAGTCGTCTTTCCACTTATGTTGAAGGGAATGAGTTTCTTGTGAATTCACTTCATCACCAGGCGGTGCATGATGTACCCAAACCATTGGTTGTAACCGCAAGAGCTAAAGATGGAATCATCGAGGCACTTGAGAGTACGCAACACAAATTTGTGATGAGTGTGCAATGGCATCCAGAAGCACTATCCAATCGCGTAGATGAAACGTCATTGCGATTGTTTGAAGGATTAGTAGAAGCAAGCAATCCACAATATTTAGCAAGCAAAGAGGGACTGCCAGATGATTAGGCAGTCCCTCTTTCTTATTGTTTATACTTTAAATCGGTCAATTGCATGACTCAACTCTTCACTTAAGTTCGTCAACGTCTCCGCAGCATCCGTCACGGACTGAATCGCCCGAAGCTGCTCTTCCGTAGAAGCGCTCACTTCTTCACACGCAGCAGCCGTTTCCTGGGATGTCGCCGCCATCGTTTGAATTGTCATGGCAACATCATCTTTGTGATTGGATACAGCTTGAATCTCGATTGAAATCGCGTCAATGGATGTTTGCATGTCTTCCATCAAAGCAGACAATTGGCCAAACGTTGTTTCCGTTTCTTGAACAACAATCCCTTGGTCACGGAACGTCGTAATGGTTTCGTCCATTTGCTCCGTTACCAGGCGTGATTCTTCTTGCAATTGCTGAACCGTCGTCTGGACTTCCTTGGTAGCCTGTGCGGATTGTTCCGCAAGCTTGCGTACTTCTTCCGCCACAACTGCAAACCCTTTACCATGTTCACCTGCGCGTGCGGCTTCAATACTAGCGTTCAATGCAAGTAAATTCGTTTGAGATGAAATATCCGTAATCGTATCCATGACGCCGCCAATTGCTTGCACTTTTTCACTAAGTATTGCAATGGCTTCGTTCATCGACTGCAAGTTAATACCTGAAGATCTGAATGTATCTTGTAATTGAGCCATTTGGGTTTGTCCGTTTGCATTCATACTTCCAGTACGTTCAGCGATTGCCGTCATGGATACGGCACGTTCTGTAATGCCGT
>JARIBI010000006.1 GCA_029257435.1 Sporosarcina sp. | reverse complement strand
GAGCGGCTGCAAGTAATTGCGAGGAGCAGAAAATTATCAGAATATGCTAAGGAGCTTATGTCAGCTCAATCATCATTAAGTAAATCTAATTTTACTGTTGCAGCGAATACGTTTTTAACTACTCCTATAGAGGAGAGCTTAGAGAGCGATGAGCTCCTATTGAATATTTTAGCTTTGGTGGATAGACGGGTAGGAAAAAAGCGGATCATAAACATGGCCCAGAAGATAAAATACAAGCATCCAATAGTGCAGTATTTTTATGAGCTGCGGCTCAGTGCGGTGTGATAAACAGCTCGTACACACTTTCATAGCAGGATGGTGATGATGGAAGTCAGCCGTCCAAACTTAAAAAGCGTTAACTCCCTTGTGGGGGCTACGCTTTTTGTGCTTCTGGCCAGTTTCTGAAAACTATCTCACTGCAACAAGGTAAACAAACTAATTGACCGAGAAAAAATGATGTGTTATTATTACTTTGAATTCAAGGTAATTCATCCTCCACAACGAGTTCGTATAAATTTGGCTGGATAATTACTTACACATAAGAGCGGCAACCCATTTGTGCGTGAATGAGTTAAATAATCAGAGAAATTAGCTTGTACATTCGAGCTATTTATTTTTTGCTTATATATCTTGAATTCAAGATATTTTCCTGGGGGAGAATGGTCGAAGTAAAGTCAGCAAAGCCTTGGTATGAACAAATTTTTCAGTAAGGATTCAAGAGAATTAACTATAAATTGGAGGAAATTCAAATGACAAAATGGACAGTAGATCAATCGCACTCAACAGTAGGTTTTGAAGTGAAACACATGATGGTATCTAAAGTGAAAGGCCAGTTTGACGGGTACACAGCTTCAGTAGAAGCGGCCGACTTAACGGATCTTACAACGGCTTCAATTGCTTTCGATTTTGACGTTTCAAGCATTAATACACATTCAGCAGATCGGGATAATCACTTGAAGGCAGCAGATTTCTTTGACGTAGAGAATTTCTCGAACATCACATTCCAATCCGGTTCTATTGTGAAAAAAGGTGACGATTACAAAGTAACGGGAGACTTAACAATTAAGGGCATCACCAAACCAGTAACTTTTGACGTGGAATTTGGCGGCAAAGGAACAAACCCATGGGGTGTAGAAGTATATGGTTTTGAAGCGGAAGCGAAGATCAACCGAGAAGAGTTTGGTCTGACTTGGAATACTGCTCTTGAAACTGGCGGGGTACTCATCGGCAAAGACATCAAGATCAAAGTTGAATTGCAAGTAAATCCTGCGTAACTAGAAGTTTGAAATAGATAAAAAGATACGTAACCGAAGCATTTGAAAAGCGCGCCTGCTGATTCCGAAAAATGGAATCGACAGGCGTGTTTTTGTATCTTAGAATTAGAGGCAGATAAGCTAGGCATCATCCCGAAACCTTCACCTTTTTAAGGGTGGTTTACTTTGGAAACGGCCTTCAACTTAAAATGGTTTCTTTATGGATACTGCCTAATGAGAACCTGTCTCTTCCCACATATCCATTAGTCATGTAAAATAGTTAACGGTAAGAAATAATCGATAGTCGGGAAATGAAACTTGCCGAATTAGATTCCCAGTAGTACTGCTCAAAGATGTTTAGATAAAGGGATGGACTGGCATTCCACAATGAGAGGATTGGAATTTGAACATGAAAGAGAATTTCTGGCGTGAATTACCACGGCCGTTTTTTATATTAGCACCCATGGAAGATGTGACGAATGTTGTGTTTCGCCATGTTGTGGCGGAAGCAGCAAGACCCGATGTGTTTTTTACAGAGTTTACAAATACGGAAAGTTATTGTCATCCTGAAGGAATCTTCAGCGTGCGCGGACGTTTGACGTTTACGGAAGACGAACAGCCAATGGTTGCACATATTTGGGGAAATAAGCCCGAACACTTCCGGGACATGAGTATCGGAATGGCAGAACAAGGATTTAAAGGCATCGATATTAACATGGGCTGCCCTGTCCCCAATGTCGCTGCGAAAGGAAAAGGCAGCGGGCTAATCAATTATCCGGATAACGCGGCGGAAATCATCCAAGCTGCGAAGGAAGGCGGATTGCCAGTCAGCGTGAAGACGCGTCTTGGCTACACGGATATAGAGGAATGGCATGGGTGGCTGCGGCATGTACTTGAACAAGATATCGCCAATTTGTCGATCCACTTGCGTACAAGAAAAGAAATGAGTAATTTCGAAGCGCACTGGGAGCTTATCCCGGAAATCAAGAAATTGCGTGATGAAATTGCCCCGGATACATTATTAACGATTAACGGAGATATCCTCGATCGTCAAATGGGATTAGAACTTGTCGAGAAATATGGTGTCGATGGTGTCATGATTGGACGAGGCATCTTTAAAAATCCGTTCGCTTTCGAAAAAGAACCCAAAGAACACAGCAGTAAGGAATTGATGAATCTCTTAAGGTTGCAGCTCGACCTTCATGACAAATATTCACAAGAGATCGAGGAACTTCCTTTCAAACCGCTTCGCCGCTTCTTTAAGATCTATGTGAAAGGCATGCGGGGAGCAGGCGAATTGAGAAACCAATTGATGAGCACGGAAACGACCGACGAAGTACGTAAAATACTCAATGAATTTGAGCTGCAGAATACGGAAGAACTACCCGAATAAAGTTGGATATAACGGCCTTTAGTTTGGAATGAAAAAGCGTACTCGCACTGTTTACCTAAACATTGCGAGTGCGCTTTTATTATCAGTTCATCCATTCTTCTGAAACATTTTGTATCCATACTTCCTCAAATACATCCGTCCATTTTTTGGCGTTCTCACAGACTGGCTGCTGAATGAAACGATGAGACCGACACTCATCATTGGCGGTTTATGTATCTTTTTGGGGATTTTTCTCGTCAATTGGATTGCGCAAGCTAAAGGGTGAATAGGATTTTGTTTAAATTCCCTGCCCACTCTCAAAAGCTCAACGCAGTGTCAGGACTTCTTCTGGTCTCCTTTACTTCGATTACCCAGCCAGTCGATCGCAGATGATCCAACTAAAAGAATCAGGAAAAGGATTACATAATTAAAAATAGACTTTTCCAGATGAAGAGTATTGTATAAATAAAGAACTAGAACGCTCCAAATTGCCATAGCGATGATTTTCAC
>JARIBI010000133.1 GCA_029257435.1 Sporosarcina sp. | reverse complement strand
CCCGACTCTGAGCGCTATGAAGATATCGACTTATCGAGCGATGATGAAGTGGTCAATTGCTATGCCTACTCGCGTAAAACTGGCGAAAAAGTCAATAAGATCGGCCTAAATGACGTCAGTCGCGCTTTAAGTAATAGCGGGCAGTTTATCTGGCTGGGTCTGTATGACCCAAGTTTAGAGACCATGGTAAAAGTTAGAGACGCCTTTGAACTGCACGAATTGGCGATCGAAGATGCCTTTGCCGACCATCAGCGCGCAAAGGTTGAGAACTATGACAATGACATGATATTTGTAGTGTTGCGTACTGCCAAACTTGAAGACAACGTCATTCGCTACGGCACCACAGCGATATTTATGGGCAAAAACTATCTGATTACCATTCGTAATGGGCCGTCGAACTCGTATGCGCCGGTGCGCGAACACTGCCATCGCCGCCCAGAAAAGCTGCGCATGGGACCTATCTTTGTCCTACATGCTATTCTCGATTTTATCGTCGATAACTATATGCCGATTACCGATCGCTTAGGCAGTTATCTACGCGAGCAAGAACGCAATATCTTCACCTATGAGTTTAATAAAGAAACGCTTAGAAATCTGTATGAATTAAAATCCCAGCTGGTGCATATGCGGGCGGTGATTTTACCGGTACAAGATATCTGTAGTTTCTTTATTAATCACGATAAAAGCGATTTGATATCGCCGTTTTCTCATGCTGCCAAACCTTATTTTCGTGACGTCAATGACCATTTACTACATTCTTTAGATGCGATTAATGGCTTAAATGAAATGCTTAGCGTGGTGATGAATACTTACCTTGCCATGGTTAATATGGGACAGAATGAGGTGGTCCGTAAACTTGCTGCTTGGGCTGGTATTTTGGCCGTACCGACAGCGATTGCTGGTATCTATGGGATGAACTTTGATTTTATGCCAGAGCTGCATTGGCAGTATTCTTATCTCGTTATCATGGCAGTTATTATCTCGCTCTGTAGCTTTTTATACTTTAACTTTAAACGCTTGGGTTGGTTGTAAGCAATTTAAGAGAATTTCAAACAAAAAAAGGGCTGCCATTTAATTGGCAACCCTTTTTTATTAAAAACCATTTATTCGCAGCAATTTATTGAAAGCCATTCAACAATGATGTTTTTCAAAAAGACCTTATTTACGATAAGGCTTACTATCAACGCTTGGCAGATGATGCTCGGTACTTCTTATTTGATGATCATCTAAATAATCTTCTGGTCGCCCAAACATCTTCGCCGTCCACGTTAATATTACAATCGACGCACTCAGTACCATAATGGCAAAGGAAATCGTTGCCAGTAGCCAAAGATGAAAGTTATCGGATACCGCTTGTACATCGACTACCAAATGGCGTGATAAAGCCGTAATCGCGATAAATATCAAAAACTGCACCGGTAAACGATGGGTTTTAAAATAAATCCCAATCATAGCGAGCAGTTCAAGATAAATAAACAGCAATAAAATACTAGCAGCCCCAATTACAACTAGCAATACAAGCAATAGTCCAAATCCGTTCCTCAACTTCCCCGCAATTGTTCGTTTCACCCATTCCACCCCGATTTTATCTCTTTTTTCAGAAACGACGAACTTTACCAATCGTCTGAATAGTTGTAACTAGTCCAATTATATCTGTTTATTAAGAATAAATCACTACTTTTCGACCATCTTTCTCATATTGTTCTTCCCGTTATGCCTAAGTTTGCTAAAAGACATGAAAAAACCGTGCTACATAGGAGTTAGCACGGTTCACTGTTTAGCATTATTCATCATACGAAACACAGAATCTTACAAGCTACCCGGATCTCCTTTGACGGTCCGCAATCATTTCACGAACTGTATCAGGATTTGGTCCTCCAGTGATGCTTCGGCGCTGAATGAAAATAGCCGGATCGACAATCCCCTGCCAATCTTCTTCCGACAGCGTCACATCTTTCAGCCACTCATTTACAGTATCCACAGGAAGCTCATAGAGTTCTTTTTTCAGCGCAGTTGCATTGTTCGCTACTAAAGCAGCTTTTCTATGTGCTTTCCGGAACGACACATCATAGTCTCTAGCCAGCACATCTGCAAGTTCAGTAATTGTAATCATATTCTCCCTCGCTTGCTGGTGCGCTCGTTTCTTATCAAACTCCATCGTGATCATGACAGCATTCAATAATTTTAAAACTCGATCCGCTTTCTCGAACCCTTTATACAAATGGGGTTGTAAATCGTCTTCTGTATCGTTGATATCACCATAAGGGGTGTTGTGAATCATATGGAGTACGGCAAGACCTTCTGCTAGTGCACTTGAAGCAAGTGATCTCGAGTGTTCAAGCGACACAGGATTACGTTTCTGCGGCATGATGCTGCTAATTTGAACATAGGCATCCGACACACGCAACAGTCCCACTTCTTTCGAGGCCATTCTTAGGAGCTCCTGTACCCACCGGCCGATATTGGTCATCAGGCTGATTAAACTTTGTGCAGCCTCTAGCAAATAGTCGCCTGCACCAATTGCGTCGTACGAGTTTTCGATCAACCCCTCAAAATCCAGCAGACTAACCATTCGTTCGCGACTAATCGGAAATCCTGTAGTCGTAATTGCCGCTGCTCCCATCGGGGACTGATTGACGCTCAGTCTAGCTCGTTCTAACCGGTCGATGTCACGACACAGCCCATCATAGATGGCTACGAGATAATGTCCCAATGTAGTAGGTTGCGCGGGCTGTGTATGGGTATGGGCCGGCATAATGGTTTCAACATGATATTCTGCCTGGCTCAAAAGTGTCGCTGCTAGTGTTTTTGTCAAGTCAATTGTATCCTGCAAGTGTTCCCGCAGCACAATACGATACATCGCTTCTCCCATATCATTGCGGCTTTTAGCAATATGCATCTTTCCTGATAAATCCTCACCGATCAACTCACCGATTTTAGACTCTACTAGGAAGAAGAGGTCTTCATACGCTGGAGTATAAGTAAAGGTGTCTTTATCCATAATCGTAATCGCTTCGATAGCACTTAAAATTGCTTCGGCCTCAGTCTTTTTTATAATTTTTTGTTCAGATAGCATAATTGTATGGGCATAATGCACAGCAAGCATAGCATAAAAGAAATAATTTCTTTGCTCTTCAAACAGTGGTTTTAGAAGGACTTCAGAATAAGTACGGCCCGGAAACGACTTCCCATCGTCTGATTGGAATTTCTCCTTTTCTTCATTCATTCCTCCACCTCATTCATTTGATTTCCATAGCTTTCTGATAAGTCATCAATGACTGTATTTCTTCAGTATATGGTCCAATGGCTAGTTTGAAATGGGAGACGCCTAAAGAACCGCAAAAACGCATGGAAATCCCCTAGTGGAATCCCATGCGCTTATCTTTGAACTTTTTCTTTTTGCATCTCTATAGTTAACCAGTTTCCATTAAACTATGAATTCATCTCATTACGCAGACAACGAACCCAACGTTTCCTGCAATACGGACACCGCCTCTTCAACTGCCGCGTCATGCCCGTACTTGTGCAAGGCATCGCCGATTTTTCGGATAGCGGTTTCGAGCATATCTGGTGTGGTGTTGCCCATATGGCCGATTCTGAAAGCTTTTCCAGCTAGATGTGCAAGCGCGCCTGATAAAATCACACCTTCTTTAGCTAACTCGGCCCGGAATCCGGCATCGTCTACACCTTCCGGATAATAGATACAGCTCAATGTCGGTGCTGCGTCTTTTTCTTCAGCCAGCGGCACCATGCCATAAACTCGCAGCGCAGAGCGAACAGCACGTCCGTAAGCTTTATGTCGGACGTAACGTTCTTTGAGACCTTCTTCTTCAACAATACGTAACCCTTCTTCAAGCGCGTAGATCATATTGACAGGCGGTGTTGCAAAATATTTGAAGGGATCATGCATGACAGGGATCCAGTTGTGGATATCACAATAATAAGCGGATACCGATTTCATTTCGTTTCGCGCGTTCAACGCAGCTTGACTAAATGCCACGATGCCAACGCCTGGCGGGACACCGATCGCTTTTTGCGAACCGGTTAAGACAATGTCGATTGCAGTGTCTGGGCCTGCATAATTGTGCTGCATATCTTCCGGCATCGCTGTTGTTGCACATACTCCGTCAACTATAGCCAACGCACCGTGCTGTTTAATAAGCGGAATCAATTCACCTAAACTTGCTTGAACGCCCGTTGACGTATCGGCATGCGTCACAGTGACCGCTTTGTATTGGTTTTTCTCTAAATGTTCTTTGACATGATTCAAATCGACTTGTTTGCCCCACTCTGCCTGCAATAAGTCAATTTTAATTCCGAATGCTTGTCCGAGTTTAATGAAACGATCCCCAAAATACCCATGACTGATGATTAAGAGCTTTTCCCCCGGGGCAATTGTGTTAACGAGCGCCATTTCCATAGCAAGTGTCCCGGATCCTGCGACGATGAATACTTCCCCATCCGTATTTAAAATTCGCTTTGTACGTTCAATGGCTAATTTAAATCGGCTTACAAATCGTGGATCTGTATGAGCACGAGTTTCCTCACCCAATGCATCGTAAATGGAATCGACGACTGGCGTCGGTCCAGGTATGAGCAGCAAATCTTCATTTCTCAATCAAATCCCCCCAATAATCAGATTGTTGTACCTGCAAAATTTCGTCACGCTTCTATGAATATCCTTTATTACGAAAAAAAGCCCGTTATCTCAACGGGCAATGCGTTCTTCATAGGCGGCGATTTGGTCTTCATATTGGAAAGTAAGAGAGATTTCGTCCCAGCCATTCAGCAACATCTGCCGTGAATACGGATCAATATCAAAAGCCAGGATTTCTTCCGTGTCTGTACGAGTGACCGTCTGACGCTCTAAGTTCACAGTTAGTTGAATCGGATTTTTTTGACCATCTGCAAGTAGGGAATCGATTTCGCTTTGAGCGAGTCGAATCGGTAAGATGCCATTTTTGAAACAATTACTATAGAAGATATCCGCAAATCCCGGTGCGATTACGACTCGGAATCCGTAATCCAGAATGGCCCATGGAGCGTGCTCCCGGGAAGAGCCGCAACCGAAGTTTTCATCCGCTACTAAAATTTTCGAGCCTTCAAATCTAGGCTCATTCAGAACAAAGTCAGCATTTGGATTGCCTTCACTGTCAAACCGCCAATGATAGAACAAATATTTTCCAAATCCAGTACGTTCAATTCGCTTCAAAAACTCTTTGGAAATGATTTGGTCCGTATCGACGTTTTTTCGGTCTAACGGAGTCATAACACTTGTGACAATATTAATCGGTTCCATAAGTACGCTCCTCCCTTCAGCCCTGCAGCGCAGGTACTTTTCGAATATCTGTAAACCGCCCTGCAATTGCAGCAGCTGCCGCCATCGCCGGGCTGACTAGATGCGTCCGCGCTCCAGCACCTTGGCGTCCTTCAAAGTTCCGGTTTGACGTAGATGCACAGCGTTCTCCTGCAGGAACGACGTCATCATTCATTGCAAGACACATACTGCATCCGGACTCACGCCATTCAAACCCAGCCGCTTTAAATACTTCGTCCAGTCCTTCTTGTTCTGCAAGCCGTTTTACAGAACGTGATCCCGGCACGACAATCGCAGTGACGGCCGGATGAACTTGCTTTCCTTGCACAATTGCCGCGGCTGCACGCAAGTCACTTAGACGAGCATTCGTACACGACCCGATAAAAACATGCTGGATGGAAATATCAGATAGCGGCATCCCTTCTTCCAGTCCCATATAAGCGATTGCTTTTTTCAACGCTTCTTTGTCAGATGGTGATGCATAATCAGACGCATACGGTACGCGGCCACTAATACCTGTTCCCATCGCCGGGTTCGTTCCCCATGTTACATAAGGTTCAATTTCAGTTGCATCAAGAGTCAGCGTTGTGTCATAGACCGCCCCTTCATCTGTCGCAAGTGCCAGCCATTCTGCCGCAGCCGTTTCAAACGCTTCACCTTCAGGAACGTGTCGGCGGCCTCTTAAATACTCAACAGTTGTTTCATCCGGGCTGATCAATCCAGCTTTCGCTCCCGCTTCGATCGACATGTTGCAAATTGTCATCCGTTCTTCCATCGACAAGTTTCGGATGGCTTCGCCTGTAAATTCAATGATATGCCCTGTGCCAACATCAATACCGAATTCTGCAATGACAGCGAGAATCACATCTTTCGCTGTCACACCCGTACCCAACTCTCCTGAAATTTTCACTTCCATCGTCTTAGGGCGGCGCTGCCAAAGTGTTTGCGTCGATAATACGTGCTCCACTTCACTCGTACCGATCCCGAACGCAATCGCACCGAACGCACCATGTGTGGATGTATGGCTGTCTCCGCAAACAATAGTGCGGCCAGGCTGTGTTAGCCCAAGTTCAGGTCCGATAATGTGGACAATCCCTTGGTCTGGATGTGTCATATGCGCAAGTTCAATCCCGAATTCTTCACAGTTCTTTTCAAGTGTCGTCATTTGTTTCTGAGCAGTCGGATCGCTGACTGTTTCAATATTGCGTGTCGGGACGTTATGGTCCATCGTCGCATAACATCGTTCCGGACGCCGCACTTGCCGGCCTGCAAGCCGTAATCCTTCAAACGCTTGCGGAGAAGTCACTTCATGGAGGAGATGGAGGTCGATGTAGAGCAAATCAGGTTTCCCTTCTTCTTCTGTCACGACATGTCGATCCCAAACCTTTTCAATAATTGTTTTTACCATTTCCAATTCCCCTTTCCATGAGTGGCAGCATGCAGGACGCCGCGGTTGATTAGTTATACGTACGAACACATGATACTGTTTGAAACGGACTGGATATCCACTTCTTCAGCAACGCGTGCCGCCCATTGCTCTGTCGACATTGGACGGACACCTGAACCTGCAAGATCTGCAGTACAATGACCTTCTTCATAAACCGTCTGAACGGCTTGCTCGATCGCTGCAGCTTCTTCTTCCATTCCAAATGATTGACGCATCATCATCGCAGCGGACAACATAGTCGCAGCTGGATTTGCAAGTCCCTTTCCCGCTACATCTGGCGCAGACCCGTGGACCGGTTCGTATAACCCAAAACCGTCCGTCCGGACACTTGCTGAAGGCAATAGCCCAAGAGACCCTGTAATGACTGATGCTTCATCACTCAAAATATCTCCGAACATGTTCTCTGTCACAATGACATCGAATGTGGCTGGGTTTGTAATCAGTTTCATTGCAGCAGAATCGACGAGTTGGTGTTCGACTTCAATGTCGGGATAGCCAGTACGGACTTCCTCGACCACTTCCCTCCATAATCGGCTTGACTGCAGTACGTTCGCTTTATCAACAGACGTTATTTTTCCGCGCCGCATTCGTGCGAGGTTAAAAGCAGACCGGACAATCCGTTCGATTTCCACTCGCGTATAAACAAGTGTATCAACAGCAGCATCATGTGTTTTCCTACTTGGTTCACCGAAATACAGGCCCCCTGTCAGTTCGCGAACGATGACTAGATCAACATCTTTCACAAGATCCTCTTTCAAAGGAGAACGATGGAGAATTGCTGGTACCGCCTTTACGGGACGAATGTTTGCAAACAGCCCAAAGTGTTTACGAATGGCAAGCAACCCTTTTTCCGGACGAGTTTCAGCAGGGTTTTGATCCCATTTTGGACCTCCGACCGCGCCAAGTAGCACAGCATCACTCTTCTCACAAAGTGCAATCGTTTCATCTGGAAGCGGTGTGCCATAGGCATCTACTGCAGCCCCGCCGATAGACCCATAGACAAATTCGAACGAATGATGAAATCTTCTAGCAATTACTTCAAGCACCTTCACTGCAGAACTGATTACTTCTGGACCAATCCCGTCACCGGGTAATACTGCGATACGTTTTTCCATCGTCGTCTCCTCCTTATAGGATTAATTTACAGTTTCAACCGCAAGTTCTTTTTGAGTTTCCAATGACTGACGCACCAGTTGGCGATTAATCGCATTCAAGTAGGCTTTCGCCGATGCTTCCAAAACGTCTTGTGCAATCCCTCTTCCTGTTAACTGCTTTCCATTGAAGTTCAAATTCACAACCGCCTGACCAAGTGCATCCCGTCCTTTACCAATAGAAGAAACTTGGTAATCAAGAATGTGCACATCGCCTTTGACAAGCAATTCCAAGGTATTGAAAATCGCTTCAACCGATCCGGCACCCGTCGTTGCGACACTGATTGTTTTTCCTTCAGGAGTGGAGCTCGTAACAGTCGCAGTCGGTACGTTATTCGTTCCATACTGTACTTGGATACTTTCCAAGTCATAAATCGGAGTATCCGTATGCTCAAGCTGTTGTCTTGTGAAGAGTACGAATAGATCATCTTCCGTAATCTCTTTCTTTTTATCTGCTAACTCCTTGAACTCCGCAAACACTTCGTTTAGCTGATCGTCACTTAACGTAAAGCCCATTGAAATGGCGCGATCTTTAAATGCTGCGCGTCCTGAGTGTTTCCCGAGAGCTAGCGGTTCCTTGGCTGCCCCAATAAGTGCAGGTGTAATAATTTCATAGGTCTCTGGATTTTTTAACATGCCATCTTGATGAATCCCCGATTCATGTGCAAATGCATTTTTACCGACAACCGCTTTATTCGGCTGGATCATGACTCCCGTCAATCGGCTGACCAATTCGCTCGTTCGTTTGATTTCATTTAAATGAATGCCTGTTTCCAAGTTGTAGAAGTCTTTTCGAATATGAAGTGCCACGGCGATTTCTTCAAGCGCTGCGTTGCCCGCACGCTCACCAATCCCATTGATCGTACCTTCTACTTGATCGGCTCCATTTTCGATTGCAGCGATTGAATTTGCGACAGCCATTCCTAAGTCATCATGACAATGCGCAGAAAGTTTCACACGATCAATCCCGCGAACATTCTCTTTCAAGAAACGGAAGAGGGCTCCGTATTCCTGTGGAGATGCATATCCGACGGTATCCGGAATGTTTACTGTGGTCGCCCCCGCTGTGATGACTTCGTTCAAGATTCGGACAAGAAATGCTGGATCTGAACGGAACGCATCTTCAGCGGACCATTGAACGAGAGGGAATTTAGAGCGGGCATATTTGACCGCTTCCACTGCGATATCCACGACCTGATCCGGTGTCTTTTTCAATTTATATTCCATATGAATGGGTGAAGTTGCGAGGAACACGTGTAAGTGAGGCTGTTCTGCGCCTTTTAACGCATCCCATGAAGTATCGATATCACTCTTGACAGCACGGGCTAAGCCCGTCACTGTAGAGTTTTTTACGGTTGATGCGATGCGTTGAACTGCTTCGAAGTCGCCGGGGGATGAAGCGGGAAAGCCCGCTTCAATCACCGATGCGCCAAGACGTTCCAGCTGGCGTGCGATTTCAAGCTTTTCCGCCGTATTTAAGTTAATGCCTGCTGACTGTTCGCCATCCCTCAGTGTTGTATCGAAAAAGTCAATTCGTCGCACCTGCAGTCACCTCTTCCTCTTTTTTCAATCCTTTTGCAACAAACGGCATCATTGCGCGCAGTTTTTCACCGACTTCTTCAAGCTGATGTCCGGCTTCTTCTTTTTCAATGCGGTTGAAGTTCGGACGGCCATCTTCGTTTTCCTGGATCCATTCTTTTGCGAACTTCCCGGATTGGATATCTTCCAAGATCGACTTCATACGAGCTTTCGTATCTGCATCGATGACGCGTGGTCCTGAAACGAAATCGCCCCATTCAGCTGTATCTGAAACTGAGTAACGCATTCCTGCCATTCCGCCTTCATACATCAAGTCAACGATGAGTTTCGTTTCATGGAGCGTTTCGAAATAAGCAAGTTCCGGTTGGTATCCCGCTTCTACAAGTGTTTCAAATCCTGCTTTGATAAGTGAAGTTAACCCACCGCAAAGGACCGCTTGCTCCCCAAATAGATCCGTTACTGTCTCTTCTTCAAATGATGTTTCAAGAACTCCGCCTCGGGCAGATCCAATCCCTTTCGAATACGCAAGAGCTGTCTCGCGGGCTGTACCTGATGCATCTTGATACACTCCGAATAGTGCCGGAACGCCTGCGCCTGCAACGAAAGTCCGTCGTACGAGATGTCCTGGTCCTTTTGGTGCGACTAGGAATACATCAACATCAGCTGGCGGTTTGATCTGACCGAAGTGGATGTTGAATCCGTGTGCGAAGGCAAGTGCTTTGCCCGCTTTTAATGCTGGCGCGATTTCTTCTTCATATACTTGCTTTTGGCGCTCATCAGGAAGCAATACCATGATCACGTCTGCTTGCTCTGACGCTTCAGCAACAGTTGCTACTTCAAGACCATCTTCTTTTGCCTTGTTAAATGACTTCCCTGGACGAATTCCTACGACCACATCGAATCCCGAGTCTTTCAAGTTCTGCGCATGTGCGTGACCTTGTGAACCGTAGCCGATGACCGCGATTTTCTTGCCGTCCAATACGTTCTCGTTGATGTCCTGGTTATAATACATGTTTGTCATAATAAGTTCCTCCTAGGGTTTGTGGGTTTATTTTTTATTTTTTGAATCATTTTTCAAGATGTTTACGTATTGCTAACACGATTCGTTGATTGTAGCGTAAGACGGCGACTCCGGAGGGATACTAATGGAAACAACCTAAGTTCGCCGCGTCCTGCGGCAACGGTTGCATGACCTACATCCTGTAGGCCCGCGTCCGTCTGAAGCGTAAATCACCACTGTCTAACAAACTATTTCAAAATCGATAACAGTGGCGATGGAGCTTTTTGGACTTCTCGGACGAATGCTGCCGTGCCTGTTCGTGTGAGCTCTTTGATGCCATATGGCTTCAGCAAGGCGATGAACGCGTCAATCTTTTCCGGATCCCCTGTCACTTGATACGTCACGATGTTCTTTCCGGAATCGACGACCGTCGCCCGGAACGGTTCGACCAGGCTGTTCATCTCCCCCCTTGCATGTGGCGGAGACGTCACTTTCACTAACGCCAACTCCCGCAACACAATCGACTTGTCGGTAATATCATTCACCTTAATGACGTCGATTTGCTTTTGTAGCTGTTTCACGAGTTGCTCGATTTTGCGTTCATCCTCCACATGGACGATAAACGTCATTTTCGACATCCCCGATTGCTCCGTGTGACCAACCGTAATACTTTCAATGTTGAATTGCCGCTTCATGAGCAATCCGGTGACTCGGTTCAGCACGCCGCTTTGGTTAATAACTGTTACTGTGATGACTCGTTTCATGGCGCACTCACTCCAATCATTTCTTGAATTCCTTTCCCCGGTGCAACCATCGGATAGACGTTTTCCATACGTTTCACACGACAGTCAATCAAAACGGGTTCATCCGATAACAACGCTTCTTTAAACACGGCTTCTGCTTCTGAAGCGTTACTAATGCGGTAACCTTTTAAATCGTAAGCTTCTGCAAGCTTCACAAAATCGGGCTGGATTGGAATTAGTGATTGTGAATAACGTTCTTCGAAAAACGTCTGCTGCCACTGCCGCACCATTCCGAGTGCTTCGTTGTTCAAGATTACGACTTTCACTGGAATCCGGAGTTCTTGAAGCAGTGACAATTCCTGTGCAGTCATTTGAAAGCCACCATCACCGACAACTGCAATTACGCGAGCGTCCGGTTTTGCGAGTTGTGCCCCAATAGCTGCTGGAAACCCGAAGCCCATCGTTCCGAGACCGCCAGACGTGACCCAGCGATCCGCATAATTCAATCCATAGTACTGAGCAGTCCACATTTGGTGCTGTCCGACATCCGTCGTCACAATCGCATCTCCTTCTGTAATCTTGTGGATCAGCTCAAGGGCTTGTTGAGGAAGCAGATGCTCTGGATCTTCCACATACCAAAGCGGGAAGTTCTTTGTCAGGCTTTCTAATTTCGTTAACCAAACTTCGGTATCCGGTTCACACGCTGGATGCTTCAATAATGCAGTCAATGCCTCTTTCGCATCCGCCACAATCGGAATGGCAGTCGGTACGTTTTTTCCGATTTCTGCAGGGTCGATATCGATATGAACAACCGCAGCATTTTGTGCAAAGCGTTTTAAGTTCCCGGTTAGTCGATCGTCAAACCTTGCGCCGATATTAATAAGTACATCGCATTCACTGAGTGCCATGTTCGACGTATACGTTCCATGCATGCCCGCCATTCCGAGGAATAGTTCGTGATCCCCTGGGATACTGCCTAATCCAAGTAGCGTATTGGCAATTGGAATTCGATTCACTTCAGCGAATTCTTTTAATTGTTCAGTCGCTTTTGCGTGCAAAACCCCAGCACCAGCTAAAATCACTGGCCGTTTTGCTTGCTTAATGAGTGCGATAGTTTTTTGAATTTGCAGGTAATTAGGGTGAAGAGTAGGCTGATATCCAGGTAAATTAAGTTCACTTGGAGCTTCCGGGACGTTTTCTGCAGAAGCTGTAGCGATGTCTTTAGGAATATCTACGACAACAGGTCCTGGTCTGCCGGTCGATGCAATATGAAACGCTTCTTTAATAATCCGTGGCAGATCTTCTACTCTGCTTACTTGGTAGTTATGCTTTGTGATTGGTTGCGTAATCCCAATAATATCCGCTTCCTGAAAAGCATCAGTTCCGATGACGCTGCTTGCAACTTGACCGGTGAATACAACGAGTGGAATGGAATCCATCATGGCATCTGTAATACCTGTGACAAGGTTGGTTGCGCCTGGTCCAGATGTGGCGATTACCACGCCGGGATTGCCTGAAACTCTGGCATACCCTTCAGCAGCATGAATCGCCCCTTGTTCATGTCGGGCTAAAATGTGTTGAATTGGATTTTGATACAGTGCATCGTAAATTGGAAGTACTGCACCGCCTGGATATCCGAAAATGATTTCAACTTGCTGTTCCTTCAAGGAACGGATCAAAACATCTGATCCATTGGCCGGCTGCTTCGGAACAGCATCATTCTCCTTAACCTCTGGCGTCGTTTTCAACTTCAATTCCGTACTCATTTGCATCTCTCCTTGTCATCATCGTTCTTTATATGGCCCCACTCAGAATCCAGGTTCACTCAAAAATAAAAAGCCTTTTCTCCCCGCGCAAAAAAATATTGCGCAAGGGATGAAAAAGCTTTCATGGTACCACCCTTGTTCACGGTAACGTTCACCGCCTCATGGACGCGATTGAATCGCATCCTTATTTCATAACGGGCACAACTGCCCGAAACAGCTTACTTAGTTCAGCTGTTCACTCCGAGGCGATATCGCGTTGGCTGTATTACCGGTTTCCAGCACCACCGGCTCTCTGGGAATACAGGACCCAAACACTTTTACCTCATCATCGAGTTCGTCTATTAAATTTTCATAACGCCGCCCGTACTGGCGGATGTCACTAATTTGGAATAACGGGCAAGATACCCTTTTTTAATTTTCGGTTCAAATGGTTTCAATTGGCTTTTCCGTTTCGTGAGTTCTGCTTCATCGACTTCCAATTCGATTGTCCGATTGGTTAAGTCAATGGCAATGACATCTCCATTTTCCACAAGGGCGATTGGACCGCCTTCAGCTGCTTCTGGAGAAATATGTCCGATGGAAATACCTCGGGACGCTCCTGAAAATCGGCCATCCGTAATTAAAGCTACTTTTGTTCCAAGTCCCCGGCCTGCAATCGCTGCGGTCGGCGCCAGCATTTCCGGCATTCCCGGTCCACCTTTAGGGCCTTCGTAGCGAATGACTACGACGTGACCTGCTTGCACAGTACCATCGTCAATGCCTTCTTGAGCTGCTTCCTGAGATTCAAAGACAATCGCTTCACCTTTAAATTCTTTAATAGAAGGATCGACAGCACCGACTTTGATGACGCCGCCGTCAGGGGCAATATTTCCAAATAGAACGGAAAGACCTCCAACTGGACTATAAGCATTTTCCTTATGACGTATCACTTGATCGTTCTTAATCGGCCGGTCTTTCACATTTTCATAGAGTGACTTTCCGGTGATGGTCATCCGATCTGGATGGACCGCACCTTCAATTTCACAAAGCTCTTTTATAATGGCGCTGACGCCGCCTGCCAGATGGACGTCGTGCATTGTATAATCCGACGCTGGACTGATTTTCGATAAATACGGAATCCGTTTTGCGACTTCATTAATATCGCGGACATCGTACTCAATTTCAGCTTCGTGTGCAATTGCCAGTGTATGAAGGACTGTATTCGTGGATCCGCCCATCGCCATATCAAGAGCAAACGCATCGTCAATCGTCTCTTTTGTAATGATGTCTCTCGGCTTAATGTCTTCCTTTACCATTCTCACGAGATGCTGGGCTGCCTCTTTAATGAGCCGATGACGCTCATCAGAAGTTGCAATGATTGTGCCGTTATCCGGCACCGTCACACCTAGCATTTCCATTAGTGAGTTCATGGAGTTCGCGGTAAACATCCCTGAACAGCTGCCGCATGTCGGACACGCGCTTTGCTCGATATCGAGCAGTTCTTCAGCTGTCATGGTCCCTTGTTTGTATGAGCCGACTCCTTCGAACACGGATACGAGAGATAACGGTTTTCCGTCAGCTGAAGTCCCGCCTTCCATTGGACCTCCTGAGACGAATACAGAAGGTACATTCGTACGAACTGCTGCCATCAGCATCCCTGGTGTGATTTTGTCACAATTCGGAATGTAGAACACACCGTCAAACCAATGTGCGTTAATGACTGTTTCTGCTGAATCGGCAATAAGTTCACGACTTGGCAATGAATAACGCATGCCGATATGCCCCATCGCAATTCCGTCATCTACACCAATCGTATTGAACTCGAACGGGATACCTCCCGCTTCGCGAATCGCTTCTTTCACGACTTCCGCAAATTTGTTTAAATGCATATGACCGGGAATGATATCAATGTATGAGTTGCATACTCCAATGAATGGTTTCTCCATATCTCTCGATCGAACGCCAGTCGCATATAGCAGACTTCGATGCGGTGCACGATCGACACCTTTCTTTATCATGTCACTTCTCAATGAAACTCACTCCTCACAATGGCACCAACGGGTGAACGATGATTTCAGCAGCCAGGCAGTTGAACCAGCCTTTTGCTGAAGTAGATTGTTGTAATCATATAGCGAAAGAAATAAAGAGTCAACCGTGTTTTTGCAATTGTTTTTCAATTTAGAATAAATAGTGAAAATGTATACGCTTACAATGCTTTCACGACGCGATATATTGCACATTGCAATTTTCTATTAAATTTTTGATCAAGATTTTAAAATAAGTCAGAAAACTTTTCGACAAAATTCGCGCAGTCCACAAATGTGTATAACCTTTTCCACGTTATCCCCTTGATTGGAACAGTCCTGGCAGCCTCTATGAACAGCTTGTCCACATTTTATCCACCAAATGATGTGGACAATCGAACGGTTGTTCTTTTATTTGTTATCTGATAAGTTAGAGTCGACCCGCTTTCCTCATGCCCTGGGGAAGATGAAAATAACTCTGTAGGAAGAAGGTGTCGTGCTTGTGAACAGACTCCCCGATGATTTGCTTATCCTATCTTATGTAAAAGCCATGGAACTAGAACTATGTTCGGAGTTTATTCAACTGCTGAAACACGAAGTGAATAAGCGCAGTTTACTTTGTTTCCTTTCATAACTACTATCCATAACCTAACCATTTAAGGAAAGCGGCGTTGACCTACCTATTGACCCTTCCAAAAGGTCGGCTGTTCAAAACACCCAGCTGATCTTTTTCTCTTTTATGAGGAGTGTCCTTGAATAGATTGACTTCCAGATACACTAAAAAGCCCTTCTGCCCGCAGTGCGGACAAAAGGACTTCGATTTGACGGTTAGATTGTAAACTGCTGAATCATTTCCTGCAGATCCACAGCTTTGTTGCTTAAATCCTGTGCCACTGCATTGATTTCCTCGATTGTTGCCATCTGCTCTTCCATCGCCACCGCGTTCTGCTCCGTTTGCGCAGAAGCACTCGTTGCTTGGCCTGCAATTTCATTCACGGAGGCAGATACTTCCTCCGCACTTGCAGAAATCTGCTCCGTTGCTGCGGAGATTTCCGCAATTTGATTGGACATGATTTGAACAGCTTTGACAATTTCCAAGAATGTGCGGCCAGCGTCTTCAATAACGCGAACACCTTGTTCTACATTCACCATACTCTCAGTAACCGATTGTTCTACGTTTTTCGTATCCGTCTGAATTGCCATCGTTAACTCGACAATCTGACTTGCGGACTTTTTCGATTCCTCTGCCAGTTTGCGCACTTCATCCGCGACGACTGCAAATCCTTTTCCATGCTCCCCAGCGCGAGCTGCTTCAATTGCCGCATTAAGTGCCAGCAAGTTGGTTTGCTCTGTAATCCCAGTAATGACATTCGTAATATTTTCAATCTCTTCAGATTGACGGCTCAACCGTTGAATCTGTTCAGATGTCTGAGTAGACGATTGGAAGATAATATCCATTTGCTCTTTCGCTGTTTCAATTGTTTGACCGCTCTCTGTAGCGATATGCATCGTCTTTTCAGCACTATCGTTAAGTTGAGTTGCAGATTCCGCAATACGCTGCACTCCTACAGCTGTTTCTTCCATTGCAATTGAACTTTCTCCTGCTGCAGATGCTGATAATTGTGCACCTTGGGCAACAGAGTCTATCGACTTCGCCATTTCTTCAGAAGACTGGGATACTTCGTACGTGCTCGCAGACAACTCTTCTGCAGATGCCGTCAGGTGCAAAGCGTTATCATTCACTCCTCCAATAAGAGTCCTTAGGCTTTGTTTCATTTCATTAAATGATTTTGCAAGATCATTCAGTTCGTCTTTTGATTTCAGATGAATATCTTCATCAGACAAGTTTCCAGATGCTACAACTGACACTGC
>JARIBI010000216.1 GCA_029257435.1 Sporosarcina sp. | reverse complement strand
AATCGTCTTCGTATTCCTCACAGCTCCTGTCGCAGGCCATCTTATTATTCGCGCCGCGTATCGCTCAAAAGTAGAACTCGCGGAGATTTCAGTGGAAGATGAATTGTATGAAGTCATTCATGGCACCACGCCCGAAGCGGAAAATAAGACTACCGCTGAGCCAGACACCAGGAAGTGATCATAAACTGGGGAATCCGCTCATAAAGCGTGGGAAGTGCTCATAAACAGGTGAACCCGCTCATAAAGCGTGGGAAGTGCTCATAAAAGTGTGAAATCGCTCATAAAGCGTGGGAAGTGCTCATAAACTTGTGGAAACGCTCATAAAGCGTGGGAAGTGCTCATAAACCGGTGAACCCGCTCATAAAGCGTGGGAAGTGCTCATAAACCGGTGAATCCGCTCATATAGCGTGAGAAGTGCTCATAAACTTGTGGAAACGCTCATAAAGCGTGAGAAGTGCTCATAAACTTGTGGAAACGCTCATAAAGCGTGGGAAGTGCTCATAAACCGGTGAACCCGCTCATAAAGCTCGAGACGTGATCATAAACTCATGAAACCGCTCATAAACAAGCACACCTGCTCATACCCAATCCAATCCACACCACCCAGTCCCTTTCAAATTTGAAAGGGATTTTATAGTTTTGCAACGAATATAGATAGGTACTGTGAAAAAATAGGAATGGGGGAGAGTTCCATGGCAAAACATGCACAGCATAAAAAGAGAATGGGCAAACCGCTGAAGATTCTTCTATGGATTCTCGCGGTACTAGTCGTCGTTGCTGCAGCTGCACTTATTTTTGTAAACGTTTACATAGGGAAATCGAAGCCGATGATTGAAGGAAACGTTCAACTCTCTGTTCTGGATGAAGACGTTACCGTGACCCGAGATGAAAATGGTGTCCCTCATTTGGAGGCAATGTCCGACGCCGATTTATATCGCGCGCAAGGCTATGTCCATGCGCAAGATCGACTTTTTCAAATGGATCTCGCGCGGAGACAGGCGAGTGGCAGACTCTCTGAAGTAGTTGGTGCGAAAGCGATTGACACCGACAAACAATTCCGCACATTCAGCCTGAGAAACGCAGCCGAGAAATCATTCGACACATATGGCGATGATGCCAAACAAGTATTGGAATGGTATGCAGATGGCGTGAATGCATTCATGGACGAAGTCAAAAACAATGGCAAGCTGTCCTTTGAATTCAGTTTGCTGGGCTATGAACCAGAGCCATGGACACCAATTGACTCTTTGACAATCGGAAAGTATATGGCCTATGACCTTGGCGGGAAGTGGACGCCGCAAGCTATGAGGCACTGGGCGCTCAATCAGTATTCGGAAGAGAAAGCACAGGATTTGTTCATTACCTATCCGGAAAATGCGAAATCCATTATGGAAGCAAATCTAAAAAATTCCGTTCAAGTGACGGGGCAGTTTGATCCCGAGTTACTTCCACATGAATTTAACGGAAGCAACAACTGGGTTGTATCGGGTGATAAAACAAAATCAGGAATGCCGCTGCTAGCGGATGATCCTCATTTAGGACTCAGCACACCGTCGATTTGGCATCAAATTCACCTGAAGTCACCCGAACAGAATGTCAGCGGTGTCATTTTTGCAGGGATTCCTGGCATCATTCTCGGTCATAACGAGAAAGTCGCATGGGGCGTAACAAACGTGGGTCCGGACGTTCAAGATCTCTATATCGAAATACCAAATCCTGACGATCCAACTCAATTCCAATACGATGATGAATGGGAGCAAGCCGAAATCCGTAATGAAACCATCAAAGTGAAGGACGAAGAAGATGTCCCGTTTGAAGTTCTCGTCACTAGGCACGGGCCAATCATTACAGACATCATTTATGAAAATGAAAAACCGGACGCGGTGTTCTCGATGCAATGGACGGCACTGGAACCGAGCAATGAGCTTGAAGCGATTATGGACTTGAACAAAGCGGACGACTGGGAGTCCTTTGAAACAGCTTTGGAATCGTTCAGTGCACCTGCACAAAACTTTGTCTTCGCCTCGACAGATGGAACGATTGCTTTCAAAGCCAACGGGAAAATACCAATCCGTAAAAAAGGCGATGCCCAGCTGCCGGTTCCAGGGAATTCATCGGAATACGGATGGGATGGCTATGTTCCGTATGATGAATTGCCAACTCTAGTGAACCCTGACGAAGGATTCATTGCCACCGCAAACAATGAAGTAGTAGATGAAAAGTACCCGTACCACATTACGAAGTTTTGGGCACAGCCTTACCGCTATGAGCGGATTGCGGAAGTGCTTCGCGATGGGGATGATTTCACTGCAAAAGACATGATGAACTTACAAATGGATCAAAAGAATTTACATGCTGAAGAATTTTTAAACTCGCTCATTGGATCCATTGAAAAGCTGGACCGAAAAGGTAGTTACACGAAAATTTTAGATGAAATGAAAGAGTGGGATCAAGTGGATTCAGCAGACGCTCCCCAACCGCTCATCTTCCATAAACTTATGAAACAATTACCGGTCACCATGTTTGCCTCAGATATGCCTGCAGACGTTTACGAATTCATGCCAGGAAAGCCGCAACTGACGGATCAATTCCTTCGAAATGCATATAACGGTGACCCCTCATCTTGGGTAGCTGAGTATGGAGGAGTTGACCAATGGGTATTTGATGCTTTTGAAAAGACGATCGCAAGTCTAAAAGAAGAGTATGGAGATAAATCGGAGAAGTGGAAGTGGGGAGATTTCCATCAGCTCGTATTCCCGCATCCGTTATCTGGCGCTTCACCGATATTAGCACGTTTCCTGGATCCGAAAAAGCAGCCTGTTGGCGGATCGGGGATTACCGTTCAAGCTGCATCTTTCAAAGACGATGGGAGTGCCAATCACGGTGCTTCATGGCGTTTCGTTGCTGATTTGGATGACTTATCAAAGGCCTATCATATTGTAGGGCCGGGACAAAGCGGCCACGTAAAGTCGCAATGGTTCCATGACCAAGCGGATGATTGGGTCCGAGGAGATTTCCATGAGACTGTTTTGACGGGTGATGTGAAAGACGGGCACGTGTTGACACTGGAAGCGAAATAAGCGAAATAAGCGGATGAAGCAGGGGTGTTAGTTGCCCCTGTTTTTTGTTTAGGTTCGGATAAGTGACCGATTGAGCTGCTGATGTTGCCTTTATGAAAGCAGATGCTCATAAAAATCAATAAAAGCTCATAAATCTGAGATAGTGCTCATAAATCCCGGAAATTGATCATAACCCCAAGAATGCGCTCATAAATCCCGAAATATGATCATAACCAACGAATTCCGCTCATAAAACTCAAAATACGCTCATAAACACCGCGTCCACCGAGCACACCATGCCCCCACCCTGCCCGCGGTACTCCACGCCTCCTACAACTCCCTAAATCGCGAAAAAAATGCACTTTACCAATCAAAACCAAAATTTAATTGGTGTGCTTCGCTTTGCGAAGCGATTCAGTGCAGCAAGTGGAAACGTAATTCACGATCATTCAAACCGACGTTTGATATTAGTTGCAAATCGTCAGAATAACGCATATACTAACTTTACAATCAAACGGACATTTGAATGATAAGGAGGATGATGAAATTGAAAATGATCGATACGTGCGATGAACAGATAATTCATGACTCGCTAGTAGTTGAAATTCAAGAAGAATTACCGCGTGTTGGGGATATGGTGCAGCTCTTTAAAGCGCTGGCAGATGAAACGCGGCTTAAAATCGCTTTTTCACTCACATTGAAGCAAGAGCTTTGTGTATGTGACGTGGGAGCGATCATTGGCGCTTCCAACGCAACCGCTTCTCATCATCTCCGCTATTTAAAAGAAAATGGATTAGCACACTCGGAACGGCGGGGGAAGATGGTCTATTACTCACTTGCGGATGATCACGTTCTACAGCTTGTTAAAATTGCGCACGAACATACGATGGAAGGTGAAAAGAATGGCTGAAGCAAACAGAACCGAATATCGTCTGGAGAATTTGAGCTGTGCGAACTGTGCGATGAAATTTGAAAAAAACGTCAGCCGTCTTCCTCATGTAGAAGCGGCGACTGTGAACTTCGGTGCCAGTAAACTTTCGTTTGCAGGGGACGCGACCGTCGGTGAACTTGAATCGGCAGGAGCATTTGACGGCATCCGGGTTGTCCCGGTATCCCAGCGGAAACCGACTCAGAAAACACCATTCTTCAAACGGAGAGAAAACATTGTTTCACTTATTTCTCTCGTCTTTCTTCTGGCAGGTTTATTTCTATCCAATAAATACGGGGAAACGAACGTAACGGCAATCGCTCTTTTTGCAATTGCGATAGTAGTCGGCGGAACTTCCATGTTCATCGATGGGCTCAAAAACCTCGTACGTCTGGAATTTGATATGAACACCCTGATGACCATTGCGATTATCGGCGCCGTAATCATTGGGGAATGGCGCGAAGCTGCTGTTGTCGTACTCCTATTTGCAATTAGTGAAGCACTTGAATCCTATTCCATGAACAAAGCCCGGCAGTCCATTAGCAGTTTAGTGGACATCGCGCCCCCTTCAGCAACTATCAAAAGAAACGGGGAAACGTTTGAGCTGCCAACAGAAGATATTCGAGTTGGAGACGTCCTAATTGTAAAGCCGGGCCAGAAAATTGCGATGGATGGTACGGTCCAATCCGGGTATTCTACCGTAAACCAAGCCGCCATTACCGGCGAATCCGTACCTGTCATTAAGGAAATCGATGATACAGTTTTCGCAGGGACACTGAACGAAGAAGGGTCCCTTGAAGTTAACGTAACCAAATTAGTCGAAGACACGACGATTGCTAAAATCATTCATCTTGTTGAAGACGCACAAGCTGAAAAAGCGCCTTCGCAACAATTCATCGACAAATTTGCAAAATATTATACGCCAGCGATTATCGTTATCGCAGCGCTAACAGCTGTTATTCCGCCACTTCTCGGTGCAGATTGGCAAACGTGGATTTATCAAGGACTCGCAGTTCTAGTCGTAGGTTGTCCGTGTGCATTAGTCGTATCCACCCCTGTTGCGATCGTCACAGCAATTGGCAATGCAGCGCGTCAAGGTGTGCTCATTAAAGGCGGCGTCCACTTAGAAGAAATGGGTCACATCAAGACCGTTGCATTCGATAAAACCGGTACATTGACGAAAGGATATCCAGAGGTAACGGATATTATCACCGCAAATGGAGTGGAAGAAGCGCATCTCCTGCAGTCAGTCGCGGCAGTAGAGCGTCTCTCACAGCACCCGCTGGCACGTGCACTTGTCAATGCATCAGAAGCGCGTAGCCTCGAAGTTATGCAAGCTGAAAACTTCCAATCTGTCACAGGTAAAGGCGCTGTTGCGGATGTAAATGGAAAGAAAGTGTCTGTCGGAAGTCTTCGCTGGATGGAGGAACTGACAGAACTGCCGAAAGATGCAAAAACAACTGCAGCTACTATGCAGACAGAAGGTAAATCTGTAATGGGCGCTGTGATCAACGGTGTATTTGCTGGATTATTTGCAGTCGCGGACCCCGTTAGAGTGGAAAGTAAACTCGTCCTTGACCGTTTGAAAGAAATCGGTGTTGATACAACTGTCATGCTGACAGGGGACGACCCGAAAACAGCGCAAGCAATTGCTGCCCGTTTAGGAATTGACGATGTGCGTGCAGGGCTTATGCCGGAAGATAAACTCATTGCAATCCGTGAATTGAGTGAAGGTAAAAAGCGCGTGGCAATGGTTGGGGATGGCATTAATGATGCCCCTGCACTTGCTGCAGCATCAGTGGGTATCGCAATGGGAGGTGCCGGAACGGATGCGGCACTTGAAACTGCGGACATTGCACTGATGGCTGATGACCTGGAACAATTGCCATATACCGTGAAATTAAGTAGAAAAACGTTGCGTACCATCAAAGAAAACATTATGTTTGCAGTAGGACTAAAAATTGCTGCACTGCTTCTCGTCATCCCAGGCTGGCTGACGCTATGGATCGCTATCTTTGCAGATATGGGCGCAACACTGTTAGTTGTGTTGAATTCACTGAGATTAATGCGAATTCAAAAGTAAGAAGCGGTCGTTTGGAGGAACTTCCTAATGCAACTTAAAGAATGGACAATGGTGGAACAGGAACAGCTGATCCACTTCATGACAACGAATACATGGCCATTTCATATGCAAGAAAACTCAGGTCGTGAACTGATTGAAAAGGCGATATGGGAAGGCGGTTACGAGTCAGATGAAGTTAAAACATTTTGGCTCGTCAATGACAATGGTGAAAAAGTGGGCATCGCAAAGATTCATGATTTACAAGACGATGTCCCTTTATTCGACTTGCGTATCGCAGATCGGTATCGCGGCAGAGGGTACGGAGCCAGCGCGTTACGGCTTATGGCAGACTATGTATTCGGCTTGCCGGAAGGAAAAAACCGATTGGCTGGACATACACGCCATGACAATTTGGCGATGCGCAAAACGTTTGAACGGTCAGGGTTTGTAAAAGAGGGGCACTTGCGGCAAGCATGGTTTTCCCCTGAGGAAGACCGTTTTTATGACGCTATTACTTACGGAATCACTCGAGAAGATTATATGGCTGGGAAGAAAACACCCGTCGTTTGGGAAGATCACGAGGATTCTCAAACAGTTCAAGAAATCCCGGATTTTCCAGACCAATTTGAATCGGAACGGTTACTCATCCGCATGCCGTCATTAAATGACGTCTCTGATGTCAATAATGCAATTTTGCAGACACTGCCGACTCTGCGGCAATGGATGGAGTGGGCGTATCAACCGCAGAATCTGGCGGACACAGAACAGCGGATGCGCCAGAGCATTGCAGATTTCATCATGAAAAAAGATCTAAGACTGCATTTGTTCGAGAAAGAAACAGGTGACTTCGTTGGATCATCCGGGTTGCATCGAATCGATTGGACTATTCCAAAAGTTGAAATCGGCTACTGGTTAGCTAATGGATATGAAGGAAAAGGGTACATGACAGAGGCTGTAGAACGGATTACGGAGTTTGCGTTCGATGAACTAGGTGCCCGGCGTGTTGAAATCAGATGCGATGAGCTCAACAAAAAAAGCCGTGCCGTTGCAGAACGGTCAGGCTTTGAACAGGAAGCTGTATTGAAAAATGATGATCGATCGGCTGATGGCACACATTTGAGGAACACGGTTGTATATGCAAAAATCAGCCAGTAAACGTGATAAAGGGATGTCGGAGAAAACCCGACATCCCTTTATTTAAACTGATCGTCTACCTGAAATCATATTAAGAATAAATACGATTAGTGCGATGACGAGCAAGATATGAATAAGTCCACCACCGATTTTGAAAACTAGGCCGAGCAACCAGAATGCAATTAGTGCTACAATGATAATCCAAAGTAATTTACCCATGTGTCTTTCACTCCTTTCGAGATTGTGATTGAATTGGTTATGTTGTTTAGATACCCCGCAATAAAATGTGTTAAACACAGAAAAAATTATTTAAGGATAATTGGCTATAAAATGTTACCGGAGGTGCTTGGATTGGCAACACCGAGTATGGAAGACTACATTGAACAAATTTACTTGCAAATTGAAGCGAAAGGCCAGGCCAGAGTTTCAGACGTCGCAGAATCACTCGCTGTCCTTCCCTCATCCGTCACAAAAATGGCGCAGCGTTTGCATAAGGAAGGCTACGTCTTTTATGAACGCTATAAAGATATCAGCTTAACCGTTCGCGGCCGTAATTTTGGCGAACGTCTCGTGCAGCGGCATGAATTGCTGGAACAATTTTTGCGAATTATCGGAGTGAAGGAAGAAAACATATATGGAGATGTTGAAGGAATTGAACATCACCTGAGCTGGGACGCGATGGATCGAATAACCGATCTTGTACAAGCCATGAACGAAGACCAAGGCTTCGTGACTGCACTCAAACAGCGCAACGAATAAGTTTACTAACAATTATTTAAGGAAATGGGAGAATAAGATGACAAATACACTTGCAGGAACAGTTCAAAAAGTTCGCGTACTGGAGCTTGAAGGCTCACGCTGGTCACTCGATTTAGATGGAACAGAATTGTATATGAACGCTTCTGAAGCACCGGAAACACTACAAGCAGGAGATACTCCGGAAGTTTTCCTATTCATGAACCGACGCGGGGAACTTGCCGCATCGATGCAATTGCCGCACATGACGATGGGAACATACGGATGGGCACGCGTATTGCGGGTAGATGACCAATACGGAGCATATGTTGATATCGGTGCAGCCTTTGAAGTGCTTGTGAACAAAGCGGACTTGCCGCATGTCCGCAAGCTATGGCCGAAGATTGATGATGCGCTGTATATGACACTTCGCACGGATCCGGCTGGAACGATTTTCGGACGTCTGGCAACGGAAGAACGCGTACTGGATGTTATCGGTGTTGCTGAACAATGGCGCATGAATGATAACTTGACCGCTCGTCCGTATCGTCTGCTGCCTGTAGGTGCTTTCCTGCTGAGCATTCCGGATAATTTCCGGATCTTCATACACGCTAGCGAAATGACTGCAGAGCCGCGTCTTGGAGAAGAACTGGCAGTCCGAATCATTGATGTACAAGAAGATGGCACGTTAAACGGATCGCTTCTGCCGCGAAAGCAAGAGCGCATGGGTGACGATGCAGAAATGATTTTTGCATACTTGCAGGAAACGAACGGGAAAATGCCGTTCACCGACAAATCATCACCAGAGGAAATCGAGGAAATGTTCAGCTTAAGCAAAGGTGCTTTTAAACGTGCTTTAGGCCGTTTGATGAAAGACGGCAAAATCGAACAACGTGATGGCTGGACGTCGCTCAAAGTATAACGGGAACCTTTTTGCTGCAGATTTCGTATGTATTGGAAACAAGGAGGTAAGATTATGAAACGAACGCTTACTGCCAGTCTTGCATTGATGCTCTCTATAGGACTGCTGTTACCGAACATTGCTTCAGCGGATTCAACGATTAATGAGAAGCTTGGAGTGCCAATTGTAGTTTACGGTGCCAACCTTTCCGATGACGAAAAGGCGAGCGTGAAAAAGAGTCTAAAGGTTGACGAGGAAGCAGAAGTTGAAGAAATTGAAGTGACAGGCAAAGACTTAGTTACGTATATAAAAGACGGTGATCCGAATGCCCGCATGTATTCTTCAGCGAAAATCATGAGACAAGACGCGGGAAAAGGGCTCGTAATTTCAATCGTCACGCAAGATAATATAACTCAAGTTACTCCCGATATGTACGCAACAGCAATGCTGACTGCAGGGATTGAAGATGCTAAAGTAGAAGTGGCAGCGCCAAAAAAAGTAACGGGACATTCTGCGTTAGTCGGAATTTACAAAGCGTATGAAGTAAGCGGTGAAACGTTGGATAAAGAGCGGACAGATGTCGCCAATGATGAATTGGACGTTGCGACGAAACTGTCTGAAAAAGGTGTAGACAAAGACAAAGTCGCTGAATTGTTAACGGATATCAAACAGCAGATCTCAGACAAAAAACCTGCGACTAAAGAAGACGTTGAAAAAATTGTTAAAGAACAATTAGAGAAACACAAAATTGAGCTGAGCGATGCAGATCGTCAACTACTGACTGACCTTATGGACAGAATTAGTAAACTCGATATTGATTTCTCGAAGTTTTCACAGCAATTGGATGACATGGCTTCAAAGGTTAAAGAAAAATTAGGCGAAATCGATCCTGGTTTTTGGGATAAAGTCAAAGAATTCTTCAAAGGACTTGTGGATTCAGTTAAATCCGTGTTTCAATAAATAGGCAAGGTTTGTTGAACGATTCACCTATTCGTATCACCCAATTAAAAGGGAGGCTGTTCTCATGGAATTTGAATTCAAAGATCTCGGCGGAGATGCTTATGCATTTCGCAATGAGAAAGATGGCAAAACACTGGCTGAAATTACGTGGACACTTCTTGGCGATGTTATGGTGATGGACCATACATACGTTTCTGAAGAGCTCCGCGGCGGTGGCGTTGCGAAGAAACTTCTAGATCGTGCTGCTGACTATGCGCGTGAGAACAATTTGAAGATGGAAGCGGTTTGTTCATACGTAGTAACCGCGTTCAATCGATACGAAGAATATAACGACGTGAAAGCATAACGAAATTTAAAAGCGGAACGCAGAGTTTAGGCGGACCGCTCTTTTTACGAAATCATCAAAAGTTGAAACGTTTTGTGAATTCAGTCGTATAGTAAACTATCAACTAGAAAAGAGAGGCGATGTAAATTGAACCGAACGGCAGAGAAAGTATTAGGAATCATAGGATTAGTCTTTACAGCATTAGGAGTTATCGCATCCATCTTTGGTGCAGTTCTATTTAATATGTTCAGCTCGAATCCAGATTTCCGAACAGAAATGGAAATGGAGTTCTATTCAGATCCAACGATGACACCTGCAGATATCGATATGATATTTAACATGTTTGATGCAATTGGCGGCTTCATATGGCTAGGAGTTGTATTCTTAGTTATCAGCTTAGTGCTGACGATTATTGGTTTAGTCAACATTTGGAAGAACAAAAATCCGAAACTTGCAGGAATCATGTTTATCCTCGGAGGATTAACGGGAGGTATTCTATCTCTTACTTCAATCCTGCTTTATATTGCTGGTATTCTCTGTCTGACTAAAAAACAGGCAAATGTGTATCAGGATGACCAAATTATCACCGACACACCGCCGGAAGACGGCGGAATGCGTCCATTGTAAGACAATACAAAAAACGTCCTGTTCAGCAATTTGCTGAACAGGACGTTTTTTGTATCAGATGCATAATGCGGCTTCCCGAATCATATAAACATATTGTGCCGTTTCAACCGGAACTCCTTCAAAGTCTTCATCGAACACTTCAAGCAACTCAAAACCGAGTTTCTCGTAGAATGCTTTTGCAGGATCATTCAAGTCATCAACGTAAACAAATAGTTTCACAGCATTATCCAGCTGCGTCAATGCACCTTGAAATAACTCCATACCAATTCCTTGGCGCTGGTAGTCTGGGAGTATATAAAGTGCAGTCAATTCCGAGTCGCCATCTTCATCTATCCGTGTCATGTTAAAGAATCCAACAGCGCGGCCATCGCGTTCAGCGATTAAAACTTCCGTCTTTTCCATTCGCTTCAACAGCATGGGCGTTGAATAAGCGCTATCGAGAAATTTCTGTTGCACAGTTTCAGGTAAAAGTTCTTTATACGTTGCTTTCCAAGTCTCACGGGCAATGTGTTGAACGGCGGCAATATCTTCCTCTATCATTTGTCGAATCATTGCGCTTTCACCTCATCATTCCTTTCTCTTATCATAACAAATGCATGTATTGAAAACTAGCGATAGTCAGACTTGTCATGAAAATGAAATGTTATGAGCGTTTGGCGATGAATAAGTGGGGTATACTTGTTACAAGGACACATACTAAAACATAAGTAAAAATTTGGAGGTTTGATTTTCATGGCTAAAAAACGTAATGGTATTTTACTTGCAACACTTGCAGCTGGGGCTTATGCGTACTTCAGTAAAAAAGAGAATCGTGACAAAGCACAAGTAGCTGTAAACAATTTAGTTACGAAAGTCGATTCTTTCGTTCAATCTAAAAAAGCAGATTACTCAGATCAAACAAAAACAGGAATGTCAGACCCTTATGATTTCCAAGACAACAAGATGGTGAGTGAAGGTGCGCAAACGAGCGTTCATTACTACAACCAGGAAGTAGAAGATAAGAGTAAAGATGCAAAAGACGATGGCCTTTATCACAAAAAAGTGGATAAAGAAATCACGGACGAGCTAGAGTCAAAAGAAGCAAAATCCGACTCAGATAAATCAAAAACGCATTAACGAACTTCTCTTAGGTCATTGACCTTTGACTATCAAACTTAATTGCATGTGTGCATACACGTGCTGCAAACTAAAACCTGCAAAGTGTCTAAATTGTCACGAAATGCAGGTTTTTTTATATTGTCCCAACGAATTCGTATTTTTCACAATAGGTTTCATTGTAATTGTAAAGGGGATTAGGGTATACTTTTTGAAGAGACGAAGACCGTCTGTAATCGAAAAAATCCCGTTAGTCACTCTATGTTTTCTTTATAAAAAATCAGGGTTGCTAATAGTTTGAAAAATAGTGAAGGTGGATTTCGTGAAAAAAAGAATCGGATTTATAACGATGTTGGCAACAGCCGCCGTTTTACTGAGTGGCTGTACGAGTGTACAAGAAAAAACAGGGACCTTTTACGGACTGTTTGTTAAGCCTATGGAATGGTTGCTTCACAATTTAGGAGAAGCATTTGGCGGAAGTTATGGACTTGCAATTATCGTCATTACGATGGGAATCCGTTTAATCTTAATGCCGCTTATGTTAAAGAACTACAAATCACAGCAAGAGATGAAAGTGAAAATGGATGCGTTAAAACCTGAGATGGAAACGATCCAGAAGCAAATGAAAACTGCTAAAGAATCAGGCAACAAAGAAGAACAGATGAAATTACAGCAAGAAATGATGGGCCTTTATTCCAAGCATAATGTGAATCCATTAAATATGGGATGTCTTCCATTAGTGATTCAAATGCCAATCATCATGGGTCTGTACTTCGCGATTTTGTATGCCGATGATGTAGTGAAAAGCCATCAATTTCTCTGGTTTGAGCTAGGGAAACCTGATATTATTATGATGCTGATTGCAGGTGCAGTGTATTTCGTTCAAGCGCGAGTTTCACTTTGGACGATGCCGGAACAGCAGAAAGCTCAAATGAAGTTATTCGTCTACATTTCACCGATTATGATCATGTTCATCTCGTATCGAGTGGCAGCAGCCTTGCCGTTATACTGGGCTGTAGGAGGTCTGTTCATGATCTTCCAAACGTACCTTGGTCGTAAATTCTACTATAAACACACAGCAGCAGAACTTGCTGTTGAAGCTGACGGTCATGTCGATGTAGAAATCGTTGATCCGGAAGATGAAAAGCATAAGAACAGCAAGAAAAAAGGTAAGTAATTATAGTCGCTGCCCCAGCCGGAGAGCTTACTCCGGCTTCTTTTTTAACTATAGAACAGAAGCCTGACTGTGAAATGGAGGGATATGCTGATGAACAGTAAATGGATTTATGGAATAAGCATCGTCTTAGCCGGCGCATTTTCACTCTATTTTATCGTCAAGCTAGATTTACAAAATGCATTAATCGGCATGATTGCACTGTTTGCACTTACGAACAGTGCGCGAGCGAGACAATTCAAGAGCCAAGGAATGATTCGGGAGGCAAGGTGGATGCAAGGGCTCTCCACGTTATTTGCAATCGCCTTCGCGGTCGTCTTGTTTTTAAGATTACTAGGATAAAAAAAGGAAACGGCAGCGCGCATTGCGCAGTACCGTTTCTTTTTTAGTATGCAAGTTTTCGTCGAGTGAAAAGTACAATAAAGATAGCAGGAACTGTACACACTGCCATTCCTAAAAATGCAAGCCCAGGAGAGATATCGTATAAATAACCTGCAGGGATTGTCAAAAATGCGGTACTCAAGCTCATTGCGAATGCTGCGTACATTCCTTGTGCAGAAGCGATCTGCTGCTTTGGAAGACGAGTGGATATATATTGGATGAATGCATAATGTGCAATACCAAATGAAATGGCATGCAGCATTTGCGTAACCACAAATACGGACGTAATTGGAAATAGAAAAACAACAATCCAGCGAACTGTTGAACCAATTGCGGCAATTAAGAACATCGTTGAAATCTTTACATTTGCCAGCAACCGGTCTGAAACGCGGAAGAAAAGAATCTCGAATAACACGGCAACGTTTAAAATTACACCAATCCAAAAACCTGAAACATTCAAGTCATCTAAGTAAATAAACCCAAAGCTATAATAGGCAGCGTGGGCCCCTTGCAGTAAAACGGCTAGTAGTGTTATGACTAGAAACCCTTTTGTTTGGAACAACGTCCTTAACTTAGTCTGAGAAATACTAGCTGATGTGCGTTCAGGAGTTTTATCAAGAACAGCTGGTGCACTTCTCATGAAAAATAGAACTGCAACAGCAAGGCCGGCAATCATCAAATATAAAATTGATTGTTCGCTCCAAATGGACGTTGCTGCACCGACGAGCAGTAAAGCGACTGTATATCCGATGGATCCGAAAGAACGGCTTTTCCCGTAATGGATGTGCTCGGACTGCATTAGTAGAGTGGCACCACTCTCGACAGCTGGCAATACCATCGGATAGACCGCGCTGAATAATATCGTAATGGCCGCCAGTACCCACAGTGGAGAATCAGGCAAATAAAGAATGGTGAGCAGCAAGGAGAGAATTGCTAGCCCTTGGATCACTCTTCTGAGAGCGGACCTATTCGTCAATAAGGGAAAGACGAGGAACGTAGTGAGCGCTCTTGCAGCCATTCCAACTCCCATGATGACGCTGGCTGTAGAAACAGCGAGACCTTTTTCAATGGTTAACCATCCGGTCCAATAGGGAAGAAAGATACCCCACGTAAAGAAGAATACAAAAAAACTGGCAGAAAGCCATCGTTGGTTAGCCATTAAAATCATCCTTAGTTAAAAAAATCATGCTGAAAAAGTAATCATA
>JARIBI010000219.1 GCA_029257435.1 Sporosarcina sp. | reverse complement strand
AATAGATCGAAAGAAGGAGATGAGGAGAATGGACATTAAACAGCTTCGTTACTTTGTAGCTGTCGTGAAAGAAGGCGGTTTTTCCGGCGCTGCCGCTAAATTACATTTGTCCCAGCCTTCACTGAGTAAAGCAGTCCGAACGCTGGAGGAACAAATCGGATTTCAGTTGCTGGAACGGACGACGAAACGAGTTAATATGACGGAATCGGGGCAAGTGTTTTACAAGCGTGCCTTGTATATCCTTTCTGAAATGGACATCTTTGAAAAAGAAGTAAATGAAGTGAAAGTGGCGGGCAGCGGGGAAGTACGGCTGGGTATGATTGAATCCGTGAAAAACTGGATACCGAACGTATTAAGCTGGTACAGAAAGCAATACCCGGACATGCGTGTTGTCTTAAAGGAAGTGCTGGGACGCAATGATATTGAACAGGCACTTCGTGATTATGCGGTGCATATTTGTTTGACAAATGAATTTATCGACGAACCGGATATCGTAACGGCACCTTTGTATACAGAGAAACTGGTGCTGGTCATGAATGCTGGTCATCCGTTAGCGAATCGGGATACTGTTCATCTAGCTGATCTGTCAGAAGAACCTTTTATCATCACAAGTAAAGGGTTCCAGACGAGAAAGAATATAACGGAAGCGTTTGAAGGAGCGGGCGTGAGCATGAATTATTGCTACGATGCAGATCGTTTCGAAACCATTTTGACATTAGTCGAAGCGGGAATAGGGATCTCCATCATCCCAAGAAATTATATTGGGGAAGCCGTCCCCGACCACCTAGCCATTCGTGAACTTGATAGTCCGAGCTTAGAGCGGACGGTGTATCTCGCTTACGTGAAAAACCGCTATCGTCCCCCTGCAATTGATGCGTTATTGCAGAGGATGCTAGAGAGTGTTTAATGAAGGAACAAACACATCGTTTTTGATAGCAGCCGGAACCAGAAATACAACTCATCACTGCTGCCGCTTTTTTATGAAGGCAAAGCACATAGAAAAAATAGGGGGACCTGAAACCGTGCATGAACGCTATGCACGGTTTTTCCATATAACTAAATAGACACTTCCAGCTCCTCTTTCAAATCTTAAGAAAGTCTTCATGAATTCCCTAGTTATTTCAAAAGAAAGAGTTGTCATACTTAAAATGTTCAACTGCCAAAAGAATGGGTAAAACATAGTATACAAGAGATATGAGAGGA
>JARIBI010000122.1 GCA_029257435.1 Sporosarcina sp. | reverse complement strand
ATGTGCGGGTCTGTCAGCGGCAGCCTACCTGTAAATGTGGGGCAGCCTATGTTGCGTGTTAGTGAAATTACTGTCGGTGGGACAAAGGGGGAGTAACCATGGATATTCAACGATTTCAGGAAGAATTACTCAGTAAAGCACAGGATGCCAAGTTTGAAGAAGCTGAAGTTTACTATGAGAAATCGAATTCGTTTCAAGTAAAGATATTCGAAGGTGAAATTGACAGCTATGAAACTTCTGAAGAAGCCGGTGTTGGATTCAGGGGTCTGTACAATGGCAACATGGGCTACGCATATACGGAAAAAATCGATGAGGATTCTATTTCTTTCTTAATCGAAAGTGCCAAAGCGAATGCAGACGTTTTGGATGAAGATGATGGGACAGATATTTTTGAAGGAAGTGAACATTACTCCGAGCATTCCCGTTACAGTGAGGAGCTTGCAGCTGTTTCAATCCCTGACAAAATCGAGTTCATCAAAGAAGTGGAAAAGAAAACGCTGGCTTACGATTCCAGGATTACTTCGTTGAATTATTGCGTGATCCAGGACTTCACGGAGGAGCGGGTGCTTGCCAACAATAAAGGCCTTTCGTTACAAGGTAAAACTAATGGTCTCATCATTTTTGTTTCCGCAGTTGCAAAAGAGGGAGAAGAGATGAAAACAGGTGTTGGCGTTCGATTGACACGGGATTTCATTTCGTTGAATGCCGATGAAATTGCTAAAGAAGCTGCGCAAGAAGCACTCTCTAAGTTAGGAGAGACAACCATCCCGTCACGTAAGTATCCGGTCATTATGCGGCATGATGCGTCTGCCTCATTGTTAGCAGCGTTTACACCGATCTTTTCTGCAGAAGAAGCACAAAAAGAACAATCCTTGCTGAAAGACAAAGTTGGAGAAGGAATTGGTGCGGAAACCTTCAGCATTGTTGACGATCCTTTCCATCCGGAAGCATTGTTAGGAAAAAACTTCGACGGTGAAGGAGTAGCTACTGAAAAAACGATGATTATATCAAATGGCATCCTTAAAACCCTGCTTCATAATCGGAAAACCGCAAAAAAAGATGGTGTTTTTTCAACCGGTCATGCGAGTAAAGCATCTTATAAAAGTACGTTATCCGTAGCGCCTGACAATTTATACATTGCTCCAGGGGAAGAAAGTCAAGAAGAACTGATCGCCGCTATGGAGGAGGGGGTATTGATTACAGAATTGTCTGGTCTTCACTCAGGAACAAGTACGATATCCGGTGATTTTTCAGTAGCTGCATCAGGGTTCTACATCAAAGATGGAAAAATCTCTTCCCCTGTGAAACAGATGACAATTGCAGGAAACTTCTTTGACTATATGAATGGAATCGAATCGGTGGGAGCTGATTTGAAATTCGTTCCGGGCGGGTACGGTTCGCCTTCTGTAAAAGTGAACGCATTGTCGGTCACTGTGGATTAATAGAAAAAAGTTTGAACCGCAAGTGGAAATGCAATCAGAATCATACATGTAATAGGATCGACAGGGCATCCCTTATAGGATGTCTTTTTTGTTATGCATCAACCAAACAAATCTAATGTGTCATTTAGCTAGTGACCGATTTAAATAATTTGCGTCTAAGTACATAAGAGAGGTGAAAAGATGTCCAGTTACAAGTGGTTTGATAAATACTTCGATGCCGTATACAGCTATATTCTTCTGCAAGTTAAACACGTTCAGACAGCGGAGGACTTAGCTCAGGAGACATTTATCAAGGCAATCGCAAAAGAACACCAATTCAAAGAACAATCGTCCGTGAAGACTTGGATTTTCCGTATTGCCTATACGACTGTCATCAGTCATTTTCGTAAGAAACATCTTTTGACTCACTTTATAGATCTGCCAAGCAACAACAGTCTCCTCGATATATCCGCAGAAAAAACAGCACTTTTAACTTTCAGCATAAAGAATTTTACGAGGCACTCGGGAAACTTAAACCGAGTTACCAGCAAGTTATCACGTTACGCAAATCTATGTACAATTGTTTTTGATTCACACTGTTTACAGGGGATTCAGACATCCTAAAGAATGTAAAAATACCAGCCGCCTGAAAAATAGCAGCTGGTATTTTCGTTATTCAATCAGTACTGCTGTAACTCTGACTGCACATAATAATAAAGCAGCTGCAATGTACATTCCAGCGAAGCCTCATGTGTGCGTTCAAACGCGTGTGAAGAGTCAATACCCGGTCCAATCAGTCCGTGAATGATGTCATGTCCTGCTCTGATGGCTGCGGATGCATCAGATCCATAGTACGGATAAATATCGAGCTTGTAGGCAATATCCCGTTTTTTCGCTAATTCAACAAGCGAGTTACGCAGTCCCAGGTGGTAAGGGCCGCTTGCGTCTTTTGCACAAATGGACACCGTGTATTCATCTGTAGTTTGGCCATCTCCCATTGCACCCATATCGACTGCTAAATACTCGACAGTTTCCTCAGGAATATTGGAATTCCCGCCATAACCGATTTCTTCGTTGTTGGAAATTAAGAAATGAGTTGTAACAGGTAACGTGATTTTTTCTTCATGGAGTTGTTTAATAAGCTGCAACAAAATCGCGACACTGGCTTTATCATCCAAGTGGCGGGACTTAATAAACCCATTATCACAAATCTCCACACGCGGATCGAGTGAGACAAAATCACCGACTTCTATGTCGAGAGCGCGGACTTCCTTTTCGTTCTTAACATTCGCATCAATGCGGACTTCCATATTTACTTGGTTTCGGTCTGCTTTGCCAGCATCTTTGTACACGTGTACAGAAGTTTGGTGCATTAAAATCGTACCTGTAATCGTCTTGCCGGAAGCCGTATGGATTTGACAGTACTCGCCTTCAATTGAATTGTAGTTATAGCCGCCAATCAAATCGAGTTTCAGTCGTCCATTGCTTTTCACTTCTTTTACCATAGCGCCAAGCGTATCCACGTGGGCCGTGAGCATGCGGTGCTCCTCATTGTTTTTACCAGGCAGTGTAGCAATCAGTCCGCCTTTGCGGTTGCGCATCGTTTTCACATTGAACTTTTTCAAATAATCCTCGACAAAAGTAATGACCTCATTTGTATAGCCTGAAGGACTTGGAATCGATACAAGTTGCTGGATCAGTTTTTTTGTTTCAGCCGTATCTGGTTTATATGTCATATGTATGCTCCTTTCAAAATGGTTCGTCACTCTAAGTTTATCGTTTTATAAGAATTGTCACAACTATTGTTGTTGAAATTTAATCATAGCAAGCATTAAATTTGTAATAAGATTTTATATCGTATACGATTGAATCGTACAAGATATAAGATAAAAGGAGTTTTAACTATGAAACCACTTTACGAAACTACGATTATTAATACAGGCGGCCGGGATGGATCGGTTTATTCACCGGACAATATCTTCAATTTAGATGTAGCCAAACCGGCTGCACTTGGGGGAGATGTGACGACTGCTTCAAATCCTGAACAGTTATTTGCGGCTGGATATAGTGCATGTTTTAACAGCGCACTTGAACTTCAATTAGAAAAAGACCAAGTAGAATTTGAAAGCAGTGAAGTTATAGCAACTGTTGCGTTGTATCCGGATAAGGAAGACAAAGGTGTGAAGCTCGGCGTCAAACTGGAAGTTTCAATTGAGGGGGTAGAACATGCAGTTGCTTTAGAATATGCACACAAAGCGCACAACTATTGCCCATACTCAAAAGCGATGCGTGGTAATATAGAAGTTGAACTATCTGTTAACTAAGAGGAGGAGTTTGAATGGGTTCAATTTATGATTTCGAAGTGAAAAAAGCAAATGGTGAGATGCTGTCGCTAAAGGAATATGAAGGCAAGCCGCTCCTCATAGTCAATACAGCGAGTAAATGCGGTTTTACACCTCAGTTTGGCGGACTGCAGGAATTATATGAAGAATATAAAGACCAAGGCCTAACAGTTTTAGGATTTCCTTGCGATCAATTCAACGACCAAGAGTTTGATAGTATAGATGAAACTACAGAGTTTTGCCAAGTGAATTACGGTGTTACATTTCCCATATTCGCTAAAGTTGATGTAAATGGGGACCATGCCGATCCTTTATTCACTCATTTAACTTCAGAGAAGAAAGGAATGCTATCAAAAAAGGTTAAGTGGAACTTCACTAAGTTTTTAGTGGATCGTGATGGAAAAGTGGTAGATCGATACGCACCGCAGACGGCTCCTGAGAAATTGGCAGAAGACGTGGAAAAGCTTTTATGACGAAAGATTTCCTTTCACTCGACAAACAGCTCTGTTTCGCTGTCTATGAAACTGCTGGAGAGTTTAACAAATTGTATACGAGTGCACTAAAATCATTTGGACTGACGTATCCTCAATACTTAGTATTATTAGCATTATGGGAAAAAGATGGAGTAACGATGAAGGCGCTGGGTGAGCGAGTGAACCTGGGAACAGGTACTCTGAATCCAATGATTTCACGAATGCAGGAAAATGGCTGGCTTCGTAAAGAACGCTCTAAAGAAGACGAACGGAAAGTATATGTAACCCTTGAAGAAAAAGCCTTCCAGGACCAACGTGCGATTACAAAACGGGTTGCAGAAGAAGTACAGTTATGCAACATTAGTTTGACAGAATATGAAGAGCTGATGGAGAAGCTGAATGATCTGCATCGCAAATTGAAGCAACGCTCAACAACTATTGATTCGTAAACTTCAATAAAGATTAATCGGCAACGAAACAAGCAGAAACCGAATTTAATCGGTTTCTGCTTGTTTTAATAGCAAAGGTTGACTATAAAATCATTATTAGCATCGATCTATTTAAACCGCCAAGTCAATTCATCAATAAAATAACAGAGCAACCACTGGCCCGAGAATGGATCCGAAAATAGCAGAAAGAGTCATTGCAACCGAACTTAGCGACGCTTCCTGTTCACCGTATTCAATCGCTTTTGAAGTTCCGATAGCATGGGTGGCGACACCTAATCCAATTCCACGTCCAAGAGTCGTATCCAACTTAAAGAATGCGAGGAAATAGTGACTTAGCAGCACACCCGAGATTCCAGCAATGATGACAAAAACGGCTGCTAGTGCTGGAACTCCGCCGATTTGCGTTGCAATTTGCATCGCAATTGGCGTCGTAATCGATTTAGGCAAAATGGATAAGACCAGTTCTTTTGGAAATCCGGCACTTTTCGCAAGCAGCACGCCCGTAACCATCCCTGTCAGACATCCGGCCAAAACGCCAGTCAGAATCGGAAAGATATGACGCTTCAATAATTCTTTTTGTTTATATAAAGGAATCGCCAGCGAGACCACGGCAGGGCCGAGAAGCTTATCAATCCACTGTCCGCCAAACATATACGTTTCATAAGGAATATTAAACAGAACTAGAATGACGATAATGACAATTGTAGTGGTAATGATGGGTACTAAAAATGGTAAGTGGACTTTCATATAAAGCACAGTCATTGCAAAATAGATTGCAATCGTCATGAGTATGAATCCCAATGATAGAAGAATCAGCTGCATTCAGATCCCGCCTTTTTCTTATCCATCCGCTTTGCGACCGATTGGCTAACAAAACTGGCCATTCCCATCGTTAAAAACGTACTGACAATTGTAATTGGAATTAACAAGCTGCCTTTGCCCGAAAAGAAGTGGCCATAATTCATGACAGCAACAGTTGCAGGGATGAAAAATATAGGCAAAACCGATAAGAGGGCATGCGCTCCTGATTCTATCCATTTCAATTGTAAAAGGTTTGTGCTTAATGCTCCCCAAACTAACAATAAACCTATAATGCTGCCCGGAAGTGGGATGTGGAGGAAGTCATGTATCCAGCTTCCCGCTAAGTAAAAACCATATAGTACGGCGACTTGACTCAGCTTAACTATAATTTTCATAGCTTTCGAATTCCTTCTTTCATCAATTTCGAATGAGATTGTGTTGAAGAGTTCAACTGGATGAAGCTCTCGATTCGTTTTTAATCCATTCTTATAGTATATAAAACAGGTTCAATCAAACGCAAAAGACATTGTTTTCAGTGTTTACCAAAAACCTGAGCGTAATCCGTTTCTAAGGAAAACAAGTTACAGCTTAATAAAAATAACTATAAGCAAATTTCTTGAATGTCAAATTAGGTCAGTGTAAAATAGGGATAAGGTTAAAGATAGTCAAAGTCAAATTGACAAGTGAATTACTAAGGAGGAACATACTATGAGATGCCAACATTGTGAAAAAAATCAAGCAACTATGAATTTAAGGCTGCAAGTGAATCAGCAAGCGATGCAGGTAAATCTATGCAGTTCCTGCTTTCAAGAATTACAAGGTCAACTGAGTGCGGGCAACGCACCGTCATTTTCAACTAAATCTTACCAGGCGAATGGGCCGAGACAAACACATACGCAAGTGAGAGAGCCTGAAAGTCACGAGCCGGGATTACTAGACCAATTAGGCAAAAACTTATCCGATGATGCACAAGAAGGGTTGATAGACCCAGTTATCGGGCGTAATCAGGAAATTAAGCGCGTAATCGAAACTTTAAATAGAAGAAATAAAAATAATCCTGTCTTGATTGGAGAACCGGGTGTTGGTAAAACTGCGATTGCTGAAGGGCTTGCAGTGAAAATCCACGAAGGTGATGTGCCAGCGAAATTACTGAACAAAAAGGTATACGTACTTGATGTTGCATCCCTTGTTACAAATACGGGAATCCGGGGACAATTTGAAGAGCGGATGAAGCAGCTGATTGAGGAATTGGAAACGCGTCAGGATGTTTTATTGTTCGTAGATGAAATTCACTTACTCGTTGGAGCTGGAACAGCCGAAGGGTCTAAGATGGATGCAGGAAATATCTTAAAACCTGCGTTAGCCAGAGGTACGTTACAGCTGATTGGCGCAACAACGCTTAAAGAATACCGACAAATTGAAAAAGATGCTGCCCTTGAACGTCGATTCCAGCCAATCATCGTTAAAGAACCATCTGCAGAAGATACAATTAAAATTTTGAACGGTATTAAAGATCGTTACGAAAACTTCCACAGTGTCAGCTATTCAGACGAAGCGGTACAAGCGTTTGTAACGCTGTCACAGCGCTATATCCAGGACCGTTTTTTACCGGATAAAGCGATTGACCTGATGGATGAGGTGGGCGCACGATTAAATCTGGAACAGACATCCGCTGGAGATTCAGAATCTCTGGAAATGCGCTTGCAAGAAATCGTACAGCAAAAGGAGCAAGCCGCAGATCAAGAGAATTATGAAAAAGCAGCCAACCTGCGTGCTGAAGAAGTGCAATTAAAGAAAAAGTTAGAGGAAGCAAAACAAAACGGAGAATCCGGGCATACAGAAGTATCTGTTGCAGATATCGAATTGATTGTAGAAGAGAAAACAGGTATTCCAGTGACAAAACTTCAAACTGCAGAGCAAGCAAAAATGAAAGGACTTGCCGAAAGTCTGGGGAAGAAAGTTATAGGCCAGTCTGAAGCGGTTCAAAAAGTCGCAAAAGCAATCCGCCGCAGCCGGGCTGGATTGAAATCCAAAGATCGACCGATCGGATCATTCCTTTTTGTCGGACCAACTGGTGTTGGGAAAACGGAAATTACTAAGGTTTTGGCGGAAGAGTTATTCGGTTCCCGTGATACGTTAATCCGTCTAGACATGAGTGAATATATGGAGAAGCATGCCATTTCCAAAGTCATCGGGTCACCTCCTGGCTATGTCGGTCATGAAGAAGCCGGTCAATTGACGGAACAAATTCGTAGAAATCCATACTCAATTTTGTTGCTCGATGAAATCGAAAAAGCTCACCCCGATGTGCAAAACATGTTCCTGCAAATTATGGAGGACGGCCGATTGACGGACTCGCATGGCCGTACTGTAAGTTTCAAAGATACAGTCATCATTATGACGAGCAATGCAGGAACAGGCGTTGCTCAAAAAGCAAGTGTCGGCTTCAATCAGACAGAGCATGAGTCTGTAACGATGTTAGAAACCCTAAGTGATTATTTCAAACCAGAGTTTCTGAATCGTTTTGATGCGATTGTTGCATTCAACGAACTATCAGAAGAAGACCTTCTGGAAATTGTAGATTTGATGCTTATGGATCTTCAAAAAACTATTGAAGCAAATGACATCAACCTCTCCATTACTCAAGAAGCAAAGCAAGCACTTGTGAAATTAGGCTATGACAAACGCTTCGGCGCTCGTCCGCTGCGAAGAGTGATTCAAGACAAAATTGAAGATCCTTTGACAGATCTTTTATTGGAAAATGAGACCGTTGGACATGTAAGTGTGGATATTGTCGGGGAAGAAATTGCGGTAAAGCGAGCTTAATAGAAAATGATTTAAATATAATAAACGTAGAGGTAATTGACTCTATTAGATTGATAAACCACCCTTTTTGCTTATTAAAAGCATGGGGTGTTTTTTTTACTTTTCACTACAATCCTCTTGTACCTATGATGAATACTCTGATATGCGTGGCATATCTTACTATTGTATGGAAATATCTTGAGAGAAGGGTGCATACATGTGGAATCATCTTCTATGAATGAAAAGAACATCTCAGGAAACAGTAAAAATGATCAGCTGGAAGAATTCCGTATCCAGAATTCAGGAAAGCCGCTGACAACAAACCAATCGAAAAAGTTATCAAACGATGAAGACCAATTAAAGGCGGGTATCCGCGGTCCCTCGCTGCGTCAAGACTATGAATTCTTTGAAAAGATGTCGCATTTCGTACACGAGCCGATTCCCGAAAGGAAAGTTCACGCTAGAGGTTACGGAGCGCATGGAGAATTTGAATGTTATCAGTCCATGAAGCAGTTTACGAAAGCCGGTTTTTACAGGAAGCTGGAAAGAAGACACCGCTTTTCGTCCGGTTTGTCTGGAAACCGGTCTTGGGAGTCCATTCGTTATTGCAGGATGAAGCTCAGAAAATTGGAGGGATCGATCCCGATGGATGATGAATTTAACTATGATTTTGACATCCTCGATCCAGCGAAGTTTTGGCCGGAAGAACTGATCCCTGTCCAAATGATAGGGAAAATGACACTGAATCGAAACGTGGATAACGAATTTGCGGAGCTTGAACAAGTTGCGTTTAACCCTGCCAATGTCGTTCCGGGCATTGATTTTTCAAATGATCCTGTCCTTCAAGGAAGACTGATGGCTTATCAGAGTGCACAATACCATAGGCTTGGTAGTGCGAATTTCCAGGACTTACCGATTAACCGTCCGATTTGTCCATTCCACAACAATACACGACCAGGATTTATGAGGTATCGGATTGATGTGGATCAGACGAACTACCATAAGAACTCGCTATCGAATAACACTCCCTATACAACCCCACCAGAACAAGGCGGTTATGAATCCTACCCGAAAAAAGTGGATGGCCATGTCATCCGGGCGCGCAGTAAATCCTTCGCTGACTTCTTCACACAGCCGCGGATTTTATCACCTGTTGAAAAACAACATACAATTGAAGCGTTGAGCTATCAGCTTGGCAGTTGTAAAAGTGAATCTGTTCGACAGCAGAACGCAGATATTCTAGTGAATGTAGATGAAGAGATGGCTTATATCGTGG
>JARIBI010000090.1 GCA_029257435.1 Sporosarcina sp. | reverse complement strand
AATGGGGAGTGACAGGCACTTTCATCTGTTACCTATCAATAAAACAGACGGTAACCCGCCTGACAAAAATAGACCGTCCATCATTCTTATTCTCGTTCCGTTAACGGCATGACTTAGGGCGATGATTGTCCAGTCTCCTTATTTTATTGAAGGGATATCAGATTATTTGGCGAATTAAGAATGATAGATACTGTGTCACGGGATCGTATTGTCATCACTTCAAAAAGCATAGAGTTACAAGTAACGAAAGGGAGGTGAAGGATATGCATTCCAACAAAATACCAGAAGAGCTTTCACTTCCAGCTTTGCTGTTGGATCTGCCTGCTTTTGAAGAGAACTGCAGACAAATCGCAAGGCATAGTAATGGAAAAAAGATCAGAATCGCTACAAAGTCCATTCGTTCCATAGAAGTCATTAAAAGAATTTTAGATTCTGATCCCGTGTTCCAAGGAGTGATGTGCTTCAGCCCGGAAGAAGCCATTTTTCTTTCGGAAAATGGACTGGACGACATATTGATCGCATATCCTATCTGGGACAAAAAGGCATTAGCTGATATTTCCATTCTGAATTCTAAAGGGAAAACGATTATTTGTATGGTGGATGCAGCAGAGCAGGTTGACCATCTCGCTCATATTGCTGAGGAAACAAAGGGATGTTTCTATCTTTGTATTGATGTGGATATGAGCACAACCTTTTTTACACTGCACTTTGGTGTAAGAAGATCGCCACTCAAAGATTCAGAAGCAGTATTGAAGCTTGCTGGGAAAATCAAACAATCAGCCAACATAAAGTTGATTGGTGTCATGGGCTACGAAGCCCAAATAGCAGGAGTAGGAGATAAGGTCCCATCTCAATGGATGAAAAATAGAGCCATAGACTTCCTTAAAAAAAGATCGATTCAGGAAGTGGAAGAGCGAAGAAACAAAGTGGTGCATGCACTGCAGCAAGAAGGGGTTTCCCTTCCACTCATAAATGGAGGCGGTACGGGAAGTCTGGATTCCACGACCAGAGAAGATGTTGTGACAGAGGTTACAGTAGGATCGGGGTTTTATTCACCAAAGCTATTTGATTACTATCAGGGCTTTCTATACAAGCCGGCATTGTTTTTTGCATTGCCCATTGTTCGAAAGCCTGCGCCCAATATATATACATGTCACGGTGGAGGCTATGTCGCGTCCGGGCCACCGGGGAAGGATAAAGTACCGGAGCCCGTGTTTCCAGCAGGTGGGAAGTTGCTTGATTTAGAAGGGGCGGGTGAGGTACAAACACCTGTACATTATGAAAACGAAACCTTGGAAATTGGAGATGCTATTGTATTTCGTGCCGCAAAAGCAGGAGAAATTTGTGAGCGCTTTCAGGAGATTGTATGTCTATCAGACCAACAAGTGGTGGGGCGGTTTAAAACATATCGGGGCGAAGGAGTCTGTTTTATATGATGAAAACGGATATGAAGAAGACGTGGAAAAATTGGGCACACACTAGTGAAAGTACACCCGAGACGATATTCTACCCAACTTCGATTGAGGAGATTTGCAAGCTCGTAAAAGAAGCCGGGAAACAACATAAGACCATAAGAGTAGTGGGTGCTGGACATTCGTTTTCAAACTTAGTCCAGACGAGTGAATGGCTTGTTTCTTTGGACCGATTCAGCGGAATCGAAACCGTAAATGAAGAAGAACAGTGTGTGACTGTACTTGGCGGAACCCGCTTGTTTCAAATTGGTGACGTATTAGGTAAGCTTGGATATGCTCAGGAGAATTTAGGGGATGTAAATGTACAAAGCATAGCAGGAGCCATTTCTACAGGTACACATGGTACAGGGGCGGCATTTGGAAACATTTCAACCCAAGTTCTGGAGATTGTACTCGTAACCGGTTCAGGTGAAGTTTTAACAATCTCAGAAGAACAGAACCCCGCCTATTTTAAAGCAAGTCTGGTTTCACTCGGAAGTCTGGGGATAATCGTAAAAGTGACTATAAAAATCATACCCTGTCCTACTTATGAATATAAAAGCCAAAAAATCGCATTTCCTCAACTCGCACAGCAACTTGAACAGCTCATACAGTCAAACCGTCATTTTGAGTTTTTCTTATTTCCTTATTCGGATACCGTTCAAGTGAAAACGATGAATACCGTTGAGCAAAAACCTCAAGGAATGGCACTTCATCATTTTAAAAATCTATTGCTCGAAAACTATTTATTCTTTATCTTCTCAGAAACATGCAGAATACTTCCTAAGAGCAGTCGCTTTTTTAGCAGACTGTCTGCAAGAGGAGTGAGCACCTCGACTAAAAGAGCAAATAGTTATCAGTTATTTGCAACGCCGAGATTAGTTCGATTCAGGGAGATGGAATACTGCATCCCGCTAGAAAATTTAAAACCTGCTATGGAGAAAATTCGGGAGTGTATCGTAACAAAAAAACATAATGTTCATTTTCCTATCGAATGCAGGACAGTGATGGCAGATGATATTTGGATCAGCCCCTCGTATCAGAGAGACTCTGCCTATATTGCATTCCATATGTACAAAGGGATGCCTTATGAGGAATACTTTCGTGACATGGAAGCCATTATGAAACAATTTGACGGAAGACCCCATTGGGGGAAAATGCACACTCGAACAAATGAAGAGTTGTTAACGCTGTATCCAAAGCTATCCGATTTCCTTGAAGTTAGAGAGAAGCTCGATCCTGAGAGGATATTCATGAATCACTATTTGAATGATTTGTTTCAAGTCGAAAAGGTCAGTCAACCGATACACTGAATTGGGACGTCAATGCTATGACTTAATACTGGTGTAATGGGCAGAGTCCAGCCGTTTGTTTCAATCGTTACGAATCATTAACGCCTCACTGATGAAGCTCCCTTTCAAAAGGAATCCATTCATGCAAAATTATATTTACGCGAAAATCTGTTAGCCTGTGGTGATACTACACATCGAAGCAGTCACTTGGCTAGGACTATAAAAAACAGACGCGGGTCCTCCAGTTCAGCTGGAAGTCCGCGTCTGTTGCTCTTGCAGAACCCGCATACATTGGGTGTGGAAGAGTATCCGAGTCACTTCCTTCGCCTGCTTGAATATACTGAGTCAAACGTCTAAGTAGGAGTGATGGAGAAAATGAATTTGAATCATGTCAACCAGCACAGACAGCCGGAGATCATTACGAGTTCATATGGAGATGTCAATGGAGATGGAATTGTGGATGTCGTGTATTTGACGGGAGTCAAGTCAGTTGACCCATCCAGTCCCTATTTGCAGCAAATTACGCTGCACATTCAAGACGGGGCAACGAACCAAGTACACACGATTTCGTTGAATGAAGACGGGAATTCCGGTTACAACCCCACCATCTTTTTAGGGGACTTTACAGGCGATCGCATTCCGGATATATTGGTCAGCATAGATTCAGGAGGATCGGGTGCATTTACGTTCGATTATGTGTATTCGTTCGTGAACAATGAAGCTAAGAAATTATTTGACTTCAATCAATATAATCAGGAGAACCAGTACACCGTCAATTATCTAGACTTCTTTAAAGTCAGCATTCAAAGTCCTGCTACGGGTAAATCTTATTTGGTGGATATTAGTGATCGCGGTGCAGAGTATCTATCACAAATCTATTATCAAAATGGAAAGTTGAAGCAGCCAGTTACAGGAATGGCGGATGGGGTCAGCGGGTTTTATCCAGTAGACTTGGATCGGGATGGCGAATATGAAATTCAGGCGTATCAGCAAATTAGCGGGCTTTACCACGCGGATGCATTTGGATATATCATTAACACATTAAAATGGGATGGCTATAAGTTTACCGTGTGGCAGCAATGGTTCGCAATCTACGGTTCAACACAATAGGTAGAGCGAGCAGCCTGTACACCGCACAACTCAAAAGTTAGCTAGAGTTGTGCAGTCCACAGACGCACGTCAAACCTTGATTTTACGGTCTTTCCAGTTAACCGAGCGCAAAATATGTACGCGAAACAAAGAATATAAAAAGACGCCGGTAAAAAATATAAATAGAACAGGAAAAACGACAAAAATCGGCCATTTAAAGTTCCCGCATCTTCTTGCAAACCAGCCAGTTTGAATAGCAAAGAGCATATACAGCGCTCCGCTTAGCAAGATGCGTACAGGTTCTGCTGCAAGTAAAGAGGAAATCAGCTCTCCGACACTGATAAAGCTGCCAGACATCCAAATAACGACCATCAGCATAATGACCGGGTGCGTGGATTTCGATCCAATTGCAAAGCTCTTGCACCAGCCTTCAACCATGCTTTTAAACCCTTCCGGATACATGCGGAAAGAGATTGTGCCTTTACCGCCCATGCAGCGAACCGGTAAGTCCTTGTCCAGAAAAGCCTGTCCAAGTGCCAGGTCATCCATAATCGCACTTTGGATGTTTTCATGTCCGCCTGTCGAAAAGTAATCGTCCCGATTGCAGAGAATACAAGGACCAAAAGATCCGGCCGTTTTAAATGATCGTTTTCCGACTGAAAACACATTCATTCCGACAATGACAACGATGTTAAATACGGCAGACAGGTTTTCGTACAATTTATGGACTGTGTGATAAGGCTGAAGCGACAAAATCCCTTTCGCTCCTTTTTCTTGATAAAGAAGCACTAGTTTTTCAAGGCCGTCTTCGTCACTGAAAAAAGTATCTGCATCTAGAAATAGCAGCCATTGTCCTTTTGCCTGTTTGGCACCATGCCAGCAAGCGAGTGACTTTCCAGCTCCAGTTTGCTTCGTTCGATTGCGAACCACTTCTGCTCCATACGAAGAGGCAATTTCGGCCGTATTGTCGGATGAATCATCATCGACCACCAAGAGCTCAAATGTTTGAAAGTTTTGCTGTTTCAAGGAATGCAATAATGGTTGAATTCGACGGGCTTCATTACGCGCAGGAATGATAATAGAAACGAAGGGCAGAGGAGTCTGGCTGCGTTTCAGAGACAGGGGAACTGGCAGGGACCAAAACATAAGTATGCCAATCACAATAGCCAATAAACCTACTATAAGATTAACTCCATCTGAAATCGTCATCTCATCCCTCCCTCCCTCATGCGTGCATGATTAACTATTCCATCTCATTAGTTATGTCCGTTAATAACCAAAGAGAATCCCTTTATCATCACTGATTAGTTCTTGTGCAGTAATTTTTGCAGACAGCAGCACAATCGGGACTCCTGCTCCGGGATGTGTGCTGCTTCCTGTAAAGTATAGATTGGAACAGTCTTTCGCCTTGCTTTGCGGCCGCATGTGACTGCTCTGGAACAAGGTAGGCAGCAACCCGAAAGCAGCACCGTTATACGCATTGAACTTGGATTCGAAATCGAGCGGAGTCATGCACTTTTCAACGACAATCTCGTCTTCAATCGATTCAAAACCCTTTATGGATTTCAGCGTATTCAGCAGGTACGAGCGGTAATCGGCAATCGTTTCATCGTTCCATTCGTAGTTGGAATCGGCCGCATTCGAAACAGGCATCATAATGTACAATCCGTCTTTTCCTTCAGGGGCTAAGGAAGGATCCATTTTTGAGGCAATATAGACATAGAACGACGCTTTTGTCAGTTTATTTCCCTCAAAGATGTCGTGCATATTCTTTTCTAAGTTTTCGTCAAAGACAAAATTGTGGATGTGTTCAATTGTCTCGTATTTACGGTCCATCCCTAAGTACAAGACCATGCAGGAACAAGAATATTTCATGTTGTCGATTTTACGGTCCGTATAGCGACCTTTAGCTCGTTTGTCCTGGATCAGGTGTTTCATGGCATAAGGAAAGTCCGCATTGCAGACGACATAGTCAGCTTTGATTTCTTCCTCACCTATTCGAACTCCCAAGGCCTGTTTCTGTTCGATTAAGATCTCATCAACAGGCGCGTTGTAATGAATTGTCCCGCCCAGTTCTTGAAATAATCGCTCCATAGCTGTCGCCATCGTATACATGCCGCCCTTGATAAACCAAATTCCATACAAGAATTGAATCATGGGAATCATCGTGTAAAACGAAGGACTCTTGAGTGGCGAGATTCCTATGTACAGCGTCTGGAAACTAATAATCTGTTTAAGCCGCTCATCTTTAATATAGTTGCCGATGAACTGATTGGCGCTTCCACTGATTTTCATCCCCATCCCTTTTTTTAACATGGACAGATTATAAAAATCACTGCTTTTACGGAAAGGACGCTGGATGATGCTGTCCATAGCGACGTTAAACCCTTTGTAGATTTCACTCAGATAGCTGAAAAAGCCTTTCGCGTCTTCCGGGCTGAACGACTCCAATGTCTTTGTCCAATCAACTAGATTACTGGAAACATTAATAGGACGAGAAGAATCATTGCTAAAGTAAACCCGATACATCGGATCCAGCTTTTTCATAGGAATGTAGTCGTCGGGATCGCGCCCGCATAGTTGAAATACTTCCCGGTACACATCTGGCATCATCACGAGGCTCGGTCCTAAATCGAATCGGTAGCCATCCATTTCCAGCTGGTTCATCTTTCCGCCCGGGGTCGCTTCTTTCTCATATAACTCGACTTGATATCCTGCATGCTGCAGCCGAATTGCACTGGCCAGGCCGGCAGCACCTGCACCGATCACAATCACCTTTTTCCCCACTGCTTATCTCCTCTTTTCTTCAAATCCATGACTTGTTCCATAAAAAGTCTTCCGGCATGTTCACAATGAGGATGTATTCAAATTCCAAATGAGGTCAGTCAGATTGTTGATCTCTCGCTACAATCTTATCGCTTACTTGCTGGCCGCTCAACGTAACCATTGGCATGCCGCCTCCGGGGTTAACAGTGCCTCCAACAAAATACAAATTGTCATAGCGCTCGCTTTGTTTAGGGTGCTTAAATCCTTTGTTCATCTTCTTATCCGAAAGAGTTCCGTAAATGGCTCCCCGATCTGATCCATAGATTCTTCTGATGTCTTCAGGTATGTATAGGCTACACTTACTTGGACAATAAAGTTAGGGTCTTGTAGAATACAACCAAAGAGATGAGGAGAATCTACATGACTGAAAAACGAGCGAGACGGACCTATACTAAAGAATTTAAAAACCAAATTGTACAGCTGCATGAAAACGGTAAATCACGTACAGATATTCTTCGTGAGTACGATCTAACCTCCACTACTTTTGATAACTGGGTGAGGCGTCACAAAGCGACTGGATCTTTTGAAGAAAAAGATCAGCGTACAGACGAAGAGAATGAATTAATCAAATTACGTAAAGAGAACCAACGTCTCCTAATGGAGAACGATATTTTAAAGCAAGCCGCGCTGATCATGGGACGAAAGTAGATGTGATTCAAAACAACCGTCACAAATACTCGGTATCAGCAATGTGCGACGTCCTAGGGATCGCGAGAAGCACGTTTTATTACACGTCCGTTAAACAACCGGAGGATAAAACCCTGCAAAAAGATATCAAGGTAATTTTTAAACAGAGTCGAAACAATTATGGAACACGCAAAATCAAAAAAGAATTAGAGAAGATCAACCGGACGGTTTCTAGACGTCGTATCGGTCGCGTCATGAAGCAAACAGGTCTTGTGTCCAATTACACTGTCGCTCAATATAAACCGTTTAAATCAAAAGTGAATGAGGAACCTGTAAAGAATGTTCTGGCGAGAAACTTTAACGGTCAAGAAGAATTGGCTGTGGTTGTCAGTGATTTAACATACGTAAGAGTCAATGGAAGATGGAATTATGTATGCTTATTTGTCGATCTTTTTAATCGAGAAATCATCGGCTACAGCGCAGGGCCAGAAAAGACAGCAAAACTTGTATACAAAGCCTTGTCTAGCATTGAGCGCAGCTTAGATCGCATCCAATTGTTCCATACAGACCGTGGAAGTGAATTTTAAAATCAATTAATTGACGAAGCTTTAAAAGCTTTTGGCATCGGAAGATCACTAAGTATGAAAGGATGCCCGTACGATAATGCGGTAGCAGAATCCATGTTCAATGTGGTCAAAATAGAGTTCATTAAGCAAATGAC
>JARIBI010000187.1 GCA_029257435.1 Sporosarcina sp. | reverse complement strand
ATTTTTCGCTTCTTGCAATTCTTCAGGTACACTGCCATCGCTTGAATGATCCATACCTTCCATTTCATCATGGGTTGCTTCGTCACTAACAGCCGGTTTTTCATCTTTTGTGGATGTTGCTCCACATCCTGCAAGAATCAATGCAAATGCAGCACTGATTGAAAGTAATTGTTTTTTCATCTGCCATCGCTCCTTTTTTATAACACTTTTAGTGTTCCCGCACGGACTTGATAGATAACAGAAATACTCGAACTCCTTAAAAACTCCTCATTTGCCTCTCTATTTTTTCTCACTCAAACGTTTGTTGTGCGTTCTGCACAGTTTTTCGATACGTTTATCTTATACTGCTCAATAGAGTAAAAAGGAGCGCGTGCTGTGAACAAAATTTCAACGAAGTTAGCAGCTTCATTCATTATCTCTTTTCTAATCATGGATACACTGCTCATGGTGTATTTGCATCAGACCATCACACATGCCCGAGTGGAAGAAGAACTCGATCGGCTTTTGAAAACCGGCAGCAATCACCGCAATGTTTTAGAAGATAATTACAATGAAACCACCTTGCAACATATCCTATTGATGGAAAGCGGAGGCGAACGGGATGTCGCCATTCTCGATGATTCAGGGAATGTATTGCAGGATTCATCGAAAAATGATGATGTCCTGAATTCTTATTTGAAGCAAATCACACGAGAACATTCAACGGAAGATCGAATCATTCCTGTAGATTGGAAAGAGTCCCCTTATCTCGTGAGTGTCCATCCGTATCGTGTTGAAGGGAATTCTGGAAATCTCGTCATGTTGCAAAGTACAGCGCCCATTCGTCAGCTTGTCAGTCAGCTCAATATTCACTTCCTGTTAGCAGGCGGAGGAAGCATTGTCATTTTGTTTGTTGTGTATTTGGTGCTCTCCAAATGGCTGACCCGTCCTTTAATTCGCATGAAAGAAGCGACTGAACAGATCAGCGAAGGGTACTATGATGTCGATTTGCCTGACTTATCGAATGATGAGTTAGGTGAACTTGCAACCGCCATTCGCAGATTATCCAATGATTTAAGCCGGGTCAAACGCGAACGGAACGAATTTTTAGCGTCCGTATCCCATGAAATGGGAACACCCCTCACGTACTTGATCGGCTATGCTAAGGTGGCCAAACGTTCTGGGTTGAATGATGCAGAACGCGCTGACTACTTATCAATTATCGAAGAAGAGGCCGGGCGCCTTAAAACACTAGTGAAAAATTTGATGGACCTCGCACAAATGGATGAAATGACATTCACTGTAACGAAATCCGAGTTCTCTGCTGCTGGATTCATTCGGGATATTGTTCAACTTGTCCAGCCAGCGTTCGATATGAAAGGCATAACGCTGCAAATTGAGCCAATTGATGATTTCACTTTAAATGCGGATCAAATGCGGCTGGAACAAATTATTCTGAACCTATTGGACAATGCCCTACATTATTCTGAAAGCGGGACGTCTGTAATTGTTCGTGCATTCCAAGACAAAAAGCAAGCAGTCGTACAAGTAGAAGACCAGGGATGCGGTATTTCTGCTGACAATCAGCAAAAAGTTTTTGAAAAACTGTATCGTATCGAAAAATCCCGTTCACGTTCGTTTGGGGGCGCAGGGCTTGGTCTCTCAATCGTCAAGGAATTGACTGAAGCACATGGCGGTACAATCGCTGTACAGAGTGAACCTGGTAAAGGCAGTTTGTTCACGATACGACTATGACTTGAGGAGACACCGATATGAAAACGATTTTATTAGTAGATGATGAACAGCGCATGCTTGATTTACTCGAACTGTTCCTCGCTCCGCAAGGCTATCGTTGTATACATGCAACGAATGGTCAGGCAGCTCTCGAGTTGTTTGAAAGTGAGAACATCCATCTTATACTGCTCGATGTCATGATGCCCGGCATGGATGGATGGGAAGTTTGCCGTCGAATCCGAAAAACTTCCGATGTACCTGTGATTTTATTAACAGCCCGCTCGGATAAGTCTGATGTTGTCAAAGGCCTTGAACAAGGAGCTGATGATTATATTACGAAACCGTTCGACGAACGTGAACTGATTGCAAGAGTGAGGGTTGCGCTTCGGCGGGTTCCAGACAAAAAAGAACCAAAGCAGCTCCGTGAAGGACCTTTCACACTCGATTTCGAATCCTATTCAATCCGCTGCGGAACCAACGAAGTACGCCTGACATTAAAAGAATTCTATATTATCGAAGCGATGATGACACGTCCAAACAGGACGTTTACGCGGGAAGACTTGCTTCAAGTCGCATGGGAATATGATACGTATACAGAAGTTCGGACAGTCGATTCCCATATTCGCAACTTACGGGACAAGTTACGCAAATCGAATTTCCCGATTGATGACATCCTGCAAACTGTGTGGGGAATCGGCTACAAATGGAAGTGAGGAGATTTCAAGATGAAGAAATGGATCGTGTTGCTTTTCATAAGTTCACTGATTGCGGGCTGCTCCGCAAGTGGCTCAGACGAGGATACAAATGATGCACCTTCTGACCATGGCATGCATCATGACATGGGCGGAATGGACAATATGGAAGGCATGGATGGAATGATGGGCGGTCATATGGATCATGGAAATCCGCTGCCCTTGATAGCTTCAAAAGGTTTGAATGAGTTGGCCGTTCCTCCCCTTCTCGCAAAAAGTACTTCTGAAGATGTTGACTACATACTCACCGCACAGAAAGGCAAGCGTATGCTGTTGCAAGGTCAGGAAACGGAAACCTATGGCTACAATGGCGACTTTCTCGGTCCTGTTCTGAAACTGCGAAAAGGTGAGACAGTTCGGATTAAAACTGTGAATGCTCTCGATGAAGATACGACATTCCATTGGCATGGGTTGGAGGTGCCTGGTGATGTCGATGGCGGCCCTCATAATCCACTGAAACCCGGTGAAGAACGGGTGATTGAATTTAATGTCACCCAAGAAGCCGCCACTCTTTGGTTCCATCCTCATCCTCATGGAAAAACGGCTGAACAAGTATACAAAGGGCTGGCCGGACTGCTTTATATCGAAGACGAACACTCCGACAGTTTGAACGTGCCGGACAACTATGGCGTCAATGACTTTCCGGTTCTATTACAGGATCGTGCACTCACTAATGACGGAGAATTGAATTACGAGGCAGCTTATAATTCAGATGGAACGCTTGGTGATCGCTTGCTCGTCAACGGAACCCTCGATCCGAAACTATCTGTGCCTCAAGGCAAAGTCCGGCTGCGATTGCTGAACGGATCGAATGCCCGTAATTATTCCGTGTCCCTGAGCTCCGGGGATTCGTTCCAGCAAATCGCCACAGATGGCGGCCTGCTGAACGAGCCCTCGGAAATGGATACGCTGACGCTGACTCCAGCAGAACGTGCGGAAATTATCATCGACTTTGACCAGCTGCAAGATGTGGACAATCTTGCGCTAGTAGATGAACAAGGAACGATTCTTCTGCCTTTTGAAGTCAACGAAAAGAAGACTTCCGATACACTTTCTGCAGATTTGAATTCGTTTGAAGTGACGGAGGAAGAACGAAATTTACCTGTCACAAAGCAACTTGAATTGTTCGGTATGATGGATATGGTGACGATCAACGGAAAGAAATTCAATAAAGACCGTATTGACATGACCCAAAAAGTCGGTGAAACCGAAGTCTGGGAACTTACTAACAAGCCAGATCCGATGGGTGGCATGATCCATCCATTCCATATTCACGGCACACAGTTCAAAGTGCTGTCGGTGAATGGCGAGGAACCTGACGACAATTTGAAAGGTTGGAAAGATACGATTGCGCTGCATCCTGGAGATCGAGTGAGAATCGCGATTTCATTTGCAAATAAAGGGGTGTATATGTACCATTGCCACATTTTAGAGCATGAAGATAATGGCATGATGGGTCAG
>JARIBI010000102.1 GCA_029257435.1 Sporosarcina sp. | reverse complement strand
GGATAAAATATTTTCCGTCATATCAAAAAAAGGAATATCCCCTTCAAATGGAGGCCTGAAGTTATTCAAATACCCGTAAACAGCCGGAACGAAAAATGGACTGCTGATTGCAGCTCCAAGCAATCCGCCAGCTAAAAACTGTACAATTTGCTTCTTTTTCTTCAGCTCCCCTTTAACCAAAGGGATAAACCATCGAGCAATTATGTAACTAAACGTCAGTAAGAAGTTAATATAGGCAAAATAGAAATTGTCAATCATGCTGAGTGCAACTGCTGCAATGAACCACCCTGGTTTTCCATAGCGCATAATCCGTTCCGCACCGATCAGTAATAGCGGTAAAAAAACCATCGCATCAGAAAAGAACTCCCAATACGTCACATGTCGGAAATATAAAATACTGATACTATAAATAACTGCGGCGATGTAGGAAAATCGGGTTTTCAAACCGATTAAATGGAAAAAAAACGTAGTGATTAATAAAATTACGGTCACACGAATGATACTGACAAACACTGTTGCATCCGCCCAATATTGAAGCCCGGGAGCATTCAGAATCCCGATCCACTCTAACAACGCTGTAACTAAGGCGGTACCCAAGAAGATCATGGACGTTGAAAAATAATAGCCCAGCTGCGAAAACGTTCCGCCTCCTAAACCAAAACGTTCAGAGTAAAAGAAATTCCCGTCACGCATGGATTCATAAAGAAAATGTTTGAAAGGAATCATTTGCGATAAGCCATCGTTCGGTCCTATTACGTAGCGTCCTTGCATCCACTCCGACAACATGAACCCGTGAGCCGTGATAGCGGTGATTATACTTACGATAACAAGCCCAAGCCACTTTCGTTTCGTCATCACGTTGCCTTCAGCACCTTTCCAGTTACTATGAATGTCACAGGCACTGTAATGACTAATGCTCCGAGCGGCGCAATACTGCTGCTAATATGCAACCCGTCTACTAAAATATAGAGCAAAACAGCAGTCACGATGATATTGACAAGCTGAGTGACAGGATAGATTAAAAACTTTTTTAACGTCGGTTTCACTTTGTACGTTACATAGCTATTTAAGAAAAAGGAAATGATCATGCTTAAAATGACTGCGCTGAAATGCGCAATCATATAAGCAAGGCCGATTCCTTTTAGTCCGAGCAAGTAGAACGCATAGTAAGTTCCTGTATTAATAACGCCGACAATGGCGAATGTGATGAATTCACGAATTTCCAATTTTGGCATGAGAGACTGGTTTTCCTTTCACCGCTGCGCTTGTCCTTCGAACTAAGTAGTGCGGGCGTTTTTTGGTTTCATTGTAAATCCGTCCAACATATTCTCCGATAATGCCGAGCGATAATAACTGGACGCCTCCAAGAAATAGAACTGCAGAGATGATTGTGAAGTAGCCTGGGACCTCTACTCCGTTCCTTATAATCCCAATGAGTGTTATTGATATATAGCCAATCGCAAGAAACAAACTGAGTAACCCTGCTTAAAAGCATAGACGCAATGGCTTCGTGTTGAACGATACAACTCCATCGACTGCATAATTCAGCAGTTGCTTGAATGACCACTTCGTCTCGCCATGCTGTCGTGTCACGTTCTCATAAGAAATCGTTCTCTGTTCCAAACCGATCCATGAATACAACCCTTTCGAGAAACGATTTCCTTCACTGAGCTGCAGCAAAGAGTCGACAGCGCGGCGGCTGAGCAAACGGAAATCCCCTTCGCCGTCATGCAGTTCTACGTCAATCGTCTTGTTAACGCCCCAATAATACGCGCGAGACAGCAAGGAACGAATGGGTGAGTCTCCTGCTCGATTCCTTTTCGCAATGACTTGGTCATATCCCTCTTCATATCCTCGTATCAATTGGGGAATCAGTTCTGGGGGATGCTGCAAATCGGCATCCATTAATATGACTGCGTCTCCTTTTGCGTACTGCAGTCCAGCTAAAATAGCAGCCTCTTTACCAAAGTTCCGTGTAAAGGATACATATTCAACTTCTGGATAATCGATCAGCGCTCCGCGTATTTCATCCATCGTTTTATCGTCACTTCCATCGTCTACGAACAGCACTTCGTAGCGAAGTCCACTTGGGGTCATCGTATCTTTCAACGCTTTCATCATAGTTAAAATATTGCCTTCTTCGTTGTATGAAGGGATGACGAATGAAATAAACAAGTGTTTCATTCTGTGCACCTGCTTTCTGAATTTGTGCCAACGGCTCTCCTTCTAATACCCGTTTTCTACTGAAATATCACCTATCTGCAAGATAAATAGGAAACATAGTTATAAGTCTTTTAGTATAGCTGTAAGAAGAGATGGAGATCCCCCTTCATGAAATTTTCAACGTGTTCTGCAAATTTCTTCTCTTATTGCAACGTCTTCCAATTCAGCGCATACTTAGGTACGTACATTAAGAAGACAGGAGTTTGACTAATGATTTCAACTAACGACATGATCTCCCAAGATCCTTGGGAAGCTTATTTAGATGTAGACACCCACGGTCACCAAGTTCTTTCGAGTATTGAATTTACAACGACATACTTATGTAATATGCGCTGTGAACATTGCGCGGTCGGCTATATGCTGCAGCCAAAAGACCCTGACGCTCTTCCAATAGAGCTGCTCATTCAACGTCTGGAAGAAATTCCTCATTTACGAACAATTAGTTTAACAGGCGGTGAACCGATGTTTTCAAAACGATCGGTTGAGCGATACGTTTTGCCTCTCCTCAAATACGCACATGACCGAGGCATTCGCACGCAGATGAATTCTAATTTGACGATGCCTCTTGAGCGATATGAAATGATTGCTCCCTACCTTGACGTTCTTCACATTTCCCATAACTGGGGGACCGTTGAAGATTTTGCGGAAGGCGGGTTCGCAAATATGGAACGTGTGCCTTCATTTGAAAAACGCGCCGAACAATTTAAACGGATGATTGAAAACAGCCGTGCTTTAGCAGACTTAGGCGTAACGGTCTCAGCAGAAACGATGTTGAACCGTAGAACACTTCCTCACTTGCAAAAAATCCATGATCAAGTTGTAAACGAAATGAAGTGTGCACGACACGAAATTCACCCAATGTACCCGAGTGATTTTGCGTCAACACTTGAAGTCCTTTCGTTGGATGAAACCCGCAAGGCGATAAAAGAAATCCTTGAATTCCGTGATCCTTCCACATGGATGCTTTTCGGTACGCTGCCCTTCTATTCTTGCAGTCCAGCCGTTGCGGATCAGGAACTGCTGGCACAACTTCAAGCGAGTCCTAATGTGTCTGTCCGCAATGATCCCGATGGAAGATCCCGCTTAAACGTCAATATCTTTACAGGCGATGTCATTGTGACAGATTTCGGCGATGTACCGCCGCTTGGAAATATCCAAGATGGGAATCTTCTGGATATGTATGAAGCATGGCAGCAGCATCCACTCGCGAAGTCCGTTAGCTGTCACTGCCCTGCCGTACGTTGTCTCGGTCCTAATTTACTTGTGAAAAATGCGTATTATAAGAATGTTGACTTTACTAACAGGAAAGCCGTACTGATATAATAGGCTCTATCACAGAGATGAGGGGTATGAATGTTATGTACACAAAAGTTTTTTTAGCAACTGCTTTTTCTAGCACGTCACCAAAAGAGGTAGCCGTTTTGAAGGACTGCCTTTTCTGTATTGACGATAAAGGGATTATCGACCGTATTGTGCATCCTGACCATGATGATTACGACAGTATGCTGAACGAGTATGTGCATACGGATGCTTTCCATAAAATCGATAAAGGTTCCTATCTGCTCCCCGGATTTGTTGACCTGCACATCCATGCTTCCCAATGGGCACAAGCTGGAACTGCACTGGATATTCCCCTTCATGATTGGCTAAGTACATATACATTCCCTTCCGAAGCGAAATTTGCAGACCTCGACTATGCGAAATTAGTCTACGAAGATGTAGTCAGCACGCTCCTCGCTAACGGTACAACGACTGCCCTTTACTTTGCGACAGTTCACAAAGAAGCGAGTGTTTTACTTGCAGACATTTGTGCAAAGCAAGGCCAACGCGGCCTGGTTGGAAAAGTTGTCATGGATTTAGCTCAAGAATGTCATGATTTTTATCGAGACGCAGACACTCAGACTGCTTTGCAAGATACTGAGGAATTCATCCTTGAAGTAAAGTAAATTGCCGAAACTGCGAAACAAGGCGTCTATCCAGTTGTTACTCCAAGATTCATCCCGACATGTACGGATGAAGTGTTAGAAGGACTTGGCGCTCTTGCCGCTAAATATGATACACACATCCAGTCGCATTGCAGTGAAAGCGATTGGGCGCACCAGCATGTACAGCAGCGTTTCGGAAAGAACGATGCGCAAGCACTGAATGACTTCGGATTGCTGCAGGATAAGTCTGTAATGGCCCATAGTAATTTCCTTTCAGATGAAGATGCAAAATTGTTTGCTGAAACCGGCAGTGCGATTGCTCACTGTCCTGTGTCAAATGCATACTTTGCAAACAGCGTAATTCCCATTGCAAAATTCGCTAGTATGGGCGTCGATATCGGCCTAGGATCAGATATTTCTGGGGGGTTTTCTCCAAGCCTGTATGATAATTCACGTCAAGCAGTTATGTCTTCACGCATGCTAGAAGATGGTGTCAATCCGAACGTGTCTGCAGAAGAACGCGGAGTAAAGAATTCCCGCATTACAATTGCAGAAGCGTTCCACCTCGTTACTGCGGGCGGCGGAGCAAGTTTAAGTTTGCCGATTGGACGTCTGGAGGAAGGGTATGTATGGGATGTTCAGCGTATTGATACGGCAATTCCAACTGCTAAGCTTCCAGTTTTTGATCCTAACGAGCCATTACTCGATACTTTCCAAAAGATGATGTACTTGGTACGCCCTGAAAATATCCGTGACGTTTGGGTTCAAGGCGAACTGGTCCATTCTCGGAAGTGAATGGACTGTCAGGTGCATGACCCTAGTTAGTATGGATACTACTTCTACTTATTGTGCCAATACGCTTCCCAGCTTCATCCGGTTTTCCTATATAACCTAAAAAAGAATCACAAAAGGGCTGTCCAGTAAGTCAGTGTATACTGATTTACGGACAGCCCTTTTCCCTTCTCAACTCAGTCTTGCAGCTGGATGCTGCTTTCAATGGCTAACAGATTTTCTCGATACCTTCTCATCTCACTTCTCGAAATGTCGCCTTTTTCAAATGCTGTCTGAACGAAACTTCGTTCAGTATGAAGAGCGAAGTCAATCCATTCATGCAAATGATGTGCAGCTTCTCTTGGTAGCCCATAGCCGCCCATTCTTTCATAATTCAACAGGAAGGCTTCGATCAGCTCTGCTGAGAATTTACCGTCTTCAAGTGCTTTCAATTTCTCTGTTATGAATTGTCCATTGCTTTGCAGAAGAATCATCCTCTGTTCTTTGCGTTGTTCTGCTGTGAGCGGTGTCAAATGCATATCTTGAAGATGTCTTTTCAAAAGTCTGCTGTAAAACGTATTCACTCTGTACTTTTTTTCTTTCGTGATTTTATAAAGTCGTTTGTTCAACCTTCTGAGAACCGGGAATGCAAGTTGGATACGGATACGGTCTTGCCTTACTAACTCCCGTGTATTCTCCAGCTGCCAATCCATAATCAGCTGGCGTAGTTTTCGCTCACCATTGTTCATTTCCTTTAAATTAGTGAGGGAAAAAATTCGATCGTTGTATATCCTAATTACTTTACCAATCGCACTTTTGTTCTCACTCGTCCTATTTTTCCGTAATTCCTTTTTTACCTGTCGAAGCATCATAATTTCCCACTCCGAGTCATGTTGATGCAACCTTCCATCAACCTTCGGCGCAAAAAAGTGTAACGTGAAGTTAGCTAGCAACAGGGTCAATAATATAACCCCCGCAGCGATGAACAACAACAAATCACGTCCCGCGAACGGAGTACCATCACTTAAAAATAAAGGAAGAGACAACACACTAACTAATGTAATGGTTCCCCTTACTCCAGAAACTGTATAAAGAAAAGTATCCTTTAATCTTCTTTTGCTCACAAGTATAGATGTTTTCTGGAAATTATTGAATAGGATAATCCACAAGAACCGCAATCCGAGCAATACAGTTGTAATGGCCAAAATATAGCCAAGCATCGTAATCATATCCTGTTGTTGGTCATTTAATATCGTTTGTAAAATACTTGGGATTTGTGTCCCGAGTAATACAAAAACAATTCCATTCAAACTGAAAGTAATGACTGACCATGTATTTTTGGACAATAAATTCAGCTGTGCAATTTCAACATTCAGCTTCCTATAGCTGAGAGAATGGACGATTCCACCACTCACTACTGCTAAAATTCCATTGACTCCCACTTGTTCAGCGATAACGAAAATTAGAAACGGCAGGAGCACTTCCATGAGGATAAACGATGTGCTATTTTCAATACCTAGTTCGCGAATTCGTCTCATCAACGCGATTTTCAAGAAACTCAACACTGCCCCTAGTAAAATCCCGCCAATCGAAATGACTATGAAAGTGGTACTCGCATGAAGCAATGAAAATGTTCCTGTCATCAGAGCAGCCATTGCAAATTGAAAGGATACAAGACCTGATGCATCATTGATCAAGGATTCCCCCTCAAGTGTATGCATGATTTTGTGGGGAACTTTGACTTTTTCTGCCAAGGCACTGACTGCAACTGCATCTGTAGGCGCAAGTGCAGCGGCGAGGGCAAACGCGGCCGCTAATGGTAAGGATGGCAGCAATAAGTGGATGAATCCGCCGAGCAAGCCGACAGTGACAAGAACGAGTCCTATAGAGAGAGACAAGATCGATTTACGCTCTCGCCAAATCGCTTTTTTATCTACATTCACTCCATCGTTGAATAAGATCGGGGCAATAAATAGAAGCAAGAACAGCTCTGGACTTAACTTTAACGAGTGGTTTGTTAACGGAATGGCTAATATAATTCCTAGAACAATCTGGATTAATGGAATGGCAATAGTCGGCAAAAACCGATTGAGTACATTGGAAAGAAAAACAGCGCTCAGCATGAGCAATATGACTTCAAAAATCTCCATTTATTCACCTTCTTTATGGTTCAATCACACTTATATCCAGTCGATGAAAGTATGCTCTATCTATTTGACGAATATAATGCATAACAAGAACTTGCTCACTGAAACTCAGCCATTCATCTTGATGATTATACGTTAAACACTTCGATTTAGACACTATTAGGTAAACGTCGCAGGTTTGATAACTTTCCTGAATGGTATAAATAGGGATAGTGTTAATAAGGTGTGAGTCGATGAAAATTAATGACGAAGCACGCACAAAACTATTAGATACGTTGAATGGTCTCAGCGATGAGAAACTAAATTGGAAAGCATCTGAAGACAAATGGTCCATACGTCAAGCGCTCGAGCATCTCTATTTAATGGGAGGTGGCGTCGCGAAAACGATTCAGTCGCAACTAACAAAGGGAGAAACTCATGATACCCCAGATAAACCAATTGAATGGACTGTTGATCATTCAACAAAAGTGGAAGTGCCTGATTTTGCTAAACTAGGAGATTCTTTTGCTGTTGCGGCAGAGTTGAAGGACAAACTGAAAGCATCTCACGCCTTGCTTCTGCAACTTGAAGATACTACTCCAAAGGAACAGCTGAAGGAGAGGTCTTATCCGCATCCAGCGTTTGGTGACATGAGCCTAGACCAATGGATTCCATTTGTGGGCTACCATGAGTTACGTCATATCGAACAGATTCAAGATGTAATAGAAGCGATGAAAGCTGCCAAATAAGCACCTGATTATGCAATCTAACGAGAAAAGACCGAGACACCGTTAACGATGTCTCAGTCTTTCTTTGCATTTTTATTGACGCAGCCAAATCAAGTTCTGGTCTTCAGCAAAATTAGCGATATTATACATAAACAACACGTCTTGAATGCCTTTCTCTTCAGCGATCTGAGCCATATTCCGATGGTCATATCTCAAATCGACCATATAGATTTCTTCAAAATGATTCGCTAAAAAAGGAACTAGCGCATGGGCGTACGAGTCTTTAATAATCATTAATTTCCGCCCGTTTTTCACATGGGAATGGACCGTCACGGTGCGGTGATTGCCGCCTAAAAACAATGAATACTGATCACGCTTTTTAAGAAATTCCCATGCATAGAGAGAATCCATTTTCGACTGGCCATCGTCAATGTCGAGATCATAGGATACATCGAACTTCGGCTCGAATATGTTGATTTCATCTGCTGCCAAGAAGGGATCATTCGCTTTCGCATCATACGTTCCTCGGAAGTTTTCAGACACCGTTCGAATCGTAAATTCATCTAAGGAGTACGGCCTCATCCCCATTTTCTCCATTGCCGCCTGGTAAGCGATAAAGGCACCATAAGGCGTCCAGTGATGATCTGTGTGAAAATAGATTTGCTTGTCTCTCGCTTCTTGTAAAGCAGCTGCAGCATCTATCCAGTCGATCTCCCCTTTCACTTGTTCTTCGACACGTCGAATCGCTGCTGTTTCACTCGCTGTCGGGGCAAATTTCGGCAGTTTTTCAGGATACAGTTCGATAGAGGTCGGAGGAAGCAGCCCATACACTGAAATGTTTTTTGTCTTCTGCAAGAAACGTGAAATACTTTCACTATTGGCATCGAGCTGCTCTGAAGGTTCTTCAAACTTCTCAAACAAAAAGCCATCTTCCCCGAAGTACACGCCATTGTTATCCTTTTTCAATACTCCTTTTTGAGCAGATGCCTTAATGCTTGTCCAAAACCGTTTATGGACGAACTGATCACTTAAGTACGTTTCTACATCTTTTGTAAATGCTCCCGAAGTAATCCTGTCCAGCGACACTTTGGGGAATTTCATCAACGATCGATTTTCAGCATGAGAAAACGGCTGGTCTTCTGCCAGCAGATTCATACATGCAATCCCGCCGAGAAAAACGGCAAAGACGACAATCATTATCGTATTCAATCGCTTCATAATTCTTCCCCTCCTGCCTGATTCGAATTCAATTGGTGTTAAAAACGGAAGTAAAGAAATGGATTAAACGAATCATCCACTAAGAATGCAGTCGACAGGAACAGAATCACCAAGAAAAAGAGCACTTGCAAAACTGTTTGAATCCACTCGTTTCGAACGATTTCACTTCGTTCAACACACCGCTTCCAAAGTTTTGTAAACAGCGGAGTCGATAGAAGCCCTGCAATGAGCAGTAAAATACCATTCGTATACATGTCATAGAGAAATGCTGTATTGTAGAGCGGGTTGCCGCTCAAGCCGATCATCACTCTTGCGTACCGAATCCCTTCCCCGATATCTTCAAAGACGAACAGCACCCAGCTGAACAGGATAATGATGAGTAAATACGCATGCTGAAGAAAACGCGGAAGCTTTTCAAGCCATTTCAGCAAGCCTGCACGTTCTATTCCAATAAGAACCCCGAAATACAAGCCCCACAACACATAATTCCAACTGGCCCCATGCCATAAGCCCGTCAATCCCCAGACAATGAACAAATTACGATAGAGGATCAGCTGCCCTTTCCGATTGCCCCCAAGTGGAATGTAAACGTAATCACGAAACCAGGAACCTAGGGTAATGTGCCAGCGCCGCCAAAACTCAGAAGCATTCTTCGCCATATACGGATAGTTAAAGTTCGTTGGAAAACTGAATCCAAACATTAACCCAAGACCAATCGCCATGTCCGAATAGCCGCTGAAATCAAAGTAGATTTGGAGTGCAAATGCAATAATTCCCAGCCATGCAGTTAATACGGTGAGGTCTGAAACCCCCTGGCTCTCTACACTAGCCCACAACTGACCGATGGTATTGGCGATTAAGACCTTCTTGCCAAGTCCAATGATGAATATCCGCACTCCATCTGCAAATTGACTCAGTTGAAACGTCCGATTCATCAATTCCTTCTCAATAATTTCGTAACGGACAATAGGTCCTGCAATCAGCTGAGGGAATAAGGAGACATAGAGTGCAAACGTAACGATATTTTTTTGTGGTCGCACTTTTCCCCGATACACATCAATTGCGTAAGACATCGTTTGAAACGTATAAAAGGAAATACCGATCGGCAGCGGTAAATCCAATGGCTCAATACCTGTCCCAATGATGGAATTGACACTCCCAATGAGAAAATCTGCGTATTTGAAAAATGATAGAACGGCTAGATTTACAACTAGTGAAGATAGGAGTCCAAGCTTTGCATAAAGCGGCCGCTGTTCCCGGTACCGTCCGATAATGCGGCCATGTATGTAATCCGTCAGTGCAGAAAAAATCATTAACGCTATGTAAACAGGCTCTCCCCATGCGTAAAAGAATAGACTGACGCCAAGCAGTGTGACGTTTTTGATGGACCGCGGACTGATGTAATAGAGTATGAGTGCCAGAGGCAAAAAGAAAAATAGAAATGTTAAACTGCTAAATACCATACATTGCCCCCCACCTCATTCAATTAGAAAAAGGCACATAGTGTGCCTTTTCGTTTGTCAGAAACTGTCGTTGAATGCTTTTTCAATTGCTTCTGGATTTGTATACGTCACATACAATAGGTATTTCCCCTTTGTGACGATTTTATTGTTTTTAACTTTTTCATATTGCTCCGGCAAGTATTGCTTCCATGTTTGATCTTGTGCAGCCAGTTCGTTTTCAAGCGACGTCTTCAATTCATCGACCTGATCTTCATCCTTTGCTTCCAGCAAAATGATCTCATCTGCATTGACGTTCATAAGCGCCGCCAGGACAGTCCCATTTGCGAGGATCTCCGGGTTTAACTTCATTTTTTCCATCCAAATATCCGCTGCAGAATCGTCTTCTTCTGGTTCCGTCAAGTTCGTTTCTTGATGGGTTTGACCCAGATCATCGACGCCTTCATCTTTTAAATCTTCTGCAACTTGGTCCCTTATGTTCGACATAATATCTGCATACTCCACTTTTGAAACTGCATCCTTATTCGGTGCGTCCCCAGATTGAGTACCGCATGCAGTCATCATTACTGCCATCATCATTACGGCTAATCCTGCTAGCTTCTTCATAAAATCCCCTCAATTCACTAAATAATCGTTTCTATAAAAGTAGTCGGATGAACACTGGAAAAGTTTCAATGCTGTTTCGATAAAACAACTGACCAGCGAACGTTCAATAAGCGAGACGCATAACCTATATCGAGTCTATGAGAATAGAACGTCATCTTCATAAAGAAAGGGTGGAAAGAATGACTGCTGAAAATAAAAATAATGGGTCTGCTGTTCATTATTTTGCAGACGTAACTAAAAGTCCATTTTTAAAAAAAGACGATAAGAACTTCATGAATATCGTTAGCAGTGATCAATTGAATTCACTGCAAGGCGTGTCGATGTTAGACATGTTTCTAAGCAAGGACAGTATTATCGAGCCGCATTATCATCCGAATGGCTCTGAACTTACGGTTTGCATCTCTGGGTCCGCCACCATTTCCATGATGAACATTCAGACAAAAGAATTTCAACATTACCGAATTACCCCTGGTCAGGTTGTCAATATTCCACAAGGCTGGTGGCATTACCAATTAGCAAATGAAGAGAATACTCATTTACAAGGAATCTTTAACGTGGGTGTGCCCGAAGTGGTCTTCGGATCAGATTTGTTAACTCAAACACCGCCTGATGTAATTCCGTATGCATATGGCATTAATCGAAACCTATGGGAATCTGTG
>JARIBI010000079.1 GCA_029257435.1 Sporosarcina sp. | reverse complement strand
ATCCTAAAACGGGGGGGATTCTCGCGTTAGTCGGTGGACGAGGCGAGTATACGCAGGGACGCTTCAACAATGCGACCGAACTCATCCGCCAGCCTGGATCTGCGCTAAAGCCGCTTGCCGTCTATACTCCGGCACTCGAGAACGGGTACCGTATGTCGGATTTGCTTTTGGATGAACCCCTCGATATGGAAGGGTACGCTCCGAAAAACTTTGACCAGCAATATAGAGGGGAAGTGACCATGTACGAGGCACTTGCGCAATCGTATAATATTCCTCCAGTCTGGCTGTTGGATCAGATCGGCGTCCAAGAAGGCGTGGATGCGGTGGAACGATTTGGGATTTCATTGACAAAAAACGACCGTACGCTTGGATTGGCACTTGGAGGTCTGGACAAAGGAACTTCTCCCCTACGGATGGCGCAAGCGTTTTCCGCGTTTGCGAATGATGGCGTGATGGAGGAAGCTCATGCAATTAGAGAAATAAAAGACTCGGAAGGAAAAGTGCTTGGGAAGTGGCAGGGAGAGTCCGTGCAGGTGACGGATGCGGAAGTTGCCGAGCAAATGACTCATATGCTGCAAGGGGCTGTAGAAGAAGGAACTGGGAAAAAAGCACAGATTTCCGGTATGGACGTAGCGGGGAAGACGGGCACCACACAGCTCCCGTTTGAAGGAGTGAACGGTTCCAAAGATCACTGGTTCGTCGGATATACACCTGACATTGCCGGTGCGGTCTGGCTTGGATATGACAAAACAGACGCCGACCATTATTTAACCTCTACCAGCAGTTTTACCGCACCGCCCATTTTCGCGCAGGTTGTTTCACAATCAGCCAGTGAATTATCTACGAAGAACTTTGATTTGTCGTTAATTGAAGATGAACTAAAAGAGCTGAAGAAGCAGGAGAAAAAGACGAAGAAAGAAAGAGAAAAGAAAGAGAAGAAAAAAGAAAAGGACGAGAAGAGAAAAGAGTTTTGGGAGAATATCGAAGAGTGGGGACAGAAGTGGTTTAACGATTAATAAAAGGGTGCTGGTGTGAGAAACTACTCAAACTATGAAGATTATAAGGAAAGGTTTGAGGAAGAGGATTCAAGGTTAGAGCAAAAGTAAAGTACCTGTACCATGTATAATTCTGAATAGTGTCTGAATTGTATGTGGTCCAGGTACCGATTAGTAAAAGCATAGATAAAAAGAGAACAGTTTATTATAAACTGTTCTCTTTTTATTTTTAGCACTATTTCGCGTGGTACAAAACATGCTACACATATTTTTTATTGGATTCTATGTAGCGCAAGTGAAAATTGCCTGTGCACGAAACAATTTCCACAAGGAGTGGATGTAAATTGTCTCATGTCCAGGTAATTTTATTTTGTTAGTTGCCTGTCTTTACTTAATGCCATTCGATAAATAATCTAGAATGACTTGTTTTAAAAGTTTTAATTGTTTTTCTGGTGCTAAATCAAGTTCAATGAAACCAATATTTTTTTGAATCGATAGCTTTTTTGCAAAAGTAACGAAAGCGTTAATCAACGTCAGTAGTGATTGCTCAATATTGATGTCTGTACGGATAGATCCATCCTTCATAGCTGCTTTGATAATTTCAGCATAAATTTGAGAGATTTCTCGATATATTACTTTGTATTGCTGGGTATCTTCAATTGGCTCAGAAAGGAGTAGTGAATAAATTTCAAAGTCCTCAATCATTTTAAAATCATTTCCTTCTGCAAATAGGAATTGTTCGAGAAAATGATCCATTAACCTTTCGATTTTTTCAATGCTCGTGACCTCTAAGCTTTGAACTTTTTGGAATAATAACAGGAACTTTTTGAGTCTTCTCGTTGCCGTACCAACAGCAATTTCTTCTTTTTTGGGAAATAGCCGAAAAATGGTGGCAACGCCTAAGTTGGCCGCATCTGCTATTTCTTGCATTGTTGTTTTTTCTATTCCTTTTTTAGCAAATAAAATTTCAGCTGCATCAAGGACGATGGCAATTCGGTTTTCTCTATTTTTTTTCAGTTCAAGTTCATATCGATCCATTGGCTTCATATACTTTGCATCCCTCTTTTTAATACATTTTGTTCATTATACTGTAAAGAAAGTTCAGATTCACGCTTTACAGTACATAATCGATCGTTAAATTGTTACAATTTGACAACAACTTTGTGTAGTGATAGTATGACTATCACAGTGATAGTTACATATCGGGTGTGATTTTTCACTTGTATCTTTACATAAATTTTTTCGAAAAGAAAGGGGAGAACAATGACTATGTCTAGTCAAAACATGAAATGGGATGAAATTGTTGATGTTGTAGTTCTTGGTTCAGGCGGAGCTGCTTTAACGTCTGCAACTCTTGCTCATGATAATGGAGCAAAGGTAGTCGTATTAGAAAAGTCTTCTGAAGTAGGCGGGACAACAGCCATGTCAGGTGGAGTTCCATGGATTCCAAACAACCATTACATGGAAGAAGCCGGGATTGAGGACTCTAAAGAAAACGCTTACAAGTATCTTCAGCGTTTAGGGCACGGCAAAGAACCAGATCCATCATTAGTACACGTATTCATTGAAGAAGGACGCAACATGATTAAGTATTTGGCTGATAACACGCCTGTGCATTTTGAGATTCCACCTGCTTACGGTGATTATTATGCAAACTTACCTGGTGGAATTGTAGAAGGTCGTTCATTAGACCCTAAACCATTTCACTTGCAGGAGTTAGGTGAATGGGAAACTAAAATACGTCGCAATCCCATTTTCCCACCACTAACGCTTGCTGAAGGCGGAGCCAATAAAAACGAAATCGATTATACAGTGATGGCTGAACGAATGGAGAAGAACATTACAACGATGGGGCGTGCGCTCATCGGGTCGCTCATGAAAGGTATACTCGATCGCGGCATAGAAGTTCGTACAGAAACACCGGGATATAAACTTATCCAAGATGATGAAGGAGCAGTTATTGGTATTCAAGCAGTCCATAACGGCAAAGAAATTAACATCGGTACTCGACAAGGTGTTGTAATTGCAAGTGGTGGATTTGAATGGAACGAAGAATTAGTAAAAGCTTTCTTGCCAGGTCAACCAAAACACCATCTTTCACCTCCTTATAACGAAGGAGACGGGTTAATTATGGCAATGGAAGCAGGTGCAAAACTTGCGAACATGAGTGATGCGTGGTGGTACCCCGCGACACAAGATCCTTCTATCGAATATGAAGGACGTGTATTTAACTTAATCAATAGCCCGCGGTCATTAAAACACGGAATTATTGTAAACAGTTTAGGAAAGCGCTTCGTTAATGAAGGAACAGCGTATAAAGACATGCCACGTAAATTCCACTTATACGATGAAGCCACACAAACGTATCCGAATGAGAAGAATACTTGGATTATCTTTGACAGCCAATTAAAAGACAATGAATTAGTGGTTACAATCGCTGCAGGTGAAGATGCACCAGAATGGATGAATCAATCAGATAGTTTAGAGGAACTTGCTGAAAAAATTGGTGTCGATACAAAAGGTCTTGCAGAAACTGTTGAGAAATTTAATGGCTATGTGGCACAAGGAAATGACCCTGATTTCCATCGCGGAACGACGTATTTCGAAGGAATGGGTAAAGGTGGAGGGACGCCAGAACTGAACCTTGGAACAATTGAAAAAGGACCATTTTATGCGATTCCAATTTACTACGGAACAATCGGTACAGCAGGTGGACCACGGGTAGATGAAAATGCTCAAGTGATAAACGTACGTAACAAGAAAATCGAAGGTCTTTACGCAGCAGGTAACGCAGCTATGTCTATTTTAGGGCCAATGTATCCAGGTGCCGGAGCTACAATTGGACCTGGAATGACATGGGGATACTTAGCAGGTAAAGCAGTTGCAGCATCTGAAAAACGTAACTTACAATAAATAGTTAACTACAAAGGAGAGTATTAATATGCCAGCAGGAGTTCATGAAACACAAATTAATGTACCAATTGAAGAAGTATGGGATTTCGTAAGTTCAATCAATAACTGGGCGCCACTTGTACCAGGATATATCACACATGATTTGATTAGTGAAAACGAGTCTACTTGGGAATTTAAAGGTGACCTTGGTTTTATGAAAAAGACGGTTAAATTAAAAGTTGATATTACTGAGTGGAGAGAGCCATCGCTTGTTACTTTCGACTTGAAAGGCACATCAGATAACTTTAAAGGTGGCGGCTATTTTAAAGCTGAAAAACTAGACGAGAATACTACGAAAATGATTGGTTCGTTGGATATTACCGCTGGGGGTGCAATGGGACCAATGGTTAATGCTATTTTGAAAAGTTTCGTTCCTAAAACTGCAGAAGAACTTACCATTGCAGTTTCAGAAGAAATCGCAAAAGTAAAAGCATAATGTATCAAATGTAATAAGAATACAGGTACCAGGAATCCAGTCAATTTTAGGTTGAATGGACCTCTGGTACTTGTTTTTTTATGTTTGGTAAAGCGTACCTGTGCAGAAGCATAATTTACATGAACCTCATACTTACCCCTCGTACTCAATCGACTTCACTAAAACTGGAACTTCAATTTCTTTTTGTTCCGACACAATTCGGAAGGATGTTAACTCGGAAGCTAGTTTTTTATCAATCGCAATTACGAAGTTTCTTGGTGACAGATCTGCTGTACACACATCATCCAGCGGTTCAAAAGTAATTACTAATTGACTCTCTTCTAAGTTGGTCTTGAGGGAATCAAGGATATAGGGACAACTGCCGGATTCAGTCATTCCGACAAACAAAACATCGTTCGTCCCGAAATCGATTTCTGGAATTACACGTTCAAGTTGAAACTCTTTCCAAGAATCTTCGTACACATCTTGTGTTTTAACAAGCTCAGCTTGAATCCCTTTGGGCACAGATTGATTGCTGATGCTTTCAAAATTCCTCGGCAATGTCTTTTCAGAAGCAACCAACTGAGCCTGTTCCGACTCAGTTTCTTCCATATTGCTTTTATCAGAAGTACAGCCCGCCATCACAAAGACAACACTCGTTATGAATAACACAGTCAGCCTATTCATATGCTCACTCCTTTGCCTACTAGACGAACAGACACCTGAAAAGTTACATGACTCGTTTTGAGTCTCTGTTCTCAATAATAGCAAGGATGGGTAAACAAACAAACGAGTCTGTCGTGCAGGCCATATGCATGGAATTGACCATACTATGAATACGGCAGATTTCATTTCCAAAGAGTCTTGACGAACGTTTCAAACACTATTAAGCTGATTGAAGAGTCAGATGCTGGAAAATCTGATGAGCGGTAAGTAGAAAAAATGTTAGAGTTTATTGCCCATCGCCATTTTAACTGCATACTAGCTGAGTCTTTTGACGGGCAAAATTTGATAGATGTGATTTCATATTTTTTCTGTTAATGTTCAATCAAATAAACCTGAATAATAAAGGTGCATCTTAGATATGAAGTGGAAGTGGGGATGAATGTGAAGAAAAATTATATAGTGGCTGTTTTCCTAGCGGCGGTCATCTTTATTTCTGTGCTAGTCATCGATGGTGGTCACGAACCGAATCCTAATCCTGAAAGAACAATCGAACATGAGGCGCCGTCGGGACCAGGCGTGGTAACCGACTATATAGATCCACCGGCTTTGACGGACCACCAAGTTGCACTGAACGATCTTTATGTGAAAATCCCCTATCAAAAGAAAGACATTGTGCTGACAAAAAGAACAATGGACAACTCTATCATTGTGGACATCACTTCTCAAGATACCGGTGAGTTGTTAGTTACATATGGTGAATCAGGAGATCATGGGAAAGAGAAATTGGTGTTCAGAGAGGTTCCAACGAAAGAGGGGAAAGTTCGCCTGCAAATGGTCGTGGAAATTGATTCTGAGGCTGGATTAATTAGAAAAGTCAAAGAGACAAAAGTGGTGTATGACCCGAAACCTGAGAAAGTTAGATCCGAAACGATTGGTGCTGGGTCGCGGTCTGGAGAGTTTCCCGCTGAAAATGTTGAGGTCCTGGCGAGTCTCTATTTGAATTGGGGAAACGAAAGTCAGGATTTGTATGAAGGTTATGAAATTGGCGTTATTCAAAGTGAACAGTGAACTCTACGCCAGCGAATATAGAAAGGGGGAGCTTTGCCAATGGTCATGCTGACAAAGGATACACAATACATACGAAGTTTATATTTGAAGAGAGACCAAATTAAGTCCTTTGCGCGCTATCCGCTCAATCTGCCTTTCATCCACGCTGCTGGAGGCGATTGCAATCAGCCTTGGGTTTAATCCGGAAGCGGCACTTTCACCAACCCGGCAGCTCGCGATGCTTTCAAGAATCCATGAGCTCGTTACAGAAGGTTCACAGTTCATCATCTCCACTCATTCGCCGATCCTGATGGCGTATCCAAAATCTTTTATCTATCAGTTGGAAGACGAAGGGATGAGGGAAGTCGAATTGGAAGACACGCCGCACTATTCGATCATGAATCAGTTTTTCAGCGACCGGGACCGGCTGCTGCATCATCTGTTCAAGTGATAAAAGGCGAATTGTATATGTGAATGAAATCTAAGATAAGGGAAATAAGAACGCGAAACAATCCTACTAGTTCAGTCATTGTGAAAGTAACAAAGGATAAGGGGGAAGTGTCGATGAAACTGTTTTTATCTTTAGCAGCGGCCTGTCTTTTGGGGGCCTTGGCGGCTTCGGGACCGATTGGTGCTTTTGTAGCCGGCGTAATTATTGTCGCTATCCTTTTGCGCACCTGTCTTTTAGTAAAAGAAATCCATACACAGACTGTGCCGAAGAGAAGCAAAGTGAAGGTGCAGGACAAAGTGCAAGATGCATATGAACGGTATTTAAAAGAACGGGATGCTAAAGAGCTGGAAAGATGATGAATTGAAATAGGTGCTGTGTAAGAGACAAGTAAAAAAGCTATTTGTGTACGAAGTTCTCGTGTTTATTCAAGTATTTCTACTGTTCATGCACAAGATGTCAAGTCGTGGGAAGTGAAACAAGCAGCGGATTTATAGAGATCATAAGTTTTGAAACAAAAAACATGCAGCTGACAAACCAGCCGCATGTTTTTTGTTTTGTAAAAGACACCTGCGTGTTTTGTGTATTTTGTATAGACATTTGGCGGTTGGTTTTGTGCGCAGCTTCTGCATAAAATCCATGCAGCGGTTTTTATATCCGCGGATTTCTGTCACTGCTAGATGCATTTCGTGTAGCAGCATGCGATTCAGGGTATAGCTAACTGGAAGCACATTGGAAGAATCGGATGAGAGTAATTACTAGAAGGAGTGCGTGTTGATATGAAAGCAATTGTAATTGAACAATATGGCGGCTCGGATCAGTTAGTCGAGAAAGACCTCCTAAAACCGGAGATAAAAGATGACCAAGTTTTAATTGAAATGCATGCGACGTCCATTAATCCGATTGATTGGAAAGTAAGGGAAGGCTATATGAAAGACGGGATGCCGTTTGAATTTCCGTTAATTTTAGGATGGGATGCAGCAGGAGTCATCAGTGAAGTGGGAAGTAAAGTGACTACATTCAAAAAAGGAGATCAGGTATTTGCGCGTCCTGCCATGGAAAATGGCACATACAGTGAATATGTCGCGGTAGATGAGGAATTAGTGGCGTTAAAGCCTGATCACTTAAGCTTTGAAGAAGCAGCGTCTGTTCCGCTTGCAGGCTTGACGGCGTGGCAGTGCCTGGTAGACTTCGGGCAAGTTAAAAAAGGAGATCAGGTGCTGATTCATGCAGGTTCTGGCGGAGTGGGAAGCTTTGCTATCCAGATTGCTAAAAGTTTCGGAGCACACGTTTTGTCTACAGCGAGCGGTAAAAATGAAGCATTCTTGAAAGAGCTCGGGGTTGATGAATTCATTGATTATAAAACGACTGATTTTGCAGATGTTGCAAAGGACGTCGATTTAGTTGTGGACACAATGGGCGGTGACATTTTAGTGAAAAGCTTAGACGTTGTGAAAAAAGGCGGCCGTCTCGTCTCCATCGCGGGACAGCCAGATGCCGAAATAGCGAAAGACAAAGGAATCACTGCGGAATCTCTATGGCTGAATCCGAATGGGAAACAACTCGCTGAACTTGGAGAACTGATGGAACAGGGAAAAGTAAAAGCACATATTGGTCATACATTTCCGTTGACAGAAAAAGGATTACGGGATGCGCATGATTTAAGTGCAACACATCATGCAAAGGGTAAGATTGTGATTAAAATCCAATAAAGTTACCCACTGGAGTCTTTTACCGTTCAATTGTGTGTAAGCCTTCTTCAGATACTGCTATCTGAAGAAGGCTTTTTTCGCGCAAACACGTAGATCTTGGTGACAATCACTAGTGGTTAAATAAATCCTTAAACTGTTTCCATACGCAGTGACGGATAATAGCATCGACAAGGCTGCCTCTGATCCATCTACTGGAGGCGGTCTTTTCGGTAGTTGCAAGATTGATGGGCTACTCGGAAAATTCCTTTCAGCTTTGTCAGTAGCGATTTGAAATATTTTATGACCACCCTGGACACCTTTTAAAATAAAAGCTATGTATTTGAAATTCAATAGTCTATAATAGTCATGTCTTGTGTAAAGACAGTAGTAAAGATAATTGTTCCGCAAAAAAAGAGGTTCACAAATTGAATGGAGGAAATACTCGATGACGAAACAAAGTATGTGGTCTTTAAAGTTTTCAACAGCCGCACTGGTCCTAATTCCAGCGGCAATCGGCATTAACTATCTTGGAAAGTTATTCGCTGAATTATTAAGATTGCCGTTATGGCTGGACTCGATTGGAACAGTGCTCTCCAGTATGTTGGCAGGTCCTATTATTGGTTCACTTACAGGAATCATCAATAATATCATCTATGGCTTTACCGCTAGTCCAGTATCGTTTGTCTATGCAATTACATCTGGGGTTATAGGCCTGGTTGTTGGAATCCTGGCTTATAAAGGATGGATAGCTTCCATTGGAAAAGCGCTTGTTTTAGGGCTCGTGGTGGGTGTGATAGCGGCCACAGTTTCTACTCCTCTGAATATTATATTTTGGGGCGGACAAACGGGTAACATCTGGGGAGATGCTTTATTTGCAACCATGATTGCACATGACATGCCTCAGTGGCTGGCTTCGTTTGCTGACAGTCTCGTTGTAGATGTGCCTGACAAAATTGCAACAGTCCTAGTCGGATTCTTAATATTTAAAAATCTGCCTAAAAACTTAACGCGAATGTATGATAGCCGTTCAGAGATTGACCGGTTGTAATCTAGGAGGAGTACCATGAAGAATGGGACGTTCTATGTAGAAAAAGATTCAATTGTCCATGACGTCGATCCTTTATCTAAATTGCTATTCGTTTTTGTTTCAGTTGGGGTTACGTATATATTATCTACTCATACATTTGTTCTTAGCGTCTTGGCATTTACACTTTCGCTGTTGCTGCTTGGGAAAGTCCTGCAGTATATCTTTCCGATTGTCGGGCTTAGTATCGTTCTCATTTTTTCGATTATTATCGTCCAAGGATTTTTTCATCCCGATCGCTCCACTCTTTGGTTTACGATCGGTTCCGTCGCTATCTATAAGGAAGGTTTTGCTTATGCACTTTTACTGACTCTCCGTGTTTTGAATATGGTTTGTGCATTCGGTGTTTTGATTCTGACGACGAAACCGGATGACTTAGTCCAATCGCTGATTCGTAAAGGAATGTCTCCAAAAATAGGGTACGTCCTTTTGTCCGTCCTGCAAATCCTTCCTCAGATGCTGGCTGTGACTGGCAAAATTACCGATGCACAGCGCTCTCGCGGAATGGAAACTGAAGGGGGAATAATAACACGTGTAAAATCATTCATCCCATTACTTACTCCCGTTGTATTGAATTCAATCAATGACACTCGGGATCGTTCGATAGCCCTTGAAATCCGAGGATTCAACTCGACAAGTGAACGGACTTTTCTTCATGAGACCGATCACTTTAAATATGGGTTCGTTATAAAAATTCTATTGGCGGCATCATTGGCCGCAGTAATTGCCTGGAGGATCTTCCTATGAAAAGCATCCGAGTGGAGCAGCTGAAATACAAATATCCCGGGAGTGATCATTTCGTTTTGGACGATATCTCATTCACAGTCGAAAAAGGGGATTTCATCGGGGTTGCGGGTGAGAATGGGGCAGGAAAAACAACGCTTTGCTATGCCCTCAGCGGCTTAGTTCCTCATTTTTTCAAAGGGAGCTATGGCGGGAATGTTTTTATCGGAGACCTGGAAGTGTATACCCATTCAATGAACGAAATCACAGCGAGGGTGGGCCTCGTGTTTGAAAATCCGTTTTCACAAATGACGGGAGCCAAATTCACAGTCTATGACGAAATCGCATTCGGGCTTGAAAACTTAGGGGTGCCGCGTGAGGAAATGCATCGTCGGATACAAGAGTGCATGCAGCAATTGAAGATTGAAGGGTTACGGGATGTAAATCCGTCTTCCCTTTCAGGCGGTCAATTGCAGCGTGTCGCGATTGCGAGTGTGATGGCCATGAAGCCTGATATCCTTATTTTGGATGAACCGACGTCGCAGCTTGATCCTCAAGGTGCTGAGGAAGTCTTTCAAGCAGTAGAGCAACTGTCTGCACAAGGCGTTACTATTATAATGGCTGAACAGAAAATCGAAAAACTGGCTGCGTATTCAGATCGAATCTTATTGATGAACAAAGGTAAACTGATCTGCGAAGGGACACCAGAAGAGATTTTTTCGCGGAACGATTTGGATGACTATGGAGTAGAGCCTCCCGTGTATACATCAGCAGCCAGATCACTAAAAATTAGACAAGACACTGCAGCAACTCTCCCTGTTGTGTTAGAGGAAATGCCGACATCTGGTTTGGAAAAATTTTCTTTGCCTTTCCGGCAGGTGGAAGCCGTTGATGTGAAAACTGCCGAAATTGTTGTTTCAGACCTTCGTTTTGGTTATGAGAAAGATGCTGAAATTATTAAAGGAATCGATTTGGAACTGAGCGGTAAACCACTTGCAGTTATCGGACAGAACGGTGCAGGTAAAACAACGTTCGTAAAATTACTGAAGGCACTATTAAAACCTTATAAAGGAAAGATAACCGTTGATGGGGTGAAAACGACAGACACTACTGCTGCAAAACTGGCTGCTGTCGTCGGGCTTATCTTCCAAAATCCGAACGATCAGATCTTTAAAAGTAACGTGCTGGACGAAGTGATGTTCGGACCGTTAAACATTGGTCAATCGCCGGAAACCGCGAAATCCAATGCGTTGAAAATGCTAGATCGCGTCGGCTTGGCGAGTAAAATAGATGAAAATCCATATGACTTGAGTCTCGCTGAACGGAAACTGGTGGCTGTGGCTTCGATTTTAGCGATGGATACGAAAGTTGTCATTTTCGATGAACCGACGATCGGTCAGGATACCAAAGGAAAGGTGACATTGTCTTTAATCATCAATGAGTTATATGCACAAGGAAAGTTAGTCGTGTGTATTTTACACGACATGGATTTTGTAGCGGAGACTTTCGAGCACACCGTCATTCTGGGAAATGGCCGTGTGCTGTTCAATGGGGAAACACGCACAGCGTTTAGCCAGGAAGAACTGTTGAGGGAAGCCGGACTAGAGCAGCCTCATGT
>JARIBI010000047.1 GCA_029257435.1 Sporosarcina sp. | reverse complement strand
TTTCTTCAATATATAGCTCCAACGATGATGCTGATTATTGGCGTTCTTATTTACGGAGAATCGTTTGGTAAGTTTGAATGGCTCAGTTTTGCCTTCATTTGGACTGCATTATTAGTGTTTACGGTGCCGGAAGTGCTGCGCTATGTAAAGAATAAAAGAATGATGGTTCGAATTGACAAACATGAATCTTCGCACCAATCTTAATTCGGATGAAACATTCTGTTTGCTCATACGTACACGTACTATGAACTAAAGGAGGAATTATGAAATGTCGACGAAACGATGGATTGCATTAATATCGGCAGCAGCCTTAGTTGTTGTTTCAATCGGTGTTAACTCGCTCTCATTCATATTTACAAGAGATTTTAACGCGTTATTTGATGAAAGCTTTGCTATGGGGGGACCGACTTACGAAGAAAGTATAATCGACCAAGGTGATTCTACAGAGCGCATTGCAGTGCTGGATGTGAGTGGGGTTATTCAAGATACAGGGCCTGCATCACCTTTTGCTGCTCCAGGCTACAATCACCAAAACCTTCTGAATCAGCTGGCTGATATTCGTGAAGATGAGACGGTAAAAGGGATGGTATTGCACGTAGACTCACCAGGCGGCGGGGTTTTGGAGTCATCAGATATTTATGATGAAATCATCGCAATCCAAGAAAATCGAAATATTCCAATCTACGTGTCGATGGGATCGATGGCAGCTTCAGGTGGCTATTATATTTCAGCTCCTGCAGATAAAATCTTTGTTCACCCCGAGACTATTACAGGATCGATTGGCGTAATTATGGAAAGTTTGAATTACGCAGAGCTGGCAGACAAAATCGGGATTGACTTTAATACAATCAAAACAGGACCTTATAAAGATATGATGAGCCCGAATCGTAAAATGACACAAGCAGAAAGAGATATGCTTCAAGAAATGATCAACGACTCTTATGAACGATTTGTGGGAATCGTAGCTGATGGCCGCGACATGACCGTAGCCGACGTTAAAAAAGTGGCAGATGGACGAATCATGAATGGCCGCCAAGCGATTGAATCAGGACTTGCAGACGATTATGGAAAATTACCAGATGTCATTGATGCGCTAATTTCAGAGTCAGGATTTGAAAATCCGACTGTATTTGAATATAGTTCCACAGATAGTTTTTCTTCGTTATTCGGAACGAGTGTATCTGGATTGTTTAAGAAAAATGCTGATGCAGAGTTGATCCAAAAACTTCTGACTGACTACCAAGCACCGCGCATGATGTATTTGTATGGTGAACGTTAAGGGGAGGTGTTGACAGAATGTCTGAACAAATGGAACAGCCGATCGAAGAGGTAAAAGAAATTCAGATTCAACAAGAACCGATTCAACAGGAATCCTTTGCGCCGCGAACACAAGAATTCATCAAGAAACCAGCAGGTTTTTGGATTCGGTTTTGGGCGTATTTAATTGATATCCTTATAGTAGGAGCAGTCAGCGGTATCCTGGTAAAGCCTGTTTTCAGGATAGGCGATTTCCCGATTAAGGATCCGATATTTTTGCTGTATAGCCCATATAAGCTCATTATGCTCGTTCTATTTCTCGCGTACTTCTTACTGATGACAAAGTTTTTCAGTCAAACTGCCGGGAAAATGATTATGGGAATCAGAGTCGTCAAAAAGACCGGAGAACCACTTGGCTGGGGATCCCTTCTTTTTCGAGAAGTCATAGGACGTTATATTTCTAAAACATTGCTGATCCCGTATTTACTTGTTATTTTCATGCCTCGCAAGGAGGCGTTGCATGACTTGTTTGCGGATACAGAAGTTATTCATGAACAAATTTATGAAAAACTGAACACAGTTACAGTAGATGAGAGCCGTCAGTTGCAAGGCGATCAGTCTATCTAGTAAGATAGATGGATACTGAAAGGAGAATCTTAATGACTTCAATTACATTCAAGAATAATCCTGTTACATTGGCCGGAAAACAACTAAAAGCGGGCGACAACGCTCCAGATTTCACAGTATTGGCAAATGATCTTCAACCTGTGACTCTCGATGATTCCAAAGGGAAGATTCGTCTAATCAGTGTTGTTCCTTCGATCGATACGGGTGTTTGTTCTAAACAAACACATAGGTTCAATGAAGAGGCTGGAAAGTTTGGAGACGATGTGGAAGTTATGACGATTTCCGTTGATCTTCCATTCGCACAAGCCCGTTACCGTTCGACAGAAGAAATCGGCAATATCCAGATTCTATCGGATCACAGAGAGCTATCTTTTGGAGAGGCTTACGGTGTGGCAATTCAAGAACTTCGTCTGCTCGCCCGTTCAATTTTTGTGATTGATAAAGATGACAAGATAGTTTACTCAGAATATGTAAGTGAAGTAACCGATCACCCGGATTATCAAGAAGCTATGGATGCTGTGGAGAAATTAAAAGCGTAAGTGTGAGGCAGCTGCTGCCTGAAGAAAACCCATCCGGCTGTCGGATGGGTTTTTCATGGCGGCTGTCAGGCGGGATTACGTATTGAAAAGAAGGAAGAAGAGGGATTCCAATGAAAACAAATACAGAACAGATATTTACGTATTTAGATGAAGCAGCAAGTAAAGACGAAGCACTTTACTTGGAGCAGCTTATTGAAGCTTGCCAAAATTGGAGAGAAGGGACAGCTGGTCCGAACGTACAAGGTGAAGTCACGAAAGAAGAGATGCGACGCGGGTTACAACTTGCGATATTAAAAGGTATGAGACAAAATGTGCAGCCTCATCATCAGATGACTCCAGATGCAATCGGAATGCTGATCGCTCGTATCGCAAGTTCTCTGCTGCCTGAAAAAGAAAGGGTTGAATTGCTGGACCCTGCAGCTGGAACAGGTAATTTACTGTTAACTGTCATGAATTCACTGGATGTGCCAGTATCTTCAGTGGCAGTTGAAATCGATGAGTTGCTGGCAAGATTGATTGTAACGGGTGCCGATCTTATGGAGCAGACTGTTCAAATTTACGTACAAGATGCACTGCGTCCGTTACTAGTAGATCCAGTTGACTTAGCAGTATGTGATTTACCGGTAGGCTATTATCCTGATGATGAAAACGCGCTGAATTTTGAAATGATGCCTGCAGAAGGACACGCCTATGCTCATCACTTGTTTATTGAACAAACAATTCATCATTTGAAGCCTGAAGGTTATGGAATATTTATAGTACCTTCTTCGTTATTTGAATCTGCACAAGCGGGTGAGTTGCATACGTATTTGAAAAAGCACACGGTGATTCGGGGGATTTTACAATTACCGCAAACACTGTTCAAAAATGCCGCCCAATCTAAAAGCTTGCTGATTTTACAAAAACCTTCCGAACAAGCAATGCCAACTCCGGATGTATTGCTTGCTGCTGTCCCGGATATGACAGACAAACAAGCGATGATGTCATTCTTTAACAAAATAGAAGACTGGGCAAAAGAAAATGCGAAGTAAGTAAAAAAAGTGTCCTTCTCGTAATGAGAAGGACACTTTTTGCATTACCTTATGCGCCTTCGGGTGTACGAACAACGAGTACGTCACATTTCGCTGCGCGTACGATATTCTCTGATACACTGCCGATTAGGAAACGCTCAACCGGATTTAAACCAGTTGCACCACAAATGATCAAATCCGCTTCGATTTTTTTAGGGATTTCTCTTGGAATCATTGTTTTCGGTGAACCATATTCCACAATAACATTCACGTGTGTTAATCCGGCAGCTGCTGCTTGTTCTTTGTATCCTTCAAGCAACTCCACAGCATAAGATTGAGCGCGCTCGGCGATTGAACGGTCATAGGCCTCAACAGCGGAGTACGAACGTGTGTCGATGATGTTGACAAGGTTCAAGTTAGCGTCGTTACGTTTAGCAATCGCTACTGCTTTTTTGAAAGCCCATTCCGACTCTTTTGATCCGTCTACTGCAACAATGATTTGGTTGTATACTAATGACATCGTTACCACACTCCTACATTTAAATTATCCTTCTATAAGTACTATACTCCAAATCTCTCACTATTTCCTTCTTAACTATTAAAAATCGGCAAATTAAAAATATTTGTTGTTCTATACAAATAATACGGCAAAAAAGAATACTATCTGCTACACTTATTGTGCAAAGGTTTGAAGGGTACATACTGGACAGCCGAACACATTCATTAAGGAGGAACTAACTATGCGAATTGGAGTACCTAAAGAGATAAAAAACAACGAAAATCGTGTCGCAATGACACCAGCTGGAGTATTCAACTTGAAATCAGCGGGGCACGAGGTGCTTATCGAATCACAGGCAGGATTTGGCTCTAATTTTACAGATGAAGAATATCGTGAAGCGGGTGCTGAGATTGTTGCAACTGCAGCTGAAGCGTGGGCGGCAGAAATGGTTATGAAAGTAAAAGAACCCGTTTCTTCTGAGTATGGTTATTTCCGCGAAGGTCTCATTTTGTTCACGTATTTACATTTAGCTTCCGAAGTAGAGTTAACAAAAGCATTACTGGATAATAAGGTAATCGGAATTGCGTACGAGACGGTTCAATTACCAAACCGTTCGTTGCCGCTGCTTGCGCCAATGAGTGAAGTGGCTGGCCGTATGGCAACTCAAATTGGAGCTCAGTACTTGGAGAAAATGGAAGGCGGAAAAGGAATTCTGCTTTCAGGCGTACCGGGTGTTCAACGCGGTAACGTTACCGTGATTGGCGGAGGACAAGCTGGAACGAATGCAGCCCGCATTGCAATCGGAATGGGAGCTCGTGTTACAGTTTTGGATCTATCAGTTGAACGTCTTCGTCAGCTGGATGAATTGTTCGGAAATGACGTCCAAACATTAGTGTCGAATCCATTTAACATCGCTACTTCTGTAAAAGATGCGGATCTAGTAATTGGCTGTGTACTGATTCCAGGAGCGCGTGCACCTAAACTTGTAAGTGAAGAGATGGTTAAATCTATGTCACCGGGTTCTGTACTGGTTGATATTGCGATTGACCAAGGGGGTATTTTTGCAACTTCAGATCGTATTACGACGCACGACGATCCAACATATGAGAAATTCGGCGTCGTCCATTATGCAGTTGCAAATATGCCAGGTGCTGTTCCGCGTACTTCTACAATGGCGCTTACCAACGTAACGGTTCCTTACGCATTGCAAATTGCGAACAAAGGATACAGCCAAGCTTGTTTAGACAACGAAGCGTTGCTTAAAGGGGTTAACACGCTTGAAGGCTACTTGACGTATGAAGCGGTATCTGAAGCACAGGGAATCGAATATGTATCTGCTCAGTCTTTGTTGGGCCGATAAAAAATAGCATCAAAAAAGCAGAGGCCGCAAGTTTGCGGCCTCTGCTTTTTCAAGTTACTTAATAATCTTAAGTTCTTTCGGAAACTTCGTCAGCACTTCAATTCCGTCTGCGGTGACAACAACGTCATCTTCAATACGCACACCAGTAATTGCCGGATTATAGATACCTGGTTCAATCGTAAAGACCATGCCTTCTTCCAATTGGAAGTCGTTTGCTCCATGGATGGATGGGAACTCGTGAACAGAAATTCCGAGGCCGTGTCCAAGGCGGTGAGTAAAGTACTCTCCATACCCAGCTTTTGTGATGACTTCGCGCGCAGCTTTATCCAGTTCACTTGCACGTACGCCTGGCTTGACAAGATCGATTGCTGCCTGATTGGCAAAACGAACTGCTTCATAAATGCTGCGCTGTTCGGCAGATGGCTCACCAAACGAAACCGTTCTAGTAATATCCGAACAATATCCTTTATGGACTACTCCGAGGTCCATTAACACAAAATCACCTTGCTGGATTTTACGTTCTCCTGGTGTTCCGTGTGGAGAAGCGGTTTTAGGACCTGATAAAACAGTTGTATCGAAGGACATCTTTTGAACGCCTTTTTTCTTCAGCGCAAACTCAATAGCTGTTTGGAGTTCAAGTTCACTAACACCTTCAGCAATATTTTCGCAAGCTACTTCGATTGCATAGTCCGCTAAAGCGGCAGCTTCGCGGAGCAGTTGTAGCTCCTCTGCATCTTTATGGCTGCGCATTGTATTCAGCTGTTCATCTAAACGAGAGAATTTTGCCTCAGGGAAGAGCTCTGTCATACGTTCCAGACGCTCAACAGTCAGGTGGGATTTTTCGATTGCAATTGAACTAAGAGTCCCCGCTTTACGATTCACTTCAGCTAGTACGAACTCCCAAGCGTCATCTGTGTCCTCGTAACCGACCGTTCCGAACTCCCAGCCTGTAGATTTCACATCGGGTACTTCCATGAGCGGCGAGACGATGAATGGCTCTGCGTTTTTGAAAATCATGACGCCAAGAAGGCGCTCGTGGGGGTCACTGCTGAATCCTGATAGGTAAAAAATGTTATCAGGTGTCGTTACGAATGCCGCCTCTACGTTATTGTCCTCTAAATACTGTTGAATTTTTTTAAGTTTTGTCATAGTTATTCCTCCTTATTCACAACCCTATCATACCAAAAAAGAGGGTTTGGATGGGGTTTCAAGAATTGATAGATAGGAAAGAACACTAAGTGGAGGTGTCAAAGCCAATGGAAGTTTCTTATCATGGACATTCAATCGTAAAGATTAAAACAACCGACAAAGTGATTTTGATCGATCCTTATATTACAGGAAATGAGTTAACGGACTTAAAAGCAGCGGACGAAAAGCCAGATGTCATCTTGTTGACGCATGGACACAATGATCATGTAGGGGACACGATTGAAATTGCAAAAGCGAGCGGGGCATTAGTAGTCGCGCCGAACGAACTTGCGGTATGGCTTGGATGGCAAGGTTTAGAAACACACGGCATGAACATTGGAGGAGCGTGTGAATTAGATTTTGGAACGGTAAAGTTCACGAAGGCATTTCACAGTTCATCCTACACAACTGATGACCAGCAATTGATCTACATGGGAATGCCTGCCGGAATCTTGTTCATGGCAGAAGGAAAAACGATTTACCATGCAGGAGATACGTCACTCTTTGGTGACATGGAACTGATCGGCAAGCGTCATGCAATCGATATCGCATTTTTACCGATAGGTGATAACTTTACGATGGGACCTGAAGATGCTGCATATGCGGTAGAACTGCTATCGCCAAAGCTGTCAGTTCCAGTTCATTACAATACGTTTCCGCCAATCGTACAAGATCCAGAGGACTTCAAAAAACTCGTCAAAGATCATGAAGTACTCGTGATGAAAGCTGGTGAAGTGGTCCAGCTTTGAGTCAACTGGGCTGACAGAGATAATTCTCTTCCAGCTCGGTTATTTTTTATGGATTTATGGTAAACTGAAGGTAGGCATACATAGAAAAAGGTGATTGCAATGTCGACAAAGCATGAACAGATTTTGCGCCACATTGAAGACCTCGCTGTTGGTGAGAAAATTTCAGTACGGCAAATTGCAAGAGCGCTCACTGTTAGCGAGGGAACTGCATACCGTGCGATTAAAGAAGCAGAGAACAACAAACTTGTAAATACAATCGAGCGTGTCGGGACTGTACGAATCGAGAAGAAGAAAAAAGAGAATATTGAACGGCTGACGTTTGCTGAAGTTGTAAACATTGTGGACGGGAGTGTGCTGGGAGGAAGCGGTGGATTACATAAAACGCTGACTAAATTCCTGATTGGTGCTATGCAGCTGGATGATATACGCCGTTATATCGACGCGGGAAGTTTGCTGATTGTGGGAAATCGTCAAAAGGCACACCAGTTAGCTCTAAGCGAAGGGGCAGCGGTTTTAGTGACAGGCGGTTTTGATACGGCGGATGAAGTGAAAGAGTTAGCAAATTCTCTTGACTTGCCAGTTATTACAACGACCTACGACTCGTTTACCGTTGCGACCATGCTGAACCGGGCTATCAGTGACCAAATGATTGAAAAAGATATCCTTCTCGTAGAAGACATCCAGCACCAACTTTCAAATACGTCAACACTGTTTATACAAGAGACGGTAGGTCAATATAACAAACTTAGCCGCGAAACTTCACACTCAGCGTTTCCGGTTGTTGAAAGAAATGGCCGAGTCGTTGGAATGGTTACCTCTAAAGACGTCGTCGGAAAACAGGAATCCGAACCGTTAGGAAGAGTTATGACGGCTTCACCGATTACAGCGACTGGCAAGATGAGCGTTGCATCGGCTGGCCACATAATGGTATGGGAAGGAATAGATTTACTCCCTGTTGTGACAGAAGCGGGTTTGTTGGATGGTGTCATTAGCAGACAAGATGTTCTGAAAGCTTTCCAATTGGCACAGCGACAGCCGCAGCAAGGCCAAACCATTGATGATATCGTTAAGAACCAAATGCACTCGGATACGGAAAATCCTCAAAATGTAATTTTTGAAGTGATTCCGCAGATGACCAATCAGCTCGGGTCATTGTCCTATGGTGCTTTGACCACATTGCTAGCTGAAACAGGCAACCGCGCAATTAAGCTTACCAAACGCGGGGAAAGTGTTCCAGAGAACTTATCGATTTATTTTATGAGACATGTTCAGCTTGGAAGCAGTGTCACTGTGAAACCACAAATTCTGCACATGAGCCGGCGTGTCGTGAAAATGGATATTACCCTATACTCAGAAGGTGAAATGATTGGGAAAGCATTAGTCACCTATCAGCTGTTGGAACGATAAAAAACGCTGATGCAATAGGCATCAGCGCTTGTTCAACTGAGATTCTTCATCGACAAATTGATTGTAATACTTATCGGCTTTCCAGTTAAAGATGGATACATAGCCTCCGAGTACGATGAAGATCCCAGAAATCACATAAGTCGTAACCCCGCCAAACAGCATAAGCTGATTGATACCGAAAAAGACAAGCAAGAGTCCTAAAAACATCCCTGCTTTCGATGAAAACATCTTTTTTCGTATAGGGAACACTTGACTTGTCCGGAATTGCCGGGTTTTAAAGTAAAAGTAGAATACTGCCGAAGCAATAATCAAGAATACAAGTATAAAATTTAAAGTCTTCACAGTATAGCCCTCCAAAAGAATCCAGCACTGCTTCTATTGTAGCGGCTTTATAACTCAAATGCGACCGCAATTCTTTAAATATCGGAGGAAATGAAAAATGAAAAGACAAATCATTGACACAATTGAACAGCATTCTACAATTATTATTCATCGGCACGTCCGCCCCGACCCTGATGCTTTCGGTTCACAAGTGGGATTAAAGAAACTGATCCAAGCGAATTATCCTGACAAAAACGTCTACGCAGCAGGGAGTGACGATGGGCAGTTGTCATTTCTTGCTAGACAGGATCTTATAACCGATAACATGTACGAAAATGCATTAGTCATCGTAACCGATACAGCAAACACCGAACGAGTAGATGGACAATCGTACCTAAAAGGAAGCCGCTTAGTGAAAATTGATCATCATCCAAATGTGGATCCGTACGGGGATGTATTGTGGGTCGATACAGATGCGAGTTCTTGTTCAGAAATGATTTATGAATTATTTGCTGAAGGCAGAGATGTTAAAGGATGGAAGCTTCCAGATGAAGCGGCAAGACTTTTGTTTGCTGGAATTGTAGGGGATACAGGCAGATTCATGTATCCGAGTGCGACAGGAAAGACATTTGAAATTGCTAGCGAATTGATTAAATACAATTTTGACCGACAGCAAATCTTTGCAGGGATGTATGAAGTGGAAAGAAATCTCCTTCACTTGCAAGGGTACGTTTACCAAAACTTCACAATCGATGGAAATGGAGCAGCCTATATTAAGCTCACAAAAAAGATTTTAGAACAATTCGATGTGAAAGCAGAAGAAACGTCTTCACTCGTCAGTTCACTTGGAGATGTTAAAGGCATTTGTGCGTGGCTGATATTTGTAGAAGAAGAGGATCAGATTCGTGTTCGCTTGCGCTCTAAAGGAATTGTCATTAATAATTTGGCGGCTGAATATGGCGGCGGCGGACATCCGCTAGCTGCTGGTGCCTCAGTTAAGACGTGGGAAGAAGCAGATGAAGTGATTCAGAAAGTACAATCGTTATGTGCATGTAACTAGTGAATGGAGGGATAGACAATGAAGCTTGTTTATCCGCAAATTATTACGGGAGCCGACTTACTTAACGGCATTATAAAGCTTGACCGTTTGGCTCCTCTTCTGCAAAGAAGAGGGGCTGTTTCGGCTGCAATTGTAAATTCGACTCTTTCAGGGATCCGGTCGTTTTGGAAAGTCATGACGAAGTATGGCATTCACCCAGTCATCGGGCTCTCTGTGAAGATTGAACTGGCGACTGGAGAAACGCCAATATGCTACATCTATGCAAAAAATGAAGCAGGCTTTCGTCAGTTATTAAAGATAAGTAGCGCTGCAGCAACGCGTGAACCTGAAAACTTACCTGAAAAATGGTTGAAATCCTATACTGCGAACTGCGCCGTTATTTTTCCGCTTACAGACCCCTCTTGGAACGAAATCCGAACTTCAGATACGATCCAGCTTTTAAAAACGAATTGCTCGACAGAAGAACTTTATATAGGAATTTCACGTGCGGCTGGAGCGGTGCATCCTGATGAACCATCGATTGAACAGCTAGCGGCTTCCGAAGGTCTTGCCATTGTTGCAAGCCACGAAGCGAGATTTATCAATCCTGAAGACGCGTTCAGTTTTGAAGCAGCACAAGCAATTCGTGACGGTTACAAGTTAAATGACCCTGCACGTCCTGAGAATTTATATAATGACGCCTACGTGCCTGAGCAGCAAGAGCTGGAACGATGGTTCGCGGGTAAAGAGCATTGGTTGGAAAAAGCAGCGGAAGTGCTAATGGCCTGTAACGTGCAGTTGCCGGAAAAGCATTTGCTCATGCCTAAATTCCCTGTAAGTGAAAATAGATCCGCTGGGCAACTGCTTGAAGCTCAATGCCGGGAAGGCTTAGAAAAGCATTTCGGACAGATTTCCAACGCATATGAAGAGCGTCTTCGAACCGAATTAGATGTGATTACAGAAATGGGCTATCAGGATTATTTTTTAATCGTTCAAGATTTCATAGCTTATGCCAAAAAGAACGATATTGAAGTTGGACCTGGCCGGGGATCTTCTGCCGGATCTCTCGTTGCATTCTCACTTGGAATCACTGCGGTAGATCCGTTGAAGTATGGATTGATTTTTGAACGTTTTTTGAATAAAAGCAGGGTGACCATGCCGGATATTGACGTCGATTTTGCAGATACACGCCGGATGGAAGTTGTTGAATATGTCGCACAAAAATATGGGAAAGCCCACGTTGCCCAAATTATAACGTTTGGTACACTATCAGCTAAATCCGTTGCACGTAATACAGCCAGGGTATTCGGTTTTTCGAATGAAGATATGACGTTCCTTTCTAAAATGCTGTCTGAGCTTCCAGGGAAAACACTTGAAGAAAAAGTTAGTCAGTCAAAACAACTGCAAACATGGATTGAGCGAGAGGAAGTGCGTGCTCGCTGGTACACGGTATCCATTGCGTTAGAAGGGCTGCCTAGAAATGCTTCTACTCATGCTGCAGGAGTCATTCTTTCACCAACACCGCTAGTTGAAACTGTCCCTCTGCAAAGTGGCGGCGATTCCATCTATCTAACACAATGGGCGATGAATGACTCCGAAGAAGCTGGTCTTTTAAAAATGGATTTTCTCGGATTACGCAATTTGACACTGCTTGACAGAATACGTAAAATGATCCGTTTTGAAACGGGAGAGCAACTTTTCTTGGAGACAATCCCCCTTGACGATGAACGGACATTGGAGTTGTTCAGAAAAGGGGACATGTCGGGGATATTCCAATTCGAATCTCCGGGTATGCGGAAAGCACTTCGTGAGATATCCCCGGATGCATTTGAAGATATCTACGCCATCAATGCTTTGTACAGGCCAGGACCGATGGAAAATATTCCGTTATACAGCAGAAGGAAAAAGGGATTAGAACCTATTCACTACATGCACCCGGCATTGGAGCCGATTTTAAAAGAAACCTATGGCATCATCGTCTATCAAGAACAGATTTTGCAGATTGCAGTTCAGATTGCTGGATTTACGCTGGGGGAAGCTGATTTGCTGCGAAGGGCAATCAGTAAAAAGAAACGAGATGTGCTCATGCAGGAACGCGTCCATTTTACAGATAGCGCACAGCGTAATGGTTTTCCTAAAAATATTGCAGACGATATTTACGAACTGATCGTAAAATTTGCGGACTATGGATTCCCGAAAAGTCACGCAGTAGCCTATTCGTTAATATCCTTCCAGCTTGCGTATTTGAAAGCAAACAAACCCGAATTCTTTTATGCGGGATGCCTCTCCGTTTTAGCAGGTTCCGCAGAGAAGACCATGGAATTTATACGTGAAGTGAGGTCAAAAGGGATTGCTGTTAAGGGTCCCTCCATTACAAAGAGCAACTGGTCTGCCACCACGGAAGATGGATCCATACGGCTTGGACTGAGCGCAATAAAAGGAATCAGCTATCCATTTTACACAGTCCTTCAAAGGGCTCGTCAACAAAAAGTGACGTTGCAAACCTTATTTGATTTATCTGTCGCACTTGGTGCAGAAAACTTCACTGAAAAAACAATCCCTCCTCTCGTGAAATCGGGAGCACTCGACGAATTTGGTCAAACCCGTGAAGTGTTGCTTGCAACAATAGATGCAGCCAGAAAACATGCCTTATTTGTAAGACCTTCTTCAGATGAGCCGGACCTGCTGGCAGGCATGATGAAAGGGATGGCAAGTCCTAAATATAGTCCTGGCGGAACAATGTCAGATATGCAGAGACTCGACTATGAAAAAGAAACGCTTGGATTCTATCTATCTGAACACCCCATTGCATCTTTTAAAAAGAAACTCGAGACTAAGGCAAATCCGATTGCAGACGCCCTTGAAAAATCATCGGGAACGAAGGTAGTTCTCGCCGGATTGGTGTTGGAAGTGAAGCGGATCCGGACAAAAAAAGGAGAAGCGATGGCGTTTCTCGAATTACAAGATGAGACAGGAGAAATTTCGTGTACGTTATTCCCGAAACAATATGCAGCTTGTAGCAGTGAACTGAAAGAACAGTCCTTACTCGTGCTTCAAGGCGCGATAGAAGTGAGAAGTGGCAAGCCGCAACTTGTTGTTCAAGATCTTTTGGATTTCTAAATCTTTCTTTTTGATGACTAACAGAAAAGTCAACTTCCTTTACAATTAAAAAGGATTTCCGGATATCACTTTACGGCAAGCGTGCTTTTTTGTATGCTAATAAAGGATAGTGGTCTGACCACTTTAGAATGTGACATATAAAGGAGTTTGGACATGGAAAACTCTCGTCCATCATCGAAAAGATTTCTGGATATTGTTTCGGATCTGCGCACAATCATTAAAGAAGAAGGTGCCGTCGTTGGGGATAAATTACCATCTGAACGAATGCTTGCAGACCGGCTGCAAGTCGGCAGATCCACAATTCGGGAAGCACTCCGAAGTCTTGAACTTCTTGGCCTGATTGAAACAAGAAGGGGAGAAGGAACGTTTCTTGCAGACTATAAAAAGCATCAGTTAGTGGAAGTTCTTTCTACATTTATCTTGCAAAATCCACAATCATTAAAAGGTGTGGAGGATACGAGGCGAATTCATGAGAAAGCGGCAATTGAATGTATTTCCAATGATCCTGAACGAAGAAAGCTTCCTGTATGGGGAAGCTTTTTAGTTAAATTGCAAGGGCCAGATCCTGTTATCAGAGAAGAATTATTACAAGAGATCGTAGTGATTTCAGGCAATCGTTTATCGTTAAAAATTTGGTTCTTATTGAAACAATATAGCCGCGTTCCGTATCATGAAGCGATGGCAGAAGAAGAGAAAGAAGTTGCATCGAATTTAATTACAGAGATGATGAACGGAAACAGTCAACTAGCCGTTAGGCAGTATACGGACTGGCTAGACATTGTCAAAGGTGAAAAAAGGGGCGAACACGAATGCTAAGGGACCTATTTACAAATGTGAAAAAACAGCAGGCAATCATGCCGAATGCGAAGTCTAAAAGTGATGTACCTGAAGGAATTATGACAAAATGTCCAGAATGTAAGCATGTTGAACCGACAAAAGAACTAGGGAAATTGCTGAAAGTTTGTCCTAAATGTGATTTCCATTTCAAAATGACGGCACAGGAACGAATCGATTCGTTGATGGATGAAGGCACGTTTGTTTCCATGGATGACCATCTTGTGACTGAAAATCCATTAGAATTTCCGGCTTATGCAGCAAAAGTGAAAAAGGATGCAGAGAAAACTGGACTTAACGAAGCTGTGCTTACAGGTACAGGGAAAATTGATGGAAATGAAGTGGCGATTGCTGTCATGGATCCGCATTTTCGAATGGGTTCAATGGGATCAGTTGTAGGTGAAAAGATTACGAGAGCGGTAGAAAAAGCGACAGAGCTCGGAGTTCCTATGCTGATTTTTTCCGCAAGCGGCGGTGCACGCATGCAAGAAGGCGTTCTATCCCTTATGCAGATGGCGAAAACGAGTGTTGCCTTAAACAGGCATTCCGAAAAAGGACTATTATATATATCTATTATGACCTATCCGACAACTGGCGGGGTTTCAGCAAGTTTTGCCTCTGTCGGCGATATTAATCTTGCTGAGCCGAAAGCGCTTATTGGATTTGCAGGTCGCCGGGTTATTGAACAAACGGTTCGTGAAAAGTTGCCAGAAGACTTCCAAACGGCCGAGTTTTTACTAGCACACGGCCAGTTGGATGCAGTCGTCCATCGTGTAGACTTGCAGGATATGCTTTCTCGCATCATCCGACTTCATACGAAGGGGGAAGCAGCACAATGAAGAAAACCATGTCATTCGAAGAACCTATTATTAAATTAAGAGAAAAAATTCAAGAACTGAAAGAGTTTACAGAAACGAACGAAGTCGACCTGTCCGATGAGATTCGCAATTTAAATGATCGTTTAGTCAAGCTAGAAAACGATATCTATGGCAACATGGAGACGTGGGAACGTGTACAAGTGGCACGCCATCCAGAGCGGCCAACAACGTACGATTATATTGGTGAGTTATTCGAAGATTTCATCGAATTCCATGGAGATCGTGCTTTTGGTGATGATGCTGCGATTGTTGGGGGTATTGGCTCATTCGGAGGAGAACCTGTTACAATTATCGGTCATCAGCGCGGGAAAGATACAAAAGAAAATGTGAAGCGCACATTCGGAATGCCGCATCCTGAAGGATATCGGAAAGCATTGCGTCTTATGAAGCAAGCTGAGAAATTCGGCCGCCCCGTCATTTGTATGATTGATACGAAAGGTGCCTACCCCGGCCGTGCAGCAGAAGAGCGCGGTCAAAGTGAAGCGATTGCCCGCAATCTTGTCGAAATGGCAAGTCTCACTGTACCTGTAATTTCAATTGTTATTGGCGAAGGCGGAAGCGGCGGCGCGTTAGCATTAGGCGTTGCAAACCGCATTTATATGCTAGAGCACTCAACGTATTCAGTTATTTCTCCTGAAGGGGCAGCTTCTATTTTGTGGAAAGACTCAGCTTATGCTAAAGAAGCCGCTGAAGCGATGAAAATTACTGCGCCGGATTTGTTGAAGATGGAAATTATAGACGCCATCATCCCGGAAGTATTAGGCGGAGGGCATCGGGATCCGAAGCAGCAAGCTGAAAATATGAAAACGATTTTAATGAATGCGCTTCAAGAATTAGGAAAGCTTGACGCTGATGAACTCGTTCAAGACCGCTATGATAAGTTTAGAAAAATCGGTGTGTTTGCTGAGTAATTTGCATGATTCGACTTTGTTGTTAGGAGGAGATACGGATGAAGAAAATCGCTGTATTAACTAGTGGCGGAGATGCACCTGGAATGAATGCTGCTGTGCGGGCTGTCGTACGTAAAGCGATTTATGAAGGTCTTGAAGTTGCAGGTGTATATAATGGATACCAAGGGTTAATCGACGGGAAAATTGAACTGTTGCAACTTGGGTCTGTAGGTGACATCATCCAGCGTGGAGGAACGATGCTGCGCTCAGCACGCTGTCCGGAATTCACGACAGTTGAAGGGCGTGAAAAAGCGCTCAAACAACTGAAATTGCATGGAATTGAAGGTGTCGTAGTTATTGGAGGAGATGGCTCATTCAGAGGTGCAATGGAACTTTCGAAACTTGGAATTCCTTGCGCATGTGTTCCCGCTACAATCGATAACGATATTAACGGAACCGACTTTACAATTGGTTTTGACACAGCATTAAACACAGTCATCGACGCAATCGACAAAATACGGGACACTGCAACTTCACACGAACGTACTTTCATAATAGAAGTGATGGGACGCAACGCAGGTGACTTGGCACTTTGGGCTGGTCTTGCTGGCGGAGCGGAAACCATTCTAATTCCTGAAGAGACCTACGACCTGCCGGATATCCTTGAACGTTTAAGACGAGGAACACATCGCGGTAAAAAGCATAGTATCATTATCGTCGCAGAAGGTGTGATGTCGGCATCTTTACTTGCTGAGAAGTTGAACGTCGAAGAAGGCATTGATACACGTGTTTCTGTATTAGGTCATATTCAACGCGGAGGCTCTCCATCTGCTCGGGATCGTGTAATCGCAAGTCAATTTGGCGCGCGCGCTGTCGAAGCTTTGAAAAACGGCGGTAAAACAGTCGCGATTGGAATGAAAAATCATCAAGTTGCCGAATACGATTTAGTACGTGTATTTGATGGAGATTCTGAATTTGAGAAAGAGATGTACACATTATCCAAAGAATTATCAATTTGATGGAACTCACTGAAAAGGAAGTGTTCTGAACCAATGAGGAAAACTAAAATCGTCTGTACAATCGGACCTGCAAGTGAATCACCAGAACGTCTAGAACAACTAATCGACGCGGGTATGAATGTAGCGCGCTTGAATTTCTCCCATGGAGACCATGACGAACATCTTCAGCGCATTCTAACAATCCGCAAAGTAGCTGCTGCTAAACAAAAAACTGTTGGGATTTTACTTGATACAAAAGGACCTGAAATCCGGACGCATTCGATGGAAAATGGATTGATTGAACTCGTGGCTGGTCAAAAGATCGATGTATCCATGCAGGAAGTCGTTGGGACAAAAGAGCGTTTCTCAATTACGTATGATCAGCTGATTGACGATGTGGATAAAGACGATACAATCCTTTTGGATGACGGTCTTGTCATGTTGAAAGTCCTCGGTAAAGATAAGTCTGAAGGTGTCATCCACACTGAAGTGATGAACTCCGGTGAGCTGAAGAACAAAAAAGGCGTCAACGTTCCTGGCGTTTCCGTACAGCTTCCAGGAATCACAGAAAAAGATAAAGAAGATATCTTATTCGGTATTGAACAAGAAATCGACTTTGTCGCTGCTTCTTTCGTCCGCCGTGCCGAGGATGTACTGGAAATTCGCGAACTGTTAGAAAAAAATAATGGTTCAAATATCCATATCATTCCTAAAATCGAAAACCAAGAAGGTGTCGACAATATTGACGCCATTATCAAGGTGTCTGATGGTTTAATGGTCGCTCGTGGAGATCTTGGTGTGGAAATTCCGCCTGAGGAAGTTCCAGTCATTCAAAAGCAGCTTATTCAAAAATGCAACCAGGCAGGTAAACCTGTTATCACAGCGACACAAATGTTGGATTCAATGCAGCGTAACCCGCGTCCAACACGTGCAGAAGCGAGTGATGTTGCGAACGCAATCTTCGACGGTACTGATGCAATCATGCTATCTGGTGAAACAGCAGCCGGATTATATCCTGTTGAATCTGTGGAAACAATGGTACGCATCGCGAATAAGATTGAAGAGTCCTTTGACTACCGTTCATTCATCTCTACGCGCCGCAGAGAAAAGCATGGCAACTTGACGGATGCAATCGGACAAGCTGCTGCGTATACGGCCATTAACTTGAATGTAAAAGCGGTGATCGCTCCCACTGAAAGCGGAACGACAGCTCGGATGATTTCCAAATACCGTCCTGGATGCCCGATTATCGCTGTTACTTCTTCAGAGCAAGTCGCACGCCGTCTCACACTCGTGTGGGGAGCGTACCCAATCGTTGGAAGACGTGTCAGCTCAATTGATTCAATTCTTGATGAATCCGTTGAAGAGAGTGTTAAGAATAAATATGTGACACACGGTGATGTTGTAATTATTACAGCAGGTGTACCGGTTGGTGAAGCAGGCACAACGAATCTGATGAAGATCCATGTGATTGGTGATCTTCTTGCTAAAGGGCAAGGAATCGGAAAGTCTGTAGCGTATGGCCGGGCGATTGTTGCCCGCAGCGCAGCCGAAGCTGAAGCGTTCAATGCTGAAGGTGCAATCCTCGTGACACATTCGACAGACCGTGATATGCTGCCAGTACTTGAAAAGTGTGCCGGCCTGATTACTGAAGAAGGCGGACTTACTAGCCACGGAGCAATCGTCGGATTGAATTTAGGCATTCCTGTGATTGTCGGAGTGAAGAATGCAACAGATATCATAAAGCATGATAAAGAAATTACGATGGATGCTGAAACGGGTGTCATCTATAAAGGTCATGCTAAAGTTCTATAAACAAAAACCGCTGCCTAATTTTAGGATAGCGGTTTTTCTCAAAGAGGAGATCTGAAAATGAAATGGCTACTGCTTCTATTTTTGGCTGTCCCTGCAAGTGAATTGACTTTATTGCTCGTTGCGGGAAACCAAATCGGTGTAATACCTACGCTCGCCATTATTCTGCTCACAGGAATCGGCGGAGCCTACATGGCAAAAAGACAAGGCTTTAAAGCAATAGGCGACTTCAGGGAACGGATGGCTGCCGGGGATCCCCCCGGACCGCCTATCATAGACGGATTGTGTATTTTTGCGGGAGGTCTGCTGTTACTCGTTCCTGGTTTTATCACGGATGTGATTGGTTTTCTTTTACTCTTCAACTGGCCGAGAAAAATGATTCGCCCATTTATCATTCAGCAAATTTATAAGAAAATGAAAAAAGGGACACTTATCATTCGGTGAACTTTGGATGATTTCGGATTTTCATTGCAGTAAATAAAAGGAATGGCGTCAGAAGTATTCCCGGCAGCCCGAATAAGTAAAAAGAACTCGCGGTTATGAGGAAGGCATGCACAGGCTTGACCCGGAACGTGGATGCCCATAAATAGGACTCTGCGATTTGCCGGGTGACGAGCGTCAAGATGTAAAGCAGCAGAAGTGCTGAACCGAATATGTAATTTCCTGTATAAAAATAGAAAAGTACCATCGGCAATAAGAACAATCCAATACCTAAGAATGGCAGGCTGTCTGCAAGTGATATGAGAAACGCAGTACCGATAGGAGAAGAGAATCCCAGTAAAAAGAATCCAATGCACAATAGAAGAAATGTTAAACAAACGAGACGAGCCTCTATGGAAATGAAATGCCCGATAAGTTCCCCCGACTTTTTAAATAATCGATGTGCCTGACGGCGCATCGATGATGGAAAGTAGACGAGGAACCAAAATCGGTCTTTTCCTGTTTCTCGCAGTGCAAAGAAAAAGGCGACCAGAAAGATAAAGAGAGTGAATACTTGTTGGAAGAGGACGCCTGTAAATGTGAGGGTATGTTCAACAAGCGTATGACCTGCAGTTAGCACATTTTCTTTCAGAAAGGTTATGGCAACCCCTGACCAGTCCTGGTTTCCCGTATAAGGTTCCAAATGTCGTTCTGCAATGGGCAATGTGTCCATCAGCCCATGTACAGCCATCATTGAAATACCTGCTGCTGCACTAATAATTACTAACATGGCGACTAGTGTTGAAATTGTTCTAGGCAGACGAAGAATGTGGTTCGTGAAATTCACAACAGGTGCTGCGAAATAGGCCAGAATAATTGCGATTCCAGCTGGAGGAACTAGAAATATAAAGATTCCACCGATGACTCCGGGCAGGAATGGGGCGATGTATTGTTTAAAAAACGATGCTGCAGTCAACTTTTTAATAGAAATTCACTCCGATTTAATAGATTTCCTGGAAATCTCGTGCATTTTCATTCACAAAACAGACAAAGTTGATTATAATGAATTTTGTAAGCGTTTTTAGGCGGAAACAATATTAGCAGATCAGCCGACTGCCCCAACCGGTAGACAAAACATCAACGGGTGGTTAGAAGGCTGCTGACTGAAGGAGAGAGTTTCATGACATCTACTAAAGGTTTAGAAGGAATTGTAGCGACACAATCCGCGATCAGTTCAATCATCGATGATACCCTTACATACGTCGGGTACGACATTGACGATCTTGCAAATAATGCAAGTTTCGAGGAAGTCGTCTATCTTCTCTGGCACCTGCGTCTACCAAAAGAAGATGAGCTAGCTGAATTGAAGCAGCAATTGGCAGATAACATGTCCGTACCAGAAGAAGTGCTCGCTCATTTCAAAACGTATCCAATCAAAGACGTCCACCCGATGGCGGCATTGCGTACAGCAATCTCCTTGTTAGGGTTATATGACGCGAAAGCTGAAGATATGTCCAAAGAAGAGAACTATCTAAAAGCAATTAAACTACAAGCAAAAATTGCAACAGTTGTCACAGCATTTGCACGTATTCGCAAAGGACTCGAGCCAGTAGCTCCTGACACAACACTAGGTTACGCTGCAAACTTCCTTTACATGATGAATGGCGAAAAGCCGGAGCCGATTGAAGAAGAAGCATTCAACAAAGCACTTGTCCTGCATGCGGACCATGAGTTAAACGCGTCGACGTTTACAGCACGTGTTTGTGTTGCAACACTTTCTGATATGTATTCAGGTGTTACAGCAGCAATCGGAGCACTTAAAGGTCCATTGCACGGCGGCGCAAACGAGCAAGTTATGAAAATGCTAATGGAAATTGACGACGAAGACAAAGTGGACGAGTACATCCACAATAAGCTTGCGAACAAAGAAAAGATCATGGGCTTTGGCCACCGTGTCTACCGTAAAGGAGATCCGCGAGCTAAGCACCTTCGCGAGATGTCTGAAAAGCTAACGGAACTTCGCGGAGAAGGAAAATACTTCCGTATGTCCGAGCAAATTGAGAAAATCGTTACGGGCGAGAAAAAATTACCGCCAAACGTTGATTTTTACTCAGCTTCGGTTTATCATTCACTTGGGATTGATCATGATTTATTTACTCCGATTTTTGCGGTTTCACGTATTTCCGGATGGATTGCACACATTCTAGAGCAGTATGATAACAACCGCCTGATCCGTCCTCGTGCCGAGTACATCGGACCAGATATGCAAAAATATGTGCCAATTGATCAGCGCTAATTAGCAAAAATCTTTGGGGCGGTATATAATTATACCGGCCCTATACTTATGACTTTGGGAGGAATTATAATGACTAACGAAGGTAAAATTACAGTAACAGACGGTGTATTAAATGTTCCCGATCACGCAACAGTTCCATATATCATTGGTGACGGTACAGGTCCTGATATCTGGCATGCAGCTTCACGCGTACTTGAAGGCGCAGTGGATAAAGCGTACAACGGCAAACGTAAACTAGTTTGGAAAGAAGTGTTAGCGGGAGAGAAAGCATTCAACGAAACGGGAGAATGGCTTCCACAAGCTACACTTGATACGATTGACGAATATCTCATTGCGATTAAAGGTCCTTTGACGACTCCAATCGGCGGCGGTTTCCGTTCATTGAACGTAGCTCTTCGTCAAGAACTTGATCTTTACACATGCTTGCGTCCAGTGCGTTACTTCGAAGGTGTTCCTTCACCAGTAAAACGTCCTGAAGACTGTGACATGGTCATCTTCCGTGAAAATACAGAAGATATTTACGCAGGAATTGAGTATAAAGAAGGTTCGGACGAAGTTAAAAAACTTATCAAGTTCCTACAAGATGAGCTCGATGTTAAAAATATTCGTTTCCCTGAAACTTCTGGACTTGGCATTAAGCCGATTTCTGAAGAAGGTACAAAACGTCTAGTCCGCGGTGCTTTGAACTATGCAATCAAAGAAGGCCGCAAATCATTGACACTTGTACACAAAGGAAACATCATGAAATTCACAGAAGGCGCATTCAAAAATTGGGGATATGAAGTAGCTGAGCAAGAATTTGGCGACAAAGTATTCACATGGAACGAATACGACCGAATTAAAGATGAAAAAGGGACAGACGCTGCAAACAAAGCGCAATCTGACGCTGAAGCTGCAGGCAAAATCATCGTTAAAGATTCTATCGCTGATATCTTCCTTCAGCAGATTTTGACACGTCCGAAAGAATTCGACGTTGTTGCAACAATGAACTTGAATGGTGACTATGTTTCTGATGCTCTTGCAGCACAAGTTGGCGGAATCGGAATCGCACCAGGCGCTAACATTAACTACTTGACAGGACACGCAATCTTCGAAGCTACGCACGGTACTGCACCGAAGTATGCGGGTCTTGACAAAGTAAACCCATCATCTGTTATTCTTTCTGGCGTTATGATGCTTGAGCACCTTGGCTGGAACGAAGCTGCAGACATGATCACGAAGTCTATCGAAAAGACAATCGCTTCTAAAGTGGTTACTTATGACTTCGCACGCTTGATGGACGGCGCAACTGAAGTGAAGACTTCTGAGTTCGCTGACGAGTTAATCAAAAACCTATAAGTTTACGATTCGTATTCGACAGGTACACAATAAGTAAGA
>JARIBI010000018.1 GCA_029257435.1 Sporosarcina sp. | reverse complement strand
TAAAGAGGAGAAACGAAAGCAGAAAGCTAAGCAGCTGGGCCGTGAAGAGTTCGGATACGGCATGGATTTAAGTCCAGATGATTTTGATGTAATTGGACAGAATGATGCAGCGAAGAAAAAGAAGAAGGCAGCAGGACAAGGAATGGATCAGAAGGACGCAAACCGCTAATTTACAGAGTGCCCCCGTTTTAAAAACGGGGGTCTACTTGTTTATGAATTGCGAGGAACCTCTACATAATATTCGGGGGCTAATTGAATATCCAGTTCAATGTTGTCCGGAATAACTAGATGAACAATCCTGTAAAGCATCCTATTACGTCCATAAAATCCACGAACCTGATTGGTTGCAGCTTGACTAATGAATTTAGAATCTTGGTATGCAGTGAAAACGAGTTCTCGCCTAGGTTGAAACGGCATGACCACTTCTGTTTCCTTCCATACGGGCAGATCAAAATCTACATATTCGGACAGATCATAACTCTTGTCCCCTATCCAAGTCACACTTGGTTTATAAACACGCTCAGTCACAGTATTTCCGTCCTCGAGTGATCTTTCTATATAAATGATAAAGTCGTCATCAATTTGTTCAGTCTTTATTGATAATTCACCCTCTACTTCATGGACTCGTTCAGTAATCAGCTGATTTTCAGGGATGGGTTTATCGGATAATATGGCTTTTCCTACATCTACTCTTTCTTTTGAAGCATTCGCAGTGGGATACGATTTTGTCGTCTGTTCATAGATCTCTGCAACAATCAACGCAACGAGTAAAAATGTCATATATACGATTATTACTTTGAAATTCGTCTTTCTCGTGCAGCGATTTTGCAACGCACGCTGAGTCCCCCAAACGAATAGTACGATGATAACAATGATTACCGGCAGAACAATTGCACTTGCTGTCATGACTGTTTCACCTCAATTCGAGCAGACGGAAAGAAGCTAAAAGCACTTACTATTACCATGACTGCACCTGTCTTTACTAAAAACAACCCAAAAGAGGATTCCCTATAGAAATAGTCAAATATGCTAGTTATATTGCCCTCAATGCCTAGAAATTCTAACACACTCGAATTAGTACTAAATAACACTAATAAAACGAAAGGGATAATCATTAAGTAATTCATTTGAACAAAAAGCATACAGGTATAAACTACAACCATAACTAACAAGAAGTATAAAGTCATAACTGCTATACGAGAAAAGAAATCCAGCGGCGCTGCAATCAGCCCCGGAGTTTCAATTATGCTATTACCATCTTTCATAAACATCACTAATTTCATAACACTGCCCGACAAAACTGTGGTTATCCCAGCAATTATCGCTGCGATGCCAAAGAAACAAAAGTTCGCAAGGTTATCTGTAACTGGAGTTGACACATACATAAAAGAAGCGTTCCGCTGGCGAGGAGTTGCCATTAATAAACCAACGACCGGTGCCCAAAACACACTAGCAATCACAATTCTATCGTTAGTGAACGTGTACCACCTAAAGTCAATATTTGACATGCTGAATCCAACAGGAACGGATAATCCGTCAATCATAAGGCCCATGACAATAGCTTGTATTACAAATAAAACCGTAAAGACTGTCACATTGCTCCTCAACTTAAATACAACCTGCTGCTTCACAACTTCACCGGTCGTTCTATGCGTTAAAGACATCATCAATTCCTCCTCTCGGTTGCTCCGTCAAAGCTAAATAAGCATCATTCAGTGAAACGGCTGCATTTGTTATCCCTTGTCGGATGAGTTCTGTCCGTTCTGCCTCCGAAAAGTCATTTTCCATAATCCACTCTTCATGAAGACCTCTTGTTGTTTTTGACACAGCTGTTTTCCCTAAGGTCCCCTTGGTTAATTGCTCTTTCGTTCCCCGCAGCGACAAGTGTGCCTCTTGCAAGTCAGAAACTGAGCCATGGTAGCAAACTTGCTTTCTATGGATAACCAGCAGATCTTCCAGGACATCTTTCATTTCATCGATATAATGACTGGAGAGCAAAATGGTACGGGGAAGCAATATGTAGTCTTTGAGCAACGCTCGATAGAAATCATTGCGTGCTGCTAAATCCATACCTACCGTTGGTTCATCGAAAATTGTGAGTGGGCATCGTGCTGCGATACCAACAATCGCGTTGAACGTACTTCGTTTTCCTTTTGATAAAAATCGGTGACGTGTATTCAATGGAATTGCAAAGTAATCCACGAGACGCATCGCAATCTCTTCATTCCAATTAGCGTAAAAGCGGCTGAACTCTTTTAGTAGTTCTTCTAACGTCATAGATTTTGGATAACTCATCGCATCATCGATATAAATGGTATTAGCTGAAACGAGTAAACTTCCGACAGGGTTTTCATCAAACACACGCAACTCACCCTCCGAAGTCTTCTGAAACCCTGCAATCATTTTGAGAAGTGTTGTCTTTCCCGCTCCATTCCTGCCAACAATCCCCGTAATGACGTTTTCCTCAATCGTAAACGTTATGTCAGTGAGTGCTGGGACGCGTGAAAACTTTTTACTGACCTTCCTTAGTGAAATCATCGTCATGTTTAATCCCCCTTTCGCTGCTCTCTTTCTATCTCAATCATCTGTGTTAGTTCATCAGTGCCAATGTTAAGCAGATTCGCTTCGTCGAGTAAATCCTGAACAAGTTTTCGAAGTGTTTGTTCTTTCCTTTTGGAACGGAGTTTCTCTTGAGCATCAGGTGAAACAAATGTCCCCAAACCTCTCTTTTTGTAAACAATTCCTCCTTCTAGCAAAATGGTCAGCCCCTTTCCTGCAGTAGCTGGATTAATGGTGAACAGATCCGCCAGCTGATATTGCGAATAGACTTTCTCGTCCGCCTGCAGCGTGCCATCGATGATTGCATTCTCCAGCCAATCTGCAATTTGTATATAAATCGGCTTATCGCCACCTACGTCATGCAAAACCATCTCTCCTTTATAGCTTATAGTGCATTACTGTTGTAATGTACTATACAATTTTTTTTTGATAATTGCAACACTAAAAAGACATACCTTTAAAAAAGGTATGTCTTACAATTATGCTGCCTATGAAAGAATTTTCCCTTTTATTACACGAGCATCTTACGGCAAGCTTCCGCGCATTGCTTACACGCTTCTGCACACCGTTGGCAGTGATCGTGGTCATGTTTGCCGCACTCTTCAGCGCAATGATCGCAAATGTAAGCACACAACTGACAAATT
>JARIBI010000171.1 GCA_029257435.1 Sporosarcina sp. | reverse complement strand
GCGACGTAGCAACAGGTGTGAAAATCGTCCTTCGTGCACTTGAAGAGCCAGTGCGTCAAATCGCAACAAACGCAGGCCTTGAAGGTTCAATCGTTGTAGACCGCTTGAAGCGTGAAGAAGTCGGAATCGGCTTCAACGCAGCAAACGGCGAGTGGGTCAACATGGTCCAAGCTGGTATCGTGGATCCAACGAAGGTAACGCGTTCAGCACTACAAAACGCAGCATCTGTTGCAGCGATGTTCTTATCGACTGAAGCAGTAGTTGCAAACCTTCCAGAACCAGCAGGCGGCGGTATGCCTGATATGGGCGGTATGGGTGGCATGGGCGGCATGATGTAAGTCAGTCGTCTTAAATAGAAAACGCCAACTCCGAAAGATGGAGTTGGCGTTTTTTTGTTTGGATAATAATAAGGTGAAGTAGTCGGTTGTTGATCTGCGCTGACTTACCCGCGGCCTTGGGACTACAAGGAAGTAGCTCATGCAACCGTTACGACAGGACATTGCGCACTTAGGTTGCTTTGTTGTTTCGATCATGCGGGGTTTTCGCGTTTCGCTTATTCCGCAGAAATCGCCATCCTCCACTTGTCATTAATTTATTCAATGGAATCAACGAATATACGGCTCATACAACCCTAGATAAAGACAACACACTGTTTCATATAATCTTCTCTGAAGCGCAGAATGGGAAACGAGAAGTCGTGGCATAGTTTGAGATAGAGCGATTGAAACCATGTATCGAGTTCGGGACTTACATAATGAGCAACTATGTAGCTTCAAAAATGAAGAAATGTAAAAGTACGGGACAATCTAAAGAAACATTGGTCCAATCAAACACACAGGAACTTCTTTTTATACTTCGCAATAAATAGGAACATATTGTCAGCTTATTGTGATATTATACAGATATAAGTCGATTTATGTATAGGTCTATACCTTATTTCATATAAAAAAATAGAAAGTAGGGATTTGTATGTTAGCGTTTGGTGGATTTTTACTTCTCGCCGCACTCATAGCAGGTGTCGTATTTGTAATCTTAACGGTCATCTCCTTAATCAAAAAGGATGGAAAAACGAAGAAAAAGCTAATAGGCATAGCAGGCAGCTTTATTGTGTTTGTTGTTTCCTTAATCATTATAGGAACATCTGTAGAAACAGATACGGAAAGTGCCAAAGAAGGAGAGAAAACACCTGTCAGTAAAGAAGAGAAAAAAGATAAGCCAACTGCAGAAGATGTAGCAGCGAAGAAAGCTGAAAAAGAAGCTGCAGATAGAGAAAAAGCTGAAAAAGCAGAAGCCGACAAAAAAGCCAAGGCAGAAGCGAAAGCTAAGAAGAAAAAGGAAGCTGAAGCTAAAAAGAAAGCAGAAGCGGAAGCGAAGGCTAAAGCTGAAGAAGAAGCCAAAATAGCTGCTGAGAAAGAAAAGGCAGAAAAGAAGGCAAATGCACAGCCAATTCCATACGCCCAGCTAATTAAGAATCCTGACCGCCACGCTGGCGAATACGTAAAGTACAAAGGCGAGATTGTTCAGATTCAAGAAAGCGACAACTACACAGTTATTCGTCTTGCTGTAACGCAGTCATCCTATGGTTATGACTTCAATGACGTTGTGTGGGTGGAGTATCCAGATTATACGGACTATGTAGATGGCGATATCATTACGGTTTACGGATCGATTATTGGTAGCCACAGCTATCAGTCGCAGGCTGGTTGGGATATTACAGTTCCTGCAATGCTCGCAGATTCATTTGAATAAATAATTTGATAATCGCATTAGAACGATTAAAATTGGTTTGGGATAATTTTAGTGAGGGTGTGCCTAAAATAATCATGAATGTTTAAAGAAACTGAAGTTTTGTTGCGCAGGTACCTGGCACTTGTCAGTCCGTAAAATTGAAAAACGTCAACTCCGAAAGATGGAGTTGGCGTTTTTTTGCGTCGGTAAGACGAGATGGAGTAAACGGTTGTTACACCTCAAAGCAGTTTGGAATTTCGTGAATTCTTTGCTAAACCACAGTCCAGAAGGAATAAACTTACTTCAACACTTTTAAGTCATAAGAATACACTTTTTTATTGTTAGAACTGGTAATAAGGGTATCTAGCCCTTTGATGGTCGTAGAGTCTATGAGTTTTCCGTTGTCCAGTGAATATGATTCCAAGTAGTATGAAGCTTTTTTGTCTGCACTGTGACGTAAGACGTAAAGTTTTCCTGATTTGAAACAGGTTTCTTCATTGTGACGCACCGCAGAGTGATCGGCATCCTTAAGACTGAATTCTTTTTTGACTGAGGTTGTAGGCAACTGGAATGAATACACATCACCTAAACCATTGATATAAAATAATTTATCATTATGAATGGCTGCGGAGTTTTTGTAATTATACGGAATCGTAGCGGTTAAATCTGCGTCTTTGTAATTTATGAATTCAAATGTATCTTGCTTCAACGATTCTCTGTGAATTCTTATCAATGATACAGTTTCACTCGTATCACTGATAATCGTTGATAAGACCATATAATAATAACTTTCATCCGATAGGATTGGTGCGAGAACTTGCATGTTTTCAGTGGATTCGGTTTGGATAGCTGTAATATCTTTCACGTTTAGTTTGTTATTAAATGTCACTTCCTTCAAATGAAACTGATCTTTTTCAAAATCCTGGGTGAGGATTTCTATGGAGTTATCAGTCGTTCCGGAGGCAGCGATATAATAGGGGATAGTATCTACTTGGAAGTCTGCAGAATTCCCATAACGGATTTCTGAACTGTAGCCATTTTCAACAAAGCCAGTGTTGTAGATGCTGAAGAATACGTTTGAATCTGGAAGGTATCCCGTTCGCTCGCCTGTGTACTGGGGATTCTCCATTTCAAATTTTTTAGTACGATCGCCTAAAAGGTAAATACTATTTTTATCCTCCAATAGTATTTGATCATTGCCTGCAGCAATGCTTCCAAGTTCAAGTCCTTTCATGGCAAATGTTTGAACTGAATGGTCGTCCTTAACAAAAACACTATAACTTAAACCTTTGTTATCTATATCCTGATCAGCGGTGGTCGACAAATAGATGATTGCTTTCGTGCTTTCTAAAAAGTCTTTTCTTGTGATTTCATTTAAAGAAAGTAATGGGGTGTCTGGAATGTTTTTTTCTGTTGCAAATATCAGAACTGTTAATAGGCCCGTTATTGCGACTGCGACAATTAGTAGTTTCTTCTTCAAAGTCAGTCCCTCCAAGTCAACAACAAGAACATCTATGGGAATCAGACGGTCTCGTTTTAAAAGAGTTAAAAATAGCTGTCTATGTTAGCTGCAATTCCAAAGAGATGTTCTAACTGTAAAATTCAAGCAAGTTCTTATTCATCATACGATATTTAAGACGGCGTCGTATACAGAAAAAACAAAGTCTACACAAGAACTACTTTCCATTTAATTGAATGATCTAAGTATACTAAGACTTAAGTCTGATTTAAATTTCAGGCAAACGACTGGCAAATTTGTGCAAGGAATCGGATATGATGAAGTCAGAGGGAAAGGGGTGTTCTATATGCGGAAGATTATTGTAGTTATAATGGCAGTGGGCATACTAGGTGCTGCTGGGGTTTGGGGATATAATTGG
>JARIBI010000191.1 GCA_029257435.1 Sporosarcina sp. | reverse complement strand
TCTTCGTTAATATAAACGGTATCTTCGATGCGGACGCCGCCTTCGCCTGGGATGTAGATGCCAGGCTCGATAGTGAACACGAGGCCGGGTTCTGCGATTTCTTCATTGTTCATGTGAATGGAAGGCTCTTCATGGACTTCAATTCCGAGACCGTGGCCGACACGGTTGTTGAAATACTCACCGAAACCAGCTTCTTGAATGACACTTCTGGCAGCGATGTCGAATGTTTTTAGAGGATTGCCAGCTTGAACGGCATGGATTCCAGCCTGGTTTGATGCCAGTACTGTATCGTAAAGGAGACGCTGGCGATCGGAGGCTTTTCCGATAATGAATGTGCGCGTCGTATCGGACATGTAACCGTCTTTAGCCACTCCGAAGTCGATTAGCAAATAATCACCGACTTGCAGTTTGCGCTCGCCAGGCTCACCGTGAGGCAATGCCGCTTTTTCTCCAGATAACACAATCGTAGAGAACGACGGACCATCTGCACCGAATTTGCGCATTAAGTATTCAAGCTCAGCAGTCAGTTCGGATTCAGTCATGCCTACTTTTACAAGTTTGATGCCTTCTTCAAGAACGCGCTCAATAATTTCAATCGGCTTCTTGAGTGCAGTAATTTCTTCACGTGTTTTCCGTTTGCGCAGCTTGTTGATGAACGCCTGAACATCTGCCACTTCTGCTGCAGGGAATGCGGTACGGAATTCGTTGTATCGGAAATAGCTAAATGCTTTCGCTTCGATGCCGACGTTGCCTGACAGGTCACCGACAGTGGAACGAATAACATCGAACGGAAGTTGTTCATCCGAAATCGCGACAATCGTTTCGATATCGGAGCTCTCTGCAGCTGCATCCTTATCGAGTGCAGGGGCGAAGAGAATTGTTTTCCCTTCGGATGCTTCCATGAAGAGCCCCAGGAAACGTTCGTGTGGATCTGAGTTGAAACCGGTGAAATAGAATACATTGGCGGGATCCGTTACGAGCACCGCAGTAAGTGATTGGTCTTGAAGATGTGTGCGCAGCGAGCGGCGCCGTTTTTCGTACATGTCAGTCATTAATGAATTCCTCCTGGATATGCAGTATATAGCTTTATTATGACGCAGATGGAAGAAGAACGACAGGAATTTGCATAGAAAACCAA
>JARIBI010000049.1 GCA_029257435.1 Sporosarcina sp. | reverse complement strand
CCCCACCACGCTTCTGTCTGTCCGAGAACTTGTGACACAAAGATATAAAGAATAGAGGCGATCCATACAACATCGGCAATTGCTTCGAAAATAATGATTACATGCAGACTTCTGAAAAGCGGATTCTTCCAAATGATTTGCCAGCACTCAGTCAGCTCGCGGTTCCGTTTCCCTTCAAAAGCTTTTTTCTGAAATGGAGTGGAATCATAAATACCGACCATCATCAGCGTTGCCATTATATATAATCCGACAGTGCCGAAAATAACAAACTGTCCACTCGTCAGTGCGACAGCTGTTCCTCCAAGTGCCCAGCCTCCTAAATTCACGGTTTCAGATACGATAGAGAAGAAACTGTTCGCTTTCACAAGCTGTTCCTTTGGTACAAGCCGTGGCAGCATCGCATGGCTTGCAGGCGACGCCCAGCCGTCCAAAAAAGCAATACAGCCAACAAACGTTAGAATGATGAATAGATTGGTCGTCGCATCTGCACTCAATAAAAGTGATAAAGCAGTCAATAGGACGGTCTTACTTACTTGTGAATAAACTAGCAACGTTTTTAAAGGAAAACGATTGATCAGCCAGGGGGAAATCATCCCGCTTATAAATCGACCGAACATATTGATAAAAGGCACCAATGCTAAGGCAAAGGGCGACTCCGTGAGTGTATATAATAAAGAGATGATCCCGACAATATAAAAAACATCACCTAGATTAGCCATTGATTGGCCAAGCCATAGAAAACGAAATGATCGATTTTTCATTCTTACTGCCCCTTTACTCTCAAATTTAAATTTGATTTCTTAGGGTAGTTTTACACTCGTATTATTCCTCCTTAAAATTAAGAACCACTTCATACATAAAACACTAAAATCTTTATGGCTAAAATCTTTATCTAACGGATTGCTGACAAAATGAAGAGCAGTAAGAATGAAAGACTGTTCACATTAGTTAAATTATAACAACAAGTCAATTGGTTTACTATACTTTAGGCAACTCTTTCTAGTTGTACCCAAATACTATATTATTTGTTAAGAAGGCGGGAAACGAGCCTAGGAAAGATTGTGCTTGCAACAAAGGCAGCATTGTTGTGTAATTCTCACAAATTAAAGGGGATGAATGAATGGATTCAGGTCACTGGGAATGGGGAAATCGAGACAATCCAACGCTGTTTTTTTTACATGGAATGGGCTCTGCAGGATTAAGTTACGGAGAATTGGCTCAGCTTACAATGAATGATTATCACGTGGTTTCTATTGATTTGCCGGGACATGGCGGGCAACCTCCAATGGCTAATGAGGAAGATTATTGGCCAACAATGATGGCCGGGCGTATAAGTGAATTGATAGATTCATTGGAGTTCACTGAAGTTTTTCTTGTCGGACACTCATGGGGTGCACATCTGGCATTATATGTCGCTGGACTTTATCCAGAAACCATCAAAGGACTGATTTTGTTAGACGGCGGGTATTTCCAACAAGACACAGCCGGTAAATCCTTGGAACAGCAACTTGAAAATATTGATGCATTCACTGAAAATGTTCGCTATCCTTCATGGGAAGCATTCATTGAATCCGAAAAAGCCGATTCCCCGCGCTGGTCAAAAGAAATTGAAATGGGAAGGCGCGCGCAAGTTACGGAAGTTGACGGTGAAATTAGACTGGCCATATCTCCGTTTTCAGCGAAAGCGATAATCAGGGGGATATATAAAGAGCAAACAGCAAACATTTTTCCAAAAGTACAGTGTCCTGTGTTGTTGATGCGCAGTACGCTGCCTAAAGAAGCGGAGATTGACCGTAGAAAAGCGATTGACTGTTTGATGAAAGAACTTCCGCAAGCAGTTGTTCAGGCAATCCCGAATACCAGCCATGATATTTATCGAGATGCACCCGAAAAAGTTGTCAGTGGAATAAATGAGTGGATTTACGCAACATATACTGCAGGCATGCCCACTATCAGCAATGGGGAATATCCGTAATCGCATTTACGGCTGCCTGTTTAAACCTGCTATTTCCTTTTCAGTCAAGTAGCGCCATTGGCCGCTTTCTAATGAACCGAGTTGAATATGCCTGATTCTAACTCTCTTTAAGTGTGTAACTGTATATTGAAAATGTCTGCACATTCTACGGATTTGGCGATTCAATCCTTGGGAAAGCGTTATGCGAAACGTATACTCATCCAACTGAATTACAGGGCAGGCATTTGTTGTTGTATAGCCCTTTTTTCTTGGATTATAAATCGCTACGCCGTTTGACAAATCATCTATAAAAGGTTCTCTGATTTTTTTATCAACGGTTACAATGTATTCCTTTTCTTGATGGTTTTCTTCTTTCATTAACTCATTGACAACGCTTCCGTCATTTGTTAATAGAATTAGACCTTCTGTTTCTTTATCTAGACGCCCCACTGGGAAAATTCGTTCAGAGAAGGAGACATAGTCAATAATATTATTAGCGACGGCAGGGGAGGCAGTACAAACAATCCCTCTCGGTTTATTGAGGATCATGTAAACTTTTTGAGATGTTTGCTTAATTCTATGACCCTCTACTTCGACCAGATCGTTCTCTTCAACAAAATAAACATGAGGCGCAATCTCGCCATTGACTAACACTTTTCCGGCAGTTATCAACCGCTCCGCCTGTCTTCGAGAACAGAAACCGGAAGAACTGATATATTGATTCAATCTCAACGTTTTCGCTCCTTATCTATCTGCAACTTTCTTTATAATAGCATGTTTGCAGTTTTGCTGAATGATCAAGCTGGATCGGATGATGTAAACGATTATTTGTAAAAATGATAAGAAAGAGACAGTTCCAATAGATCGGAGCTGTCTCTTTCTTCAGATGTCTTATTTGAAAACGAGAGTCAATTGCTATAGTTACGTACAAATTCCTTGTACTTTGTTCAATAAGATATCCAGTTCACTGCTGCATTTTACAACACGTGGATGTGTGAATCCTAAGTGATCCGCTTTTTTATACATAATGATTCTTTTTACTCTAATTCTAAACAAAAGAAGATTCTTTCTGACACTTTTATACAATTCTATTCCTCCATAATATAGATTAAGCTTCAATCATGCAGTAATTTCTAGTAGGTATAGAAGCAACTTGTTCATCATATTAAAAGAGAAATGAAAAGTATGTCGTATTTTGAGGGGCAAAAAATTTATTGCTCAATTGTGGCGGATATGTGAACGATGTTTAACTATTCAATCATTAATTCAGATGAAACCGATGCTTTTTCTCTTATAATGACTCCAGTTCTCTCGTTCATATAGCTTAAAGATTAAAAAGGTGCCAAGGCGCGAAACGATTAAAATCATTTCACCCTTCGGAACCTGAAACACACTACTCTGATAGATCCACTTTTAAACTTCCTACTCCGATATCAATGTCTAACTCGATAGCTGCTTCATTCCTATCATAAGCCTTGTTGGTATATACGTTATTACCTTGTGAGACAAAGTCTTTCAATTCAAGCTTTCCAAGTCCTTTATCGATACTCAGTTTGACGCCGGTTTGTTTTGGAAGCAGCAGCGTCATTTGGCCAACACCGATATCAATGTTCCCCTGAAGATGATTCTTCCGTTCTCCGCTTAAGTCAATTGTTGAAACACTGACGCCGCCATCGATGGTCAATTTGTTCAGTTGAATTTCGTTCAAGTTCAATGTTGCTTTCGAAACCCCCATGTCCACATCCAAGTCAATAGGAATCTCATTGGTGAGTTGAATGTCCCAATGATTGTTTTGATTGACTCTATTCACGCCGAAGATTTTAGATTCTGCTTTTACCGTTAGGACTCCCTGTTTTCGTTTTTGATTATACTTTACTTTAGGAAGAGCCTTTTTATTGTTGTAATCAAAACTAGCATCTAACCAGTTTGTGGATCCACCTGATATATCCAAAGTCCCTGCATCAAAACTGATTTGTACAGCTAATGAGTGTACATCATCTTGTTCGATCGTCACTTCTTTTTCATTAGAACTGGCAGAGAACCATTTGTATCCAAGTATACATAGAGTTCCCGCCAATCCTGCGATTAACACAGCTAATATTGATTTCTTCAAAGTTCATACTCCTTTATAAGTGGATTCTATTTTCATCTAACAGCCACTCCGGTTTATTACTTACTACTAAGCAAAGATAATTTCTATGTATTAATAGAATGCATTATTTATATTATACTGTTGGAAAGGCTCTTAAAGTACAAATACTTGGAGCATTCAGTTACCAACAATCTTATCATTGTTTATGGATCGTGATACAGCGTTTTAAGGCTTTGTTATACTTGCAGTGCAGGGTTAAGTGAACTTCGTACAGACTATAAACCTGGGGGTGGATAAACCATGTCGAACAATCGATCGTACAGCAGTTATGATAAAAAAGGGTATCCTGAACTGCATCTGGGGTATGCGGATGTGATTTTACTCGGGCAATGGGATGGGCTTTCCAATGCGTTGTATTCGTTGCACGAAGGGGAAAACTTATGGGTTCAATTTAACTTGGATGCAGAGGCTGAAGTTGTTGCAACGTATACGCTTTTAACAGGGACTGTTGAAATTCAATATGAAGGCATACGCCGCAACTTCCAGCTTGGTGAAACCATTGATGCATCACAATATGAAAAAACGATTTCATTTCACGCGGAGACTGCTGCGGAAATCCTCATTAAAACCACCGTGGAAATATTTGAACATGAATTTTTTGAATCTCAAGTTTTACAAGAAGAAGCAGATGCCATTGAAAAATTAGATGGCTATACATATATGCATTGCAATCGAATCAAGAATTATTCTATAGAAGTGTGGACAGAACTAGATATGCCGAAAAGGTTCTTACAGAATCTGAGATGGGGAGCTTATTTTCATGACATTGGAAAACTTTCAGTTCCCTTGGAAATCCTTAACAAGCCAGGGCCGTTAACTGCAGAAGAATGGGAAATCATGAAAGCCCATACAACGGAAGGTGCTAAAATGATTCGCAATCACAAAGTGGACATGCTTAGGAAATCAGCTTTCATTGTCGAACAGCATCACGAGCGGTATGACGGTAAAGGGTATCCATACGGGCTGAAGGGCGACGAGATATCACTCGAAGCATCGATTGTGAGTGTTGTCGATTCGTTTGACGCAATGACTACGGACCGTGCTTACAAAAAAGCATTACCGATCAAAGATGCCATTCAAGAACTGGTTGAAGGAAGAGGAACACAGTTCAATCCGAAAGCTGTGGATGCATTCCTTTCAGTTCTAGAGAAAAAGAAAAACGCTTGGAAGTAACTTCTATGTGAATGAATAACAGTTCATTGAAACGGAGTCAGTTAATACAACGCGGAAAGTGTGGCATGCAGGGATTAGGGGGCGTGCTGCAGTTGAGCCTTTTGATAAAGGATTAGCAGTACGCCTATTCACCCGGTATCTCGGTACTGAAGAAGACAATTGGAACCCAATGTTTAAAGGATTTTTAGACGATAGTAATATTATAATTCGTTTCGTTCCAGAAACAGTAGTGGTTCGAGACCAATCTTATATCCCGAGCATCCAAAGATGAAAGAAATCCAAAGGGATGCAAGAAGATGATTTAAAAGGTTCTCAACGTTATTGTCCCATGAATTACTCGTGTTGATCTGCGCGCTTTTCACTCAATAAATCACTCACCGTCCCGAGTTGAATCTTTTTCTTTTTAATTCCTTCTATTATTGCAGCCAGTCCTTCAGCGGTGGGTTTCGTTGGATGCATAAGTATCATGGAGCCATTTTCAACACCCGATACGACACGTGCGACCATCTCAGCTGTATCTGGTTTTTTCCAGTCCACCGTGTCCACCGTCCACAGAATCGTTTTCATATTAAGTTCATGTGCCACGTCAATGGTAACCTGATTAAAACTCCCGCTTGGCGGAGCGAACCACTTCGGTTTTACGCCCAGTGCCGCTTCAATGACCTCATTTGTTTTCTCTAATTCACCGATTGTTTCTGCTCGGGAATGATTGGCAAGATCCGGATGACTGTAAGCGTGGTTGCCAATCTCATGTCCCTCTAGGCTGATCATGGTGATAATGTCAGGGTTTCGTTTCACCCAGCTGCCGTCAAAGAAAAACGTAGCCATTACTTGAGAATCTTTTAACGTTTTCAACATAGTTGGAATGTGCTCTTCACCCCATGCCACATTGATTAATAACGCCGCCATCGGTTTTTCCGGATTGCCTTTATAAATAGGCGAGGGGGGAAGATCTTTTAAATGGACTTTAGGAGAAACTTCTTTAAAAACGAGATGTTCCGAATTGAAATTGTTTGTATCTAACATTTTTTGATAAGACTTCTCGATGTCGACGGTCAACCCATTGTATCCCGGAATGGCCATCCAAACCCGGTCAATCTTTGCATCGATGGGCTTTATTTCATACTCCTTTGCATAAGATTGAATCGCTTTGTAAGACACATCAGTTCCTGTGCCGCTTGTTGCACCGACTGTCGTTGAAGAATTGGATGCGGGCACCATGAGTTCATTCGAATCCGGTTTCTTTTCATTGCCTAAAATTATGATTACGACGCAGACTACGAGTACCAAAACCAGTAAAACAAATTGTTTCATACTAAGCCTCCTGTACCAAAGTTGTAGGGAATCTCTTCTGGTATGCCCTAATGTTCCTGTTCAATACTGAAACGAGCGTGCATGGCAGTCCGAAACCCGTGCTCTTAACAATTGACATCTAAAATCGTTATACTTATAGTTAGTCTATAATTTAATACCGTGAACTTACGCTAAGGGGAGTAGCTGCTACAATAAAGCCGTCAATACAGGAGTTGAATCCTCGGCTTTACTGGCAACAATCGTTGTTAGCGAGACCTTACCATTTATTTGGTGAGGTCTTTTATTTTGTTAGAGACCTTATGACCAGATATTGGTTATAAGGTCTCTTTTTTATTTTCAAACTTTTATTGGAGGTTATCCTTTGAGAACTTATCTAGAACTGGTCAATTCAGTCATTGTGAAAAACAATAATCGTCTAAAGAGCTGCGCCAAATCGTTAACACTAATCGGCACCGGGAGAAGTGCATTTGTATTTAGAATCGAGTCAACGACTAAAGCCATTAAAGTGTTCTTTCCTGGTTTTGAACATATTGCGAAAGAAGAAGCCGAAATTTATCACGTCCTCAAAGATATTCCTCAGTTTCCTTCTGTGTATGAACATGGAAGGAATTATATCGTAATGGATTACATTGAAGGGGATACGCTTTTTGAATGTCTGACAAATGGAACAGTGATTACATCAGGTCATATCCAAGAAATCGATTACGCTCTATCATTGGCCTCAGAGTTGGGATTAAATCCTTCCGATATACATTTGCGTAATATCTTGATCGATTCTAATGGGGAAATAAAACTTATTGATGTTGCGCGCTATCGACAAATGAAAGACTGCAAACAATGGTCTAACCTTAAAAAAGCGCATCTCCAACTCTATAGGAAGCGTTACTTTGTAAAGAAAATACCGAAGCCGTTTTTAAATATGTTGGCTTTCATTTACAAAAAAGGACTTATCCCAACTTATCGATTATAAAATAATTGAGCTTGTTTAAGTGACAACTACTTATGCAGCCCAGGAATGTTTTTCTGGCAAATTTCATTCATGAATTAGCTTGGTTATCCCAATAACTAAAGATGCAACTTCTTTCAGGAACAGCTATGATTAACGTATAAGAACTTGCACCAGTTCGTAAAGGGGTGACACGATATGCAAAGTTACATAGTGATGCAGGGTCGTACCTATCACGAAGAGAAAGAATCAGGCATCCTTTGGTCGCTGCAGCAAGACAGCGCCGGAAATGTCCAGCATTTCTGGGAACGGATGAAAGAAGTCAGTGAGGGAGATCGTATTTTCCATTATGTAAAAGGGGATATTGTCGCAATCAGCATAGCGAAAACCGGATACAGGGAAGAACAAAAGCCATCCCAAATTCAACTGCCGGGCAATGAAAACGATATAGGCTATTTAGTCGAAGCGGATTACTATGAACTTGATAAGCCATTAACGATCCTGCATGTTTTCGAAGAAATACGTCCGCTGCTGCCGATAAAGTATTCACCGTTTCAAGAGAACTCCAATGGCAATCAGGGTTATCTATATCCATGCAATGATGAACTCACAATTAAACTAATCGAACTGATCAGCGACTTGAACATATACGAAATCGATGAAGAACAATTGGAATTCGTAATGGGAACCGTTCGAAAAACGGAACACGATTTCCTGACACCCATTCTTGCTGAAACCGAAACGGAAGCGAAAACGAAACTCCGCCTTGGCCACCAGCGATTCCGAAACGACCTCATGCCGCTTTGGAATGATAAATGCGCACTCTGTGACATCGAGTTGCCTGAACTGCTTCAAGCAAGCTACGCAAAACCATGGAAAGACAGCAGCAACAAGGAGCGGATTGACCCGAACAACGGAATCTTGCTTTGCCGCAACCATGATGCTTTGTATAACAACGGCCTCATTGCGTTTGATGGGCAAGGAAAGATTCATATAGCAGCGGGCATCCCGGAAGAGGATTACACCAAGTATGGTCTTCATGGAAAGATGAAAGTGAATAGAACAGAGGAGAATAAGCCTTATTTGAAGTGGCATAAGAAACATATGTTTAAAGAGTAAAAGCAGTCGCTAACAGCTAAAGTGATCGCATTGGGAATAGAATAATTTAAGCATTTTACAATTATTCATAGTCATACAAATAGTCATTATAGGATGGAGATTACTAATAAATAAATAGTAATTTTAGCCATTTCAATTCTTGTTTAGATCTTCATTTATGCTAGTGGACAGGCTGAGAGCTTAAATCCTCCAGTATTCTGATTTTAAAAAACTATTGCCCTATTCTAAAATCTTGTGGTAAAATAAGTTTTCAGTTCACGATAATTTAGTAGGCATCATTGCTTTCTTTATTGGTGATTGAATATTTTGCTCAAGGGGGGATAGCTATGAAGAATTTATTTGCTAAATGGAACCGGATCAGTCTTGTTAAAAGAATTTTTATTGGTATTATTCTTGGTGTTATTTTAGCCCTAACGGTGCCTGCTGCAAGCGGGATCACTATTTTTGGTTCATTATTCGTCGGTGCATTAAAAGCAGTAGCGCCCGTGCTAGTATTATTTTTAGTCATGTACGCACTTGCTGCACATAAACGCGGTACGAAAACAAATATGAAAACGGTTCTTGCTCTTTATGCGATTGGTACACTCCTCGCAGGTGTCGTGGCTGTCGCTGTAAGTTTTATATTCCCGGTTACACTAACGCTGACTGATGGAGCAGAAGGACTTACTCCTCCTGAAGGCATTGTTGAGGTACTTCAAACAGTCCTATTTAATATGGTATCCAATCCAGTCGATGCTTTATTGAATGCGAACTATCTAGGTATTTTAATGTGGGCAGTTATTCTGGGTCTTGCACTAAAAAGTGCAAATCAAAACACGAAAGACATGTTAGGCAGCTTTTCAGATGCCATCACTAAAGTTGTACAATGGGTCATCAATCTAGCTCCGATTGGGATTATGGGACTTGTATTTGATGCGATTGTCACAACGGGCCTGTCTGCGTTACTCGTATACGGGAAACTCGTTTTAATTCTAGTGGGTTGTATGCTGTTCATTGCACTTGTTGTAAATCCGCTGATCGTCTATGTCTATATACGAAGAAATCCATATCCATTAGTATTCAAAGTTCTAAAGGAAAGCGGTCTCACAGCTTTCTTCACACGCAGTTCAGCTGCAAACATTCCTGTCAATATGAAATTATGTGAAGAACTTGGCTTGGATGAAGACACGTACGCTGTCTCCATTCCTCTAGGGGCTACAATTAATATGGCAGGTGCAGCCGTTACAATCGCTGTACTCACGCTTGCAGCAGTGAACACACTTGATATTCAAGTGGACTTCATGACAGCTCTCTTGCTATCTGTCATTGCAGCTGTTTCTGCAGCCGGTGCTTCAGGAGTGGCGGGAGGATCCCTACTATTGATCCCGCTGGCATGCAGTTTGTTCGGAGTACCGAATGAGATTGCAATGCAAGTCGTAGGTGTAGGATTTATCATCGGGGTTGTTCAAGACTCTTGCGAAACTGCATTGAACTCATCAACGGACGTCTTGTTCAC
>JARIBI010000020.1 GCA_029257435.1 Sporosarcina sp. | reverse complement strand
GGGGATCCTGACTAAGGAGAGGGAATTGCATGGCCAGAGCTGAAAAAGATCTGAAAGTATGTGAACACGGACACCGATATTCTAAGACAAGTGACTGTCCAGCTTGTCCGATTTGTGAGGAGGAAAGAAAACCTAAAAGGGGATTTCTTTCTAAACTTTCAGCACCAGCAAGACGTGCATTGGAGAATAATGAAATTCATTCACTGGAAATTCTTGCTGCGTATACAGAGAAAGAACTTTTACAGTTTCATGGACTAGGTCCTTCTTCGATTCCGAAACTGGAGGAAGCGCTTAAAGAACAAGGGATGAGTTTTAAGATTTAGTGGTTCATTCTTTTAACCCTTGCTGCCAGAAGTATTGAAGCATCGCTTTCTTTTTAACGTTCATTTTTCGGGAAAGCTGAATTAAACAGGAGGCACTCCATATGAAAAAACAACTCTTCCTGCTGATACCTTTAATCTTTGTATTATGCGGGTGTTCAGAGATTAAAGGGGATACAAATACCATTTCGGTGTCGGATGTAACGGATCGTGAACAAGCTATTCTTCATATGAATACCAATCACGCTTTTATGTTTGACTACAACGTGAGTGACGAATATAAGGAAGCAACAGTCTGGGTGGAAAAGTATGAGGCAGGGAAATTAGCCGATCATCCAGTTTCTTCAATTAGTACATCTGTGAAAACTGATGGCACTATTCTCTTCTCTATACAAAGACCCATTCAAGAATTCAACAAAACAATTTTAAATTTATCAATTGGTGATAAAGATGGCAGTGGCTCAGGACAGAGTGTCGATGAACAACCAGATGAGTTTAATAAAATGGGAGCTGTCTCCAGTACATTTACCGGAGATACAAAATCCGTAGAAGATGAAATCATACTTGCAACGATATGTTATTCTAAGGGAAAAGAGATAGGTACAATAACCTCTGAGTTCTATGATGAACCCGAAGCTCATTTGGATGAGTTAGCGGACTATGATCTTGTTTACGTGTTGAAATCACATTTCAAAAAATAACCCCACAGTGAAATTTCGTCATTGATTAAAAAATTACGTATGTTTAAAAGGTGGATTTAAATGGATTATGAACTTGACCATATCGGTATTGCCGTTAGAAGTATTGAAGAAGCGCTTCCGTTTTATCTAGATGTTCTGAAGGGTTCTCTTGGAGATCGGTACACGAGTGATGTACCTGGAGTTGAAGTGCACGTTGCGGTTGTTCAAACAAACGGACAAACCATTGAATTGCTGGAACCGACCAATCGAAATTCCCCAATTGCAAGATTTATTAGGCA
>JARIBI010000067.1 GCA_029257435.1 Sporosarcina sp. | reverse complement strand
TATGAATACACTGTCAGAGAGAACTGGAACTGGAGGAGATCGATTGACGAATCAGAATTGGGCGGAACCGAATTCCTATTGGGCAAATCATTGGCAAAACCCTCAATACCGTATGATTTCTATGGAGGAAGCAATGGTGATAGCGTTACGGCAAGTGCCAGGGAATGTGGTGAAAGCAGAATTGGAATATGATCATGGTGCAGTCATCTATGAAATTGAAATCCGAGCCAATAATGGTCAAAAGTATGAAGTGAAAGTAGATGCAATCACTGGAAATGTCTTGAGAGTGAAACTTGATTAGTGGAAAATATCAGGAATGCTATTTGTAGGGATCAGACCTATAAATAGCTTTTTTATTTCCTGCTTATTTAGTAATGGAATAAGACTATAAATATTTTAACTCAAAACAACTTATTAAAACATAAATTTAAGAATAATGAATTTAATTTAAAATATAATGTTGTATTAGGATATAACATGATGTAAAGTATTAGAAAATAAAGAACATTGGGAGAGTGATTGTGTGCCAGCTGAACGATTAGTGAATGCCGTACGAGGTGGATACATAGAAAGCGGACATACCGGACACATTGCGGTAGTCGATTCGAATGGGAAATTGGTTTATAGTTCCGGGGATCCGCATCGCCACACGTTTGCCAGATCCTCCATGAAACCGCTTCAAGCGATACCCATTATTGAAACGGGTGCAGCCGATCACTATAATATGCAGGCTGCCGATATTTCACTAGCTTGTGCTTCTCATAATGGAGAGGATCAGCATACACACCGAGTGAAAGATATTCTGACTCGTTTAGAACTTGAAGTGGATGACCTGAAATGTGGAACACATCCACCGCGGTGGAGTGAAACCTATGAAAACGTCATTAGAACAAATACACCTATTACACCGGTGTATAACAACTGTTCAGGTAAACATAGCGGGATGTTATCGACTGCAAAACATATGAACGAATCGACTGAAGACTATTACCAACTCGATCATCCCGTTCAGCAGCGTATTCTTGAAGTAATCAGTAACTTATCCGAAGTTCCAGTAGAAGAAATTGAAATTGGAATTGATGGATGTGGTGTTCCTGTTCACGGTATTCCACTAGACCGTCTGGCACTCAGCTTTGCGAAGATGGCAAAACCCGAGCACTTCCCTGAAAAGCGCAAACAAGCGATTGAACGAGTAACTTCTTCCATGATGGAAGCTCCAGAAATGGTTGGCGGGACAGATCGTTTTTGTACCGACTTCATGAGAGTCATGGATGGAAGAATGTTTGGGAAAGCCGGTGCAGAAGGTGTCTATTGCATAGGGGATCTTGAAACTGGATACGGTATTGCCATAAAGATTGAAGACGGCAATGGCAGAGCGGTTTACCCGGCGGCAGTCGAAGTTCTTAAACAACTGGATTTGCTGACAGATGACCAGTTGGAACAGCTATCTTCCTACCATGAACCTGCTTTAAAAAATGCGCGTGACGAGAAAATTGGCTACTTGCAACCGATGTTTACGTTGAAAAATGCTTCATGCATTTTATCATAAACGAGTCAAACAAAAAGGGGAGAAGAAGATGAAGAAAACGTATGGTTGGTTATCCGCTTTTGTACTTGTGTTGCTGCTTGTATTAGCAGGATGCAGCGATTCTGGCACGGAAGAAGGAACTGGGGAAAAAGAGGGCGATGGAAAGAAGGCGACGAAGGAAGGAAACGATCTAGTCATCGCGGTTGCAGATAACTTTACAACAATGGATCCGCATGACACGAACGATACTTTGTCTGGTTCTGCTCAACGGACAATGATGGAAGGACTCGTTGGATTCGATAAAGACATGAGCGTCATCCCATTACTTGCTGAAGAATATGACGCAAATGATGAAGCGACAGAATTCACATTTAAACTTCGTGAAAATGTGAAATTCCATGATGGTACAGACTTCAACGCAGAGGCAGTTAAAGTGAACTTTGACCGCCTTGCTGATCCGGAAAGCGGACTAAAGCGTCATAGCCTATTCGCATTGATCGAAAAAACTGAAGTAGTTAGTGATTACGAAGTGAAATTCACATTGTCTGAACCATTCGGGGCGATGATCAATACATTCGCACACCCTGCGGCATTGCTTCATAGTCCGAAATCACTTGAAGAATCTGGCGACGATGTTGCGAAACATCCAGTTGGAACGGGCCCATTCAAGTTTGTGGAGTGGAAGCCAAGTGAAGGATTGAAAATTGAGAAGAACAAAGACTACTGGAAAAAAGGATATCCTAAAGTGGATGCAATTACATTTAAGCCTGTTTCAGAAAACGGTTCACGAATTGCAATGCTTCAAACGGGTGAAGCAGACTTCATATACCCAGTTCCAACTGAGCAAGTAGAAGGTGTAAATGGAAAGAACGGCATTGAAGTGGAAAGTGAAAAATCTATCGTTGTCCGCTATATGGCGATGAATACATTAAAAGAGCCATACAACGATGTTAAAGTACGACAAGCATTGAACTATGCGATTAACAAAGACGCATTCATCAAAGTAGTTATGAACGGTGAAGGTGAGAAGCTGGATTCCGTCATTGCACCAGATGTGCAGTTCTACTCACAGCAAGAGCTTTATGAATTCGATCTTGAAAAAGCAAAAGGTCTATTGAAAGATGCTGGCGTTAAAGAAGGCATGAAAGCGAAGCTATGGGGAGGAAATAGCTCAAGTGCTGTGAAAGCTATGGAATTCTTGCAGCAGCAACTTGCGGCAGTTGGAATTGAAGTAGAAGTGGTACCAATGGAGTCAGGTACATTATCTGATAAAATCTGGTCTGTTCAAAATGCCGATGACGCGGAACTTGAGTTGTACTACGGCGGATGGTCACCGTCAACTGGAGATGCTGATTGGGGTATTCGCCCATTACTTGGCGGAGCGGACGCGTTCCCGCCTAAATCTTATAACGTATCCTATTACGATAACGATGAAGCAAATAAGCTAATTAGCGCAGGACTGCAAACTGCTGATGAAGGCAAGCGTGCAGAAGCATATGCAGGTGTTCAGAAGTTACTTTGGGATGATGCTCCATGGGTATTCTTATCGGCTGACAACACATTGGCTGGAAAGAAAAACTACCTGAAAGGCGTTTACCTATTGCCAGACGGTTCGTTGAGTGTTTCTGAAGCTGAAATTGAGTAAAAGAATTAGAACAGGAGCGCTGAATTTTAAAGCGCTCCTTCTTTATCTAAAAGGGGGCTTATGAATGTTAAGATTTCTCGGGAAACGATTGCTGCAAATCATACCGATACTTATTTTGGTTTCCATTTTCATTTTCCTTTTTGTACATATGATACCTGGAGATCCAGCGAGACTTGTTGCAGGGGAAGACGCTACGATTGAAGACGTTGAACTTGTCCGAAAAGAATTGGGGCTCGATAAACCGATTGTAGAGCAATATGTCACGTACATGAAAAACTTGGCTACAGGGGATTTTGGTAAATCGTTGAAGACAGGTCGTGAGGTGAGCTATGAAATTGGCGAGCGCTTCATGCCAACGTTTTGGCTGACCGTATGGAGTATGTCCTGGGCAGTAGTTGCGGGACTGATTATCGGGGTAGTATCTGCAACAAAACGGAACAAATGGCAAGATTATTTGGGAATGTTTGGCGCGGTATCCGGATTGTCATTGCCGTCATTCTGGTTAGGACTTATGCTCATCCAACTGTTTGCGGTCACACTTGGATGGCTGCCAAGCGGAGGAATGGACTCGTGGAAAAGTTATATCTTACCCGCATTTACATTGGGCACTGGTGTGGCAGCTGTTGTAGCCCGATTCACTCGATCTTCATTAATGGACGTTTTGAAAGAAGATTATATTCGAACAGGCCGTTCCAAAGGTTTGAACGAACGAAGAATTACTTGGGGACATGGATTGCGAAACGCGATGATCCCAGTTGTTACAATGACGGGTCTTCAGTTTGGTTTCCTTCTAGGCGGGTCTGTAGTTATCGAATCTGTTTTTAGCTGGCCAGGACTAGGTAAGCTGTTAATCGATTCTGTGGCCTATCGCGATTATCCAGTCATTCAAGCAGAGATGCTGATATTCGCATTAGAATTTATCATCATTAACTTAGTTGTAGACTTACTCTACGGAATCTTGAATCCGCAAATTCGTTATGAATAGGAGGGTGCTTTGTGGTTGAACTCAAGTTATCAAATAAAGAAGCCTATTATCAACAAACTTTAGAAAACATTCCATCTAAGACCCCGTTTTCCGAGTTTTGGAGGAAGTTTAAGAAACAAAAACTGGCGTTTGTCGCATTTTTCTTTGTCGTTGCTTTAATTCTGCTCGCATTTATAGGACCTTTCATCACTCCATATGATATTACGGAACCCGATTATGAAAACGTATTGTCAGGTCCATCTGCACAACATTGGGCCGGAACCGATGCTTATGGCCGGGATATTTTTAGCAGAGTACTTGCGGGTACACAAATATCGCTTTACGTAGGCTTAACATCCGTATTGCTTGGCGCAATAGGAGGTACATTCCTCGGAATCGTTGCAGGCTATTATGGCAAACGCATCGATTCTATCATTATGCGGATTTGTGATGTACTGCTTGCATTCCCGGGAATCTTGCTGGCGATTGGAATTATCGCGATCCTTGGACCAGGTCTAGGAAACGTAATTATTGCGGTGGCGATATTCAGTGTTCCGATGTTTGCACGGATTGTCCGAAGTTCGACACTTGCAGTGAAATCTACACTTTACATTGAAGCGACGAAATCGATTGGAACAAGACCGAAGCGGATTATTTGGAAACATATTTTCCCTGGAACTGTTTCAAGTATCATTGTCTATTTCACGATGCGAATCGGTTCTGCAATTTTAACCGCTGCCAGTCTAAGTTTCCTTGGTTTAGGTGCACAACCGCCATCACCAGAATGGGGGGCGATGTTGAGTGGCGGACGTGATTATTTAAACATTGCTCCACACGTAACGATTTTTCCTGGAATCGCAATTTTTGTTACGGTTCTAGCGTTTAACTTGCTTGGTGACGGACTGCGAGACGCATTAGATCCTAAAATTAAAGAGTAATAGACGTATGAAAGGAGGAACAAGAATGGAAGAGAAGGTTCTTCAAGTGAAAAATTTACAGACACACTTCACGAGCGATGCCGGTGTTATTAAGGCAGTAGACGGTGTCTCGTTTGAAGTTGATAAAGGGGAAACTTTAGGAATTGTAGGAGAGTCAGGAAGCGGGAAAAGTGTGACATCCCTTTCCATTATGAGACTGTTAAAAGATACTCCAGGAAAAATTGCAGGCGGTGAAATACTTTACGAAGGCAGAGATTTAACTAAAGTCAGTGAACGGGAAATGAGGAAGATTCGAGGAAATGAAATCGCAATGATCTTTCAGGAGCCGATGACTTCTCTAAACCCTGTTTATAAGATTGGACGGCAGCTGGAAGAATCGATTATTCTGCATATGAATGTATCAAAAAAAGCGGCACGTGAGCGTTCTATTCAAATGCTGACGGCAGTTGGAATTTCACGTCCGGAAAAAATCGTTTTTGAATTCCCCCATCAGCTTTCTGGAGGAATGAGACAGCGTGTCATGATTGCAATGGCAATGGCGTGTAACCCTAAAGTTTTGATTGCCGATGAACCAACTACAGCACTTGATGTAACGATTCAAGCACAAATACTGGAACTGATGAAAAGTTTAACAACGACAACAGATACTGCAATCTTACTTATTACTCATGATCTCGGCGTTGTAGCTGAAATGTGTGACCGAGTCGTCGTCATGTATGGCGGCAGAGCCGTCGAAGAAAGTGACGTTGTTTCGATCTTTACGAATCCCAAACACCCGTATACTCAAGGATTACTGGAATCCATCCCAAAAATCGGAGACCGTGTCGATCGACTTTCTTCCATTCCAGGTAACGTTCCGATTCCTGCACATATGCCAATAGGATGTAAGTTTGCACCGAGATGTCCACATGCGATGGACGTTTGCTGGGAAAAAGAACCGTCGTTTGATAAATTAACGGATAATCATTCTGTACGCTGCTGGCTGCATAAGGAGGTGCCAACGGATGAGTCAAACCTTGTTGGAAGTTCAGAACGTTAAAAAGTATTTCCCAATCCCATCAAAACTGTTCAGCAGAAAGAAGGAAGTCGTTAAAGCGGTAGACGGTGTTTCATTTACCGTGAACAAAGGTGAAACATTGAGTATCGTAGGCGAGAGTGGATGCGGTAAATCCACAACTGGCAGAATGATTATGAAGTTGCTTGATATTACTGAAGGAAAAGTGATTTTTGAAGGTCAAGACATTACCAATATGACGGATGATCAAATTCGACCGCTTCGAAAAGAATTTCAAATGGTCTTTCAAGATCCTTACGCCTCATTGAATCCAAGGTTGACTATTAAAGAAATCCTTGAAGAGCCTCTTATTGTTCATGACTTTAATAAAGAAAATCGTAGTCAGCGCGTCACAGAGCTTCTAGAAGTGGTGGGTCTGAATAAATACCACGCCGATCGATACCCACATGAATTCAGTGGAGGACAGCGTCAGCGTATCGGAATTGCTCGAGCACTCGCGGTGAATCCCAAGCTGATTATTGCAGATGAGCCTGTGTCCGCATTGGACGTGTCGATTCAGTCCCAAGTGTTGAATTTGATGAAGGACTTGCAGGAAGAATTCGGATTGACCTATGTCTTCATTGCTCACGATTTAAGTGTCGTAGAACACATTTCGGATCGGGTTGGAGTTATGTATTTAGGGCGCTTAGTCGAACTTGCCACGCGCGATGAATTATTTGGTAAACCGTTACATCCATACACAAAAGCGTTATTAAGCGCGGTTCCGATTCCAGATCCAACGATCAAAAGGGAACGGATCATTTTAAAAGGAGATATCCCAAGTCCTGCGAGTCCTCCATCTGGCTGTACGTTCCATACGCGCTGTCCATTTGCGCAAGAAACGTGTAAAATTCAAGTCCCAGAGTTTCGTGAACTCGAACCTGGTCATTACGTAGCATGTCATTATGCTGAGGAGCTTGAGACTATTTAACATGAAAAAACTTCATATTATCTCGATTCAAAAAGAATATTTAGACATCGTCGCCTATCAACTATTTGATATTTTTGGTGACAAGGTAGAGTTGTATCCGATTACACTGCAGCAATTGACCATGGAAACGGTTGGTGAAGGAGACTTTGTGCTGCTCTCCAAGGAAATCCTTAGAGGGATCACTGCCTCATTCATTCCAAACTCCTGTCCGGTCATTGTTGCAAAACGGGAGATAAATATTGCGGCAACGAAAAAACTATCTGCACTGCCTGTCGGACAACAGTTCCTGATCATCAATGACACAGTGGAACATGCAGATGAAACAGCTGAATCATTATCCAATATTTATTATGAACACGAATATCAGACTTACGATCCCTCACATGCAGTGCCTGCAAATATGGACTGGATTATTACTCCGGGCGAGATGGAATTGGTGCCCGCTGCATACAAAAATGTGATAGACATCGGTCCGCGGACGTTGGACTTTTTAACAATTAAACAGATTGAGTCAGAGTTAGAGACATCGATATCTGAAACGACGTTAATGAATCGCTATTTCAAATCCCAAGTGTCGGTAGCTGCGAATCAAGGAACAATTCCTTTAGAAGTTGAAAGGAATACTTTACAAGTGAACCAAGCAGCTGGCGTGCACAGAAAAGATTCTATCCAAAAACTAAGCATTGAAGAAATTACTGAAATGAAGCACAAAATTGAAACTCATGGATTTCTAGATGAAAGTCTTGTGATCTTATCTATATATAAAGAAGGAAAAGAATCATTTAAAATGCTGGGAAGAGGGAAAGTTAAAGGACAATTAGCTGATAAAGGGATTAGCTTATCTGACCAGCAATTGCGTTTGCGCTTAGAAATTATGCAAGAAGAACAGCTGATTCATGCGCGCATCGGGAGAGGCGGAACGAAAATCTCGGAAAAAGGGGAAGCGTTTCTCAATCATTTTAACGCTATAAAAGAATAAGAGGTGAATCATGAAGGTTTACATTTCTGCAGATATTGAAGGAGTTGCGGGTGTCGTTCATGCCGAGCATACATTGCGCGACGGGAAAGAGCATGATTATGCACGAAAGCTAATGACCGAAGAAGTAAACGCATGCATTCAAGGTGCGCTCGATGCGGGGGTAGAAGAAATTGTAGTCAATGATTCCCATGGCACCATGCGCAACATCTACCCGGAACAGTTACATAGTAAAGCGAAATTATTAATGGGAGCCCCGAAAAAGCTCGCGATGGTAGAAGGATTAACGGAAGACTATGATGCAGCACTGTTTGTAGGATACCATACACGGGCGGGATCAAATGGCATTCTTAATCATACATTTAGCGGTAAGGTGATTAAGACAGTCCGGGTTAATGCAATCGAATTGGGAGAATTCGGACTGAATGCATTGGTAGCTGGGCATTTTAATGTACCTACGGTGTTTGTATCGGGTTGTAATTTATTGGCGGATGAAGCTGTAGCGTTAGTGCCAAATATTAAGACTGCAATAGTTAAAGAGTCAATATCCCGAACAGCCGCATTAAACTTGAGTCCAAGCAAATCGTGTGCATTGATTCAGCAAATGACATTAGAGTCACTGAAGGATATCGGCAGTCAAACACCTTTTAATATTAAAGGCCCATATACAGTAGAAATTGAGTTTTTGAACACTGGGTTTGCAGATGCTGTGGAAATCGTCCCGCTGTATGAAAGAAGTAATTCTGTAACAGTCCGCTTTACCAATGAAAATTGGCTGCATTGCTATCGTCTCATTCGAGGTGCAATTATGATTTCCAATTCTGTCCAGTAATCTAATTTAAGGTGAAGGAGAGATCGCGGATGAGTCCATTAATAGGAATTACATGTCATCATGGTTTGGAGTATCAATATATACTCAATCATTCCTATGTCCAATCGGTTACTGAAGCGGGGGGCGTTCCACTTTTACTCGCTATGGGCATTAAAAGCGATGTCGATATGCTGGTGGACCGTCTCGACGGCTTACTGCTATCAGGTGGTTTTGACATCAATCCGTTATTTTACGAGGAAGAACCGATCAATGAACTTGGCGAAATATCTTCAGGACGCGATGCAAACGAATTGGAATTAGTCCGCGCGTTCCTTCAAGCCGACAAACCGGTTCTTGGAATCTGCCGCGGCCATCAAGTTTTTAATGTTGCGCAAGGCGGGACCATGTATCAAGACATCTACGCTCAGATTGAAGGCAACGTTTTGCAGCATGCCCAACTAGCGAGAAGAGATCACTTGTCCCACCGTGTTCAGTTAGAAGAAGGTTCAAAGCTTGCGGCTATCCTTGGTTCATCAGACATTTTAGTGAACTCTTTTCATCACCAAGCTGTTAAGGATGCTGGAGATGAAATTGCAGTATGTGGTACGTCCAGTGATGGTGTGATTGAAGCGATTGTGAGTGAATCCCATACGTTTGCGTTAGGCGTCCAATGGCATCCAGAAAACACGGCGTGTGCTGGAGATCCACCGTCTAAAAACTTGTTTGCGGCATTTGTGGACGCTTGCAGGTAAACCGGTTCGTAGTATGATTAGTAAAGATAGTTGAAACGGCATCCGTGAACTCGCATTCTCACTTGTACTTTATTTTGAGTGTGATTTATTTAGACACACGAAGGGGACACTTATTAATTACAAAACGACAAAAGACATGAAAGCTGCACTTGAGAAAGAGTTTCCGGATGGAATCGACATTTACTTTGACAACGTTTGCGGCGAGATTACTGACGCTGCACTGCAGTTGATCAATTACCACGCACGCGTCGTTGCTAGTGGTTAAACTTCTCAATACTAATGAAGAAAAACCAGATGAAGGGCCGCGTTTCTTGAACCAATTGATAACTATAAGAGCCATGATTAAAGGATTCGTCGTCTATGATTATGAAGACAAAAACGATGAAGCCATTGAACAAATGGCGGAGTGGATCCGAAACGGTCAGTTGAAATATAAAGAAAACGTCGTTGAGGGATTAGAAAATGCCCCACATGCATTTATGGAATTGTTCAAGAGTAAGAGCTTCGGGAAACAGGTCGTTAAAGTCTCTAAGTGATGAATAAGCGAAAAGAGGAAGCAGCTCCTTTGGGAGAGGCTTCCTCTTTTCATTAAGCAATTTATCTTGTGATTAGTTTACGTTCGAAGAGTCTTTACATTTATTGACCAAATACAAAATCCCTTTTATCGCCAGCACAACCATCCCAGTCACGCCAGTATTGCTTCCTTTCGATACAGTGAACGCGCCATCTTCAGAAAAAGGATAGACAATCGAATACGGTTTTGAAAGTACTATCAATTGCATGAAAGCTTGTGAAATTAAACCATGTAATTGTGAACTGTGAATGAATTGATCCTAACCTTATAAATCAGAATCTGTTTTGGTGCGTGTTTGAAAGAATCTAGTACTATTTAGAATTTATTCGCCATCCGTATTAGTGTTAAATAAATTAGATTATTAAGGCACTTGTAAATGCGTCTAAATGTCGATACACAGTTAAACAAGAAGCGTAAACTTTCAGTTATAACTTTTCCATTCAAGTAGTCTGTAACGTTTATCGAGATTAATAGTCTACTCCTTAAAAAGGAGGCGAGATAATGAAATATGTGAGGTACGGATTCATTCTATGTCTGATGATTTTAACAAGCTGTTCGCAAGCTAGCGGTCCAACTACTTCAATAACTAGCAAGCCACCGGATGCAAGAGAAACGCTAGCCCTAGAACCCGATGCAGATATCTTTCAACTGGATGGTGCGATTTATCAAGCAAATGTGGAATGGGTGGAAGAGTTGGAGTTGACCAAGAAAGAACGGATTGGAGAGATTCTGCATCAAACACAAAATGCAGATGAATTCCAAAATGAGACTGCAAACGTCTTGCCAGTGGGTTCGGTAATTTATTCGACAAATGAAGGAGGGGCGTATGTACTGGTCGATGTGGACGGTAAACTGATTAACTACTTACTATTGACGGAAGGGTAGTCAGGTTTTAATGGTTCCTGATTAGGGCATGTGAATAGCAAACGCTAATAAAGGATGAATCCTATGAACATCTGGACAATCGGTCACTATTCCCATACAAAAGATGAATTCATTGAGCTATTGAAACAAGCTGAAATTGAAGTGCTTGTGGATGTACGGGCTTTTCCAGGAAGCCGGAAGTTCCCTTGGTTTGCGAAAGACAAAATGGCGCAATGGCTGCCTGAAGCTGGAATCGACTATGTACATATCGAGGAACTTGGCGGAAGGCGTCCATCTTCTCAACTTGTCTCGCCACTAGTGAATGAAGGCTGGCAGAATCAATCGTTCCATAACTATGCAGATTATACATTGTCGCATTGCTTTCAAGATGGCGTGAAAAAATTAACTGATATTGCTTCTGAAAAACGTACTGCGTATTGCTGCTCTGAACGGCATCCTGCACGGTGTCATCGATTGATCATAAGCAACTGGCTTGCAGTCCATGGGTGGGATGTTATCCACGTTGTTCCGAAGAGTGATGGCTCTGGGGAATGGGTATCTCATGAACTTGGGAAGTGGGGAGCCATGCCGATCATAGAGGAAGATGAAACCGTTGTGTATCCAAAATTAGATTGAAAACTGAATTCAAAACCGGCAGTCTTGTAATAAGACTGTCTTTTTATGTCTTAATAACTACACTGAAATTTCTAAAAATAGTTCAGAGGCCGTGCTTGAAAACTATGAATACTCCTATAAAGTCGCATAGTAGCCTGTCCAATGGAATGGTACGATGAAATCGATACTAGGATTCTTCTAATAGACGGCCAGATGAGTCTATGGAGGAATTCATTCCAACGAGGAGTGTGACGCAATGCACGGTCGAACGGGGAAGAAATGGTTGAACTCATTAATGGCAACAACGCTTGTGGCGGGATTAGCCGCACCAGCTATTCCAGTTTATGCGGCAGAAGCGACTGCAGTAAAAGCATCTGATTTGCTGATTTCCGAGTATGTAGAAGGCTCTGGGTTTAATAAGGCAATTGAACTGTACAATGGGACAGGCGCTGCACTGGACTTGAGCAATTATTCAATTGAACTCTTTGCAAATGGTGCGGCTGCACCGACGCACAAACTTGAATTGTCAGGGACTCTTGAAGACGGAAAAACGTACGTCATCGTGCACAACCAAGCGTCTTCCAATCTCAAGGCCAAAGCGGATATGGAAATCGGCAGCGTCACAAACTTCAATGGCGATGATGCCATCGTCTTGAAAAAAGGGAACACTTTTATTGATTCATTCGGACAAGTTGGAACTCGGGATAATTGGGGCACGGACGTAACTCTTGTACGAAATTCTGACGTGACAAAAGGTGACGCGGTCGTGGATGATGTCTTTGATCGAACGAAAGAATGGATGATTTATCCGAAAGACACGTTTTCGAATTTAGGCGCTCATGTATTAGATGGGGATGGTTCAACAGAGCCAGAGGAGCCTGAAGTACCTGTAGATGCTGTATCCATTAAGGACGTACGTGCATTGCCAGCAGGACAGAAAGCGACAGTGAAAGGGATTGTCGCTGCAAAACTTAAAAATACAATTTCAATTCAAGACGAAACCGGGGGAATCGCAGTTCGTCCAACGAGTTTAGCTGTATCTGTCGGGGATGAAGTGACGGTGACTGGGAAACTTGTAGACTATCGCGGTTTGCTGCAGCTGGACGAAGCGACGGTTGTTGAGAAGGTTGCAGGAACTGAGCCGTCATCCAAAACAGTAACTGGAGCAGCAATCGGTGAAGAAGTTGAATCACAGCTTGTCACGGTGAATAATGTGACCCTATCCAATAAAGAGGCAGGTCCAGGATGGGCAAACTTCATCGCAACAGACGGAACTGAGTTTACAGTCAGAGATGAAAACGACAGCCTTGGATTGCAGGCAGGCATGACGTATGACTCGATCACAGGAATTGTTCAGCAATTTGATGATGTCTACCAAGTGATTCCTCGGGGATCTGCAGACGTGATCGCCGATTCGACAGTCGTTCAGCCTGTTGCTGCGAATCCAGGAAGCGGAACATTTGTTGAAAGTGTGAACGTGACCTTGACATCTGGAACAGTGGATGCAGAAATCTTATACACACTGGATGGCACAGATCCAATTGAGAATGGCGCAACGTATGCAACACCGTTGAAAATTACCGATAACGTTCAGTTAAAAGCTGTTGCAAAAACAGATGACGGGCGTGTAAGTGCTGTCCAAACATTTGACTATACCATTACGGATGCCCTTCAAATCCACGATATTCAAGGAGCGGGTCATCAGTCGCCGTTTGCAGGACAAGTCGTAGATGGAGTTCAAGGAATTGTTACGTATAAATACGAACTGCAGGGATCGACCTATTATCACATTCAAACACCTGATAGTGAACGCGATGGCGATTTGAATACATCAGAAGCGGTTGTGTTGTACAGCGGTCGTGATGCATGGAACTTAAAGAAAGGTGATCTCGTTTCTGTCACAGGGCAAGTAAGTGAGTATGCCATTGATGGATTCTCTGACCGTCAAGCAACGGATTTGAAAACGACACAAATCAACGTTCGTGAAGACCGTGGCGGCGTTGTAACGGTTGTGGATAGCAATGTTGAACTTCCTGCACCGTTCGTTATTGATGAGTCCAACCTTCCGAAAGATAAAATCCTAAGCGCAGGATTAAAAGAGTTCGATCCAGCAAAATACGCGGGCGATTTCTGGGAAAGTCGTGAAGCGATGCTCGTAGAAGTGGGCACTGTGAAAGCTGTCGCACCTCAGCGGAATGGGGATTTAGCAACGGTGTTGGAAACCCGTAAGACAGAAACGAAAAACGGCGGCATCTTGTTGAAAAAAGACACTCCGAATGCTGATCTCGTCCAATTTCGTATGGAACCCAACGGACCGGCTCGTGATTTTGAAGTGGCTACAGGGGATCTTTTCAAAGGACCGACAGTTGGTGTAGTCGGGTATTCCTACCAAAACTACAAGATTTACGTGGGTCTGGATGATATGAAAGCGAAGTTTGTAAAAGGGAAAGCTGTTCCTGAAACGACAACGATTGTGAAAGATAACGAAAAGCTTACCATTGCTTCGTACAACTTGGAGAACTTCTCGAATAATAAAAAGACAACTTCTATGGATAAAGCGAAGAAGCTGGCTCGTGCTTTTGCTGTAGACATGCAAAGCCCGGATGTTGTAGGCGTTACTGAAGTCCAGGATAATAATGGTCCAGATGCAGGCGGGCCAGAAGCCAATCAAAGTTACGAACGGCTGATTCAAGCAATTGTAGAAGCCGGCGGGGTGAAGTATGAGTATGTCAACATCGACCCTGTGAATAACCAAGACGGCGGGCAGCCGAACGCCAATATACGTGTTGGATTCCTGTACAATCCGGATCGGGTTTCATTGAAAGCAGGTGTACCTCATGGAGATGCAGTAACAGCTGTTGGTTATGAAAACGGTGGTTTGACAGTCAATCCGGGACGAATCGAACCTGCAAATGAAGCGTTCACTAGCAGCCGAAAGCCGCTGGCGGCAGAGTTCACGTTCCAAGGGGAAGATGTCATCGTCATTGCAAACCATTGGAATTCTAAAGGCGGCGACACACCATTATTCGGTTCAGTCCAGCCACCTGTGTATAAGAGTGAAATCCAGCGTAAAAAGATTGCACAACTTGTGTATAACTTCATTGATGATGTCAAAACGAAAAATCCTGATGCGAATGTCGTGTCGCTTGGCGATTTCAATGACTTCCAATTTACGGATGCATTGAAGATTCACGAAGGTGAACTGATGACGAACCTTGTCAATAAAGTCGAAGAATCAGATCGCTATTCGTATGTGTATCAAGGGAATTCGCAAGTGCTTGACCATGTCCTCGTATCGAACAATTTAGCAGATGCAGCAGAAATCGATATGCTGCATGTGAATGCGGACTATACCGATATGGCAGGACGCGCAAGTGACCACGATCCAGTTCTCGTTCAACTTGCATTGAAGACGAAAAGCGAGCCAGAGCCATTTGAGTGGCAAACGGTTCCGGTTAGCAAGTATTACTTGTTATTGAATTACAAAAAGCCGAGTTTGACAGTCGATGCGAAAGGGTCTTCGATTACGATGGATTACCGTTCACGCGTAACGAATGGAATTACATTGACAGGTCAGTATGCAATCTTGAGCGGATTAGGTTTTGCCAATAACAAACTGATTTTGAAACCGACTGAAAAAGGCTTAACGGTTGATACTAAGTGGACAGTTCAAGGCAATGTGGTTGTGGATGGAACGAATCCGCTTCGTATCTATGGAGCCGAAAATGTCTTGAAGATTAGTTATGTCAACGGTGCAAGTGCTGCAAATGTGGAGTTCTATGACCGTTTCGGCCGCAAGTTAACTAAACCGGGCATTCAGTGGCCGTGGTCTGGATTAGCAAGCTGAATAAGTTTGTGAACAGGACGATACCTGCGGGTGTCGTCCTGTTTGCTGTGTCGATTAGATGGGTGAGCTTCTCGGACACCTGGCGCAATTTCTCCGACACTTAGAAGAGTTTCTCGATAACGGGACACCATTCAACGCACAAAAAAACAGCCTCTCAAAACAATCAGAGAGGCTGTTTGTACTCACAATTAAGAAGGAGTTAAAAAACCATGCTGTCCGGCTGTCCACAAATCACGGAATGCACGATTGACAGAGGATGTTTCCTGCACAGCTTGCATGCCGAGTCGACGGAACAATTGAACCGCGCAATCTGTTGCGATATCTGAGCTTTCCATGCATACAGCAGATAGCTGGTCTAGTTCGTGATCGTCCAACTTGCCGTTCAAATGCATGTCCCATCGGCGTGATACGGCAGTATGGAAGAGCTGCTCGGCTTCGTTGAAACGTGTCTGCTGTTCCTCGAGCAACCGCACAGTACCTGATATTTTTTCCGCATTCCAGCGAGACTTTGCATGTTCTGCCAGCGTATGGGCTTCCTCTAAAAATCGTGCACCGAGTCCAAGGCAAACTGCCGCAAAAGAGACTTGGGAAAACTGAACGAATGGGAAAGAATGAACAGGCAGACCGAGTGTGTTCTGTGTTTCGACTACTGAAAAGGTCCGGTCGTGCGGCACAAAGGCGTCTTTCACTCGAATTGTATGACTTCCTGTTCCTTTCAAGCCAATCGCATTCCAGTTTTCAATGATTTCAACTTGGTCGGGCATGAAAATACACGCCCGCATTTCATCGGTTTCCTGTCCATCACGCCAAATAATCGTATTCGCTGTAAACATAGAGGCGTAAGGTGCCCCGCTGCAATAACGCCATTCACCAGAAACGAGATAGCCGTCTCGTTCAGCGTGTGCTTCACCAGTTGCATATCCGCTGCCTGCAATGACGGCATTCTGTGGAGTATACAGTTCTATTGCTTGGGTCTCTGTCATGTTTTCGAGAAATAAATTCCCGCCCGATCCGATGGTTGTCAGCCATCCGAAAGATCCATCTTCATAAGAAGTGTCTTGGAATACATGGATAGCTTCAGGTAATGAAAGTGCACGACCTCCTAATTCTTTTGGCAAAAACAGCTTGAACAATTTTTCCTCATAAGCAACTTGCAATAAATCATCGGGCAAAGTACCCGTCTTCTCGATTTCTGTCGAAGTACTGCGAATAATTTTTGAAAGATCTTCAGATAACATGGTAATCATCCTTTCTCATATTAGTAGAAATTAAAGAACAAATGAAGGAAGCAGTCTAAAACTCCCTTTCACGCCTATTCCCTTTATGACAACAATGTAAAGGCTTGCAAAGAATTAACTTTATTGTCAATAGACGTTGGAACTGCCTGACTCCTGTGTTATGTTTGAGTAGTAAGATAACTAAACGTTGAAAGGGAGATGTTAATGTCATTGTTTAAAAGAATCGGCTTCAGTTTACTTGTCGTTTTGCTGACCCTTGGTAGTTTGATTATACCTCAAGGAGCAAGCGCTGCTAAGTCAGATGAGGCAACTAGAGGAGAATTCGTCCAACAAGTTGTACAAGCACTTAATTTACCTACGAACGATGGTTCGACGCTTACATTTACGGATGTGGACAAACAGTTAGCTCCCTATGTCGAAGCTGCAGTGAAAGCAGGTTTAGTTCACGGCCGTTCTTCAACAAAGTTTGACACAAACAGTTCACTTACTCGTGAACAGGCATTTGTTATTTCAGCACGTGCTGCAAAGACCGATAAAAATTACCCGATGACCCTCCTTGACCGTTTTAAGGACAAGCGTGACTTCGGTGCTTCGCTGCGTCCAGAAATGGCGAAAAGCATAGGACTTGGTCTTTTGAAAGGGTATTCAGACCACACAGCAAAACCGAAACAAGCAGTAATGAAAAATGAGATGCGTGCAATTGTTAATCGTTTAGTAAAAATCAGTCAGGAACACCCAGGTCAAACACCAGACACTGACGAAGCTACAGTTTCACTGCGTGTAATGGGAACGACAGACTTGCACATGAACATCGTAAACTATGACTACTATCAGGATGCGAAAGTTGAAGACTACGGACTAACTAAAGTAGGTGTGTTAGTTGATGAAGCGCGTGCTGAATCAGAAAACACGCTTATGTTTGATAATGGGGATTTAATCCAAGGAACTCCGCTCGGTACATATAAAGTGAGTGTAGATCCGTTGAAAAAGGGTGAAGTACACCCAGCATTTGCAGCAATGCAAGCACTTGACTATGACGTAATGTCTCTAGGTAACCACGAGTTTAACTATGGACTTGAGTATCTGGACCAAGTCATCGATGAGTCTGGTTTCCCTGTCATTAACGCAAACGTATATGACGCAAAAACAGGTAAAAACCGCTATAATCCATACATTGTAATGGAGAAAGAAGTAACAGACTCTAAAGGTGCAAAACATACACTGAAAGTCGGTGTTATCGGAGTTGTAGCCCCGGGAATTCTTCGCTGGGATGGCGCAATTCTTGAAGGGAAAGTGACTGTGGAAGATGGCTCAGATACAGTTAAGAAATTCTTGCCGCAAGTTCAAAAAGAAGGTGCTGACGTAGTATTCGTAATTGCTCACTCAGGAATCGGTGATGAAATCCATGAGCAGGACGAAGATGATATTACATGGCAGATTTCTGAAATTGATGGCGTTGACGGAATCCTGACAGGTCACAACCACGCGTTGTTCCCTGGAGACTTTGCAGATACAAAAAACGCAAATCAAGAAACGGGTACGTTGAACGGAACTCCTGTCGTTATGCCAGGTAAGTTCGGCAGTCACCTCGGATTGCTCGATTATGAATTGAAAATGGAAGATGGCGAGTGGAAAGTCATCTCCGGAAAAGGTTCACTTCGTGCAGTTCATAAAGATTCAGAAGCCATTAATCAAGACGTAATGAAGGCTGTAGAAAAGGCGCACAAAGGTACGCTGGACTATATCCGCACACCAGTTTCAAAAACGAATGCACCAATTACAAGTTACTTCGCACTCGTTAAAGACGACCCATCGATTCAAATTGTTACAGAAGCACAGAAGCGTTATGTTGCAAGTCAGACTCCAGGTACAGAGTATGCAGACCTGCCAATCCTGTCTGTAGGCGCACCGTTTAAAGCGGGCGGCCGTTATGGATCTGATTACTATACAGATATCCCTGCTGGCGACATTGCTATTAAAAACATGGCAGACCTTTATGTCTTCGACAATACAATTACAGGACTTGTCATGACAGGAGCCGACGTAAAAGAATGGCTTGAAATGTCAGGTGGTCAGTTCAATCAAATCGATCCATCGAAGTCCGGGGAACAAAATGTATTGAACGAAAACTACAGATCTTATTTGTTCGACGTCATTGACGGTGTAGAATACGAATACGATGTAACGCAGCCAAACAAGTATGATGGCGGAGGTAAAGTAGTGAATGCCAATGCAAACCGAGTGAAAAACTTGATGTTTGACGGCAAACCGATTGACCCGAAACAGAAGTTCATCGTTGTCACAAATAACTACCGTGCAAGCGGTGAATTCCCAGGAGTCCGCGATGCGCTAGATACAATTTCGTATCAATACGAGAACCGTGAAGCGATTGTCGATTACATGAAAGCAGTCGATCCAATCGATCCAACTGCAGACGGCAACTGGTCCATCCAGCCTGTACAAAACGCGAAGATGATTTTTGAAACTTCCGAAAAAGGAAAGAATTATCTTGGCAATGACACTCGCATTAAATACGTGGCACCCTCTAAAGACGGATATGCGAAGTATGAATTGAAATAAGAATTAGTAAAGGGAGACGCACTCGTTGCGTCTCTTTTTTTGATTATGATCCACTATACGAAGGAAACGCTTAGAATTGGATATCTTTGTATAATTATATTAAAAATATTTTTTAGAAAGGGACTACATTTATAAACAATCGTTTTTTAGGACCGAAACTATAAGTATGATTTAATATTTGAAGAAATGGGAGATGGCTTATGTCAATTGGAAAGAAGTTATATGGAGGATTTGGTATTCTTTTAGTAGTCATTTTATTGTCTGCATTATACAGTTTTAGTCAGATCGGGAAGATAGAGGAGGAGTACAACTTTTTACTGGAGAACCGGGTTGCTCAAACTATTCTAGTTAAAAGTATACAAACTGAAAGCAGTTTAGAAGGTGTTTCTATCCGTTCTTATTTGTTACTGGGACGTCAAGATGATTTGGACAAATACGATGAGCATTATGAGAAAATTAACAAATACATTGCAAGCATGAAGCAGTTAGTCCATTCAGATAAAATGAAAAAACTAGTGGCTGAGACGGAAGAGTTAAATGCAAAGTTCTATGCTGTTTCACAGGACGTCATTCAAATGAGAAAGGCGAATGATACAGAGAGGGCAGTCGCTTTAATGGATTCAGAAATGCGTCCGATTAACGAAGGCATGCGAGAAACACTGGATGAAATGACGAAGTACCAAAATGAACAATTGGACAAAGGAAACAGTGCGGCACTCAAAACTGCTAAAAACGCAGAACTGGGATTGCTTGGTGCGAGTATAATCGCATTAATACTGGCAGCTCTTATTTCAACTACGATTAGCCGAAATATTTCTAAGCCAGTAGTTCGACTGTCTAGAGCAGTGTCAGTTGTAGCATCTGGAAACTTGTCTGATGAAGATATTCATCTGAAATCAAAAGACGAACTGAATGATCTTGCAAAATCATTTAATGAAATGAAACAAAGCCTAAGGACTCTTATTGGAG